>CAXUCF010000016.1:6488-26924 GCA_964249275.1 uncultured Lichenihabitans sp.
GCCCCCGCCCTTGATGGTGAAGGACTTGCGCAGATTGCGGATGCTGAGCAGCGGGGCCGTCTGGGCGGCCGAGCCCGCCTTGCGTAACGGCACCAGCGCGTGGAGGTCGGCGCCGCTGTCGCGCAAGGCGACGAGGCGCTCGTCGCGCCTCATGTCGAAATGCGGCAGCGCCTTCAGGAGCGCCTTGAGGTAGGGGTGCTGCGGCCGCCGGAAGATGTCGGAGGCCGTTCCGGCCTCGGTGATCTCGCCGTGATAGACGACCACGACCTCGTCGGCCATGTTGGCCACCACGCCGAGGTCATGGGTGATCAGCAAGATCGCCATGCCGAGCTCGCTCTGGAGGTCGCGCATGAGGTTGAGCACCTGGGCCTGGATCGTCACGTCCAGCGCCGTGGTGGGTTCGTCGGCGATGAGCAGCGCCGGCCGGCAGATCAGCGCCATGGCCAGCATGGCGCGCTGACGAAGCCCGCCCGACAACTCGAACGGATACATCTTGTAGGCGCGCTTGGGATCCTTGAACCCGACGAGGCCCAGCATGTGGCGGACCTCGTCGCGCTGCTCCTCGGTCGTGACCTTTCTGTGCAGGATCAGCGCTTCGCGGATCTGGCTGCCGATGGTGTGGACCGGCGACAGCGACGACATCGGCTCCTGGAAGATCATGCCCATGCGGCTGCCGCGCAGCGCGCGGATCTCGGGCCCGTCCCGCCGCAGCGTCGCGAGGTCGACCGGGACCCCGGGGCTCCTCGGGTCCGTGAACAGGATGCGTCCGCCGAGCACGAGACCGTTCCGGGGCAGGAGGCCCATGACGGTTTGGGAGATGACGGTCTTGCCGGATCCCGATTCGCCCACCAGGGCTACGGTCTTGCCGGCCGGGACGCGGAACGTCACGCCCGAGACGACTTCGGCGGCACCGCCCTGCATGGCGAAGCCGACCCTCAAGTCCTCGATCCTGAGGATGTCCGGCGGTGGGGTCGGAGCAGGGGTCGTCGGAATGGAACGCTCCTGGAAACCAATGCTGCAGACGATGATCTGCCATGCAGCTTAGAGGGGAGCGCGGCGCAGCGCCAACCAAATCTGCCGCCCGGGATCGCGACCGCTGCCGCAACCTCTCGCGCGCCGGGATGGGAAGGCGACCCCTCCGGCACCTCAGGGACGGCAATCTCAGGTCGGTCTCACAGGCTCTTGAGCTGTTCCAGGGCGTCCTCGGTATATTCGATGTCGCCGTTCCAGTAAGCGACGACGACCGCGAGGTTGACGTCCAGCCATCGCTGAAGCAGGGCTTCTTCTGCGGACGTCAACCCGCTGCCCTCCATCAGGCCGAACGGACGGAGGGAGTAGGAACTCATCTGGTCGACGCGCATCTTCGGACCGGGTGCCACCTTCACCCTGACGTCGTGCCGGGCACCGTCTTTCTGAGAGATGAAGACGATGAAAGGCAGGCCGGTCCGTTCTTTGCGCAAGTTCGCCATGCCGAACGTAGCCTGTCCCTGCGCTTCGTCCGCGGTCGGAGCGTTATGGAGATTCATGGCTGACCTTCCCGAGCCGACCTCTGGCCATCGATCATATCGCTATCGCCCGATGGTGTCACAGGCGCGAGCTGAAGGCGCCGAGGCGCTCTACCTCCCAAGACCACCCCAGCTTTCCGATCAGGCAGCGATGGTGCGCTCGGCCTCGGCCGTCTCCTCGTCGACCTCGGCCTCCGTTTCCCTGACCTCCTCGCCTTGCAGGATGGCCTGACCGGTTGCGGACTCGATCAGGTTCAGAAGACGCTTCTGCCGATCCCGCACGAAGCCATCAAAATCGTCGGCGCGCAGCAGCGCGGGGTCTATCAGGTGCGACTTGAGGTAGTTGTCGAGAGCGGCCGGGCTGATTGAGGGCGTTCCAACGCCGCCGGCTTCCAGCTTCGCCAGGTACTTGGACGGGGCATCCCCGCCGATGAGGCGGTTCGTCTTGGAGGACAGCGGCGTTTTGTTGATGATCGAGTCGAAGATGGCCGGCTTGATCCCCTTCGTTTGGCACCAGACTTTCGGAAATATGTGGTGAATGTCTGCGTTCTCATCGAAGAAGACGCTGTGATCGAACTTCTGGCTTGAGCGCCAGTCCCGGGCATCCTGCTTCATCAGAAGCGCGTTCACGCCCTTGTAGGCAGCCGATAGTCGCATCCGCATCGTCCTGAGGCGATCGGCGCGAAACGTCCCCTCTCGGATCGTGGAAGGAAGATCGCCGCCGTTGAGCCAAGCGGGGACCTCCATGAAGTCGCGGGCGATGCGCGTGTCGACAGCAGAGCCGTAGAGTTCGCCGAAGACGCCGCTCCAGTACCATTGGGTGAGCTTGGTACGGTTCGCCTCGTGCTCGGAAGCCTCTCCGATATCGGCCAGGATGGCGGCGAGCGGCACGATTTGCGACTGATAGGGCAGGTCGAAAAGCCGATAGATGTGCAGCGTGTGCAAGAACTTCGCCGCGCGCTTGAAGCCGAGTTCCACGCGATCCTGGTACTTGCGGTAGGCCGCGAGGGGAAGGTTCAGCAAGGCTTGGCGGTTGCCGGTGACGGCGGGAAGCTCCTTGCCCTGCTTGCCCTCGTTCTCTGCATCCCTCCTTCGGTCTCGTGTGTGAAACAGCGATATGGCTTGGAGGAAGTCCGTGTTGGACACGTTGCACAAGATGCCGGAGTCCTGATCGGCGAGGCGGAGCGTCGAAGACAGTCGGTGCTGGCGGCCGATCTCCCCGCCCTTCCCGAACCAGTCGCGCCGAAGCTCATGCCCGTTCGCCGCATAGATGGCCGTCACGAGCTCGAAGGCATCGAGCGCTTTTCCACCGGTGTTGACCTTCTCGAAGACGATGCAGACGGCCTCTTTGGTCGTGTCGGAGCTGAGCGCGATGACGGGGACCTGATACTGGGCGATGTTGTCGAGCACCTGCTCCTTGAAGCGCGAGATGAGAAGCCATTTCTCGTTGTCGATGCCACCCTGCTTCATCGCCTGGTCGATGAATGCCCTCTGCCACTCGTCCCAACGGAAGAGCATCGAGACGGGATACATGAGGTGCTCCAGTTCCTTCTCCCGCGTGCTGAGGTCGAGAACGACCCTCCGACCGAAGTCCTCGGCGACGATCTTGCTTTCGGGTAACGAAGCGATGGCCTCCTCACGCTCTGCAGTCGGATCGAGTGCCATCTGCATATCGATGTAGAACCAGCGGTTCACGCGCTTCTGTTTTGGCGTGATGGTCTGCACCACCTGTCCGCGAAGACTGACCTGATACAGTGACGTCATGCGCTGCTGGCCGTCCAGCAGCAGGGCCTGAGGCCTGATTAGTTCTGGCGGCCTTGTCCGGCGCACCTTCGATGGGTCGAGGCTTGAAATCGACGTTTCCGCCCGTCTCGAGCGTCATGAGCGCCCCGATGGGAAAGGACCGCGAAACTGAGGCGATCAGGCTCTTGATGCGGTCCTCGTCCCAAACCCAGCTTCGCTGGAAATCCGGCAGCTGGAGCTGTCCGTGGTCGCACTCCTTCAGCAGTTCCTGAAGCGAGAAGGGGTTTGTCTTGAATGTCGAGCCAGCCATGGATCGTTCTCAGAATTGTTCGCCCGCACAGTGATCGGCGTTTGCCACACGCCATCACCAAGCAGCAAGTCGATCTGACATCGCGTTGGTCATCACGAGCCCTCAGGCAACTTCGAGGGCCCCGACAGCAGCGCAGTGACGCATTTGACGAAACGTGTCGCTTCCTCGATCAGGTCGGCGGCGTCCCGATCCCATGCCCCATCGCCCGGACCAAAGCCGTAATCGGCCGACTCCTTGAAGGCGTAACCGCGCGGCAGGACCTTCATGGCTCCTGGATCCGCGCCGGGGGTCTGCCGCCAAAGGCGCGAGAATTCGCTGCGTACCCCGCTGTGCGTTTTGGCGACCTTGCCCGTGCGCTCGGCGATGAAGGCGTCCGCCGCACGAAACGCCGCATAATAAGCTCCACGAGCCGCTATCCTGAAAAGCTGGTGAGAGAAAGCGCGGCGCGCGTCCTGCAACTCGACTTCGGCCCTCTGCAGATGAGCTGCGGCTTCCGGCGTCACAGGTCGACGCCATCGCGGCGCACTTCGGCCATGAACCCTGTGCTGTCCCTGTACGTGCCTTCCGCGAGCGGCAGGGCGTTGATGACGGTGCCCGTATGCCAAAGGATGTCGGTTTCGATGTCCACGATAGCCCTCAACTCATCTCCGAAACCGCCCATCTCCTTCAAGAACACCGCCACATCATAATCCGAGTCCGGTCGCGCGTCGCCCCTTGCCCGCGAGCCGAACAACACCACGCGCTCGATGCGCGCGCCGTAGGCGGCGTCAAGCGCGGCGCGGAAGCGGGTCAGGATCTGGTCGTCGGTCGGGGCCATGGGGGTGAGCCTACCATGCCGATGTCCCACCTTCCACGGGCGCTGCTCTAAGACCACCCCGGCACCATTGGCGCCGGTACCGTCGTCACGACCGCGTTGAGCCCGTGGCGATGCCCGCGAAGGTGCCCGGCACCGTGTCGACCGTGAAGCGTTCGATGCTCCGCCCGGTCGCGACGCGCAACCTCGAGGCGGATAACACTCTTCCGCCCGAGCGGAATCGGTGCAGAATGGCGCTTCGTCCGACATGAGCCGACAACGGCCGGCCGGACCGGAGCGCCCGCCCATGGCGCCCGAATCAGGGAGGACGCTCATGGCCGAACTCGTCGCCACGCCGCGCCTGAAGCGTATCCAGACCGTTTCTCTGGCCCTGCTGGTGACCGCCGGAGTCATCAACTACGTCGACCGGGCGACGCTCGCGGTCGCGAACCCGCTGATCCGCCAGGACCTCGGGCTGACGATACAGGACATGGGGCTGCTGCTATCGGCCTTCCTCTGGGCCTATGCCTTCTCGCAACTGCCGGCGGGCGCCCTGGCCGACCGGCTCGGGCCGCGGCTGATGCTGACGATCGGCCTCACCTGTTGGTCGCTCGGGCAGATGCTGGGCGGCGCCGTGACGTCCTTCTGGCAGTTCGTTGGTGCCCGCATCGTGCTCGGGGCCGGCGAGGCACCGCATTTTCCGACCTGCGCTCGCGTCTCGCGCGACTGGTTCAACATCCGCCAGCGCGGCACCGCGACCGGCATCTGGAATTGCGCCTCCTCGCTCGGCAGCTTCATCGCCCTGCCGCTGCTCACGGCCATCATGCTGAGCTTCGGCTGGCGGGCCATGTTCGTGACCATGGGAGTGGCCGGGCTGGCGCTGGCGGCCGTGGTCTATGTCGTGTTCCGCAACCCGCGCGAGGTCGACCTCGACGCCGGCGAGCGCGCCTTCCTCGGCGAGGGCGACGCGCCGGGTGTGGCGTCGCGCGTGACCTGGAGCGATTGGAAGCGGCTCTTCGCTTATCGCACCACCTGGGGCATGATCATGGGCTACTTCGGCTGCATCTACGTCACCTGGCTCTACACGGCCTGGCTGCCGAGCTACCTCGAGATCGAGCGCCATTTCACCATCGGCAAGACGGGCTGGATCGCCGCAATTCCCTTCGCGTTCGGAGTCGCGGGCGGAGTCTTCGGCGGTCGCCTCGTCGACATCTTGATCCGGCGTGGCATCGACCCGATCCGCAGCCGCAAGATCCCCATGGCGTCGTCGCTGGTCCTCACGGCCTTCTTCACCGTGGTGGCGGCGGAGACCCCGAGCGACACGCTGGCCATCGCCTGCATCTCGGCCTCGCTGTTCCTGGTCTACCTGTGCTCGTCCTCGGCCTGGGCCATGGCCTCGGTGGCGGCGCCTGCGAACTGCACGGCCTCGCTCGGCGCCATGCAGAACTTCGGCGGCTACATCGGCGGCGCGCTCGCGCCCACCGTGACGGGCTTCATCGTGCAGGGGACCGGGCATTTCTCGCTGGCCTTCATCACCGGGGCCGTGATCGCGCTCGTGGCGGCGGCCGGCTATTGGACGCTGATCCAGGAGCCGATCCCGGCCGCGACCGCCGGGGCCGGGATCATGAAAGGATTGCGGGCGACCGCGTGAGCGACGGCCTTCGTGGGTTTTCCGGACACGACCTCGGGGCAGACGAGGGGATCCGGCACCCGTGCAGGACAGGGGTTCGCGGCGGTGTCGCGCCATCCCGCCGGCTGCCGTGGGCTATGGCGCCGGCCCCCGTCATCGGCTAGGTCTCGCGCGTCAGGATGCGGGGCACGGGTAGCATGCGGGATGCGAAGCGGGTTGGGCAACGCATGACGATGATCGGGGCCTGACCATGGCCACCGATTCCGAGATCGCACGCCGCGCCGTGCTGCAGCCCATCGAGGCGATCGGAGCCTGCGTCGGGCTCGCGCCGGATGCGCTTTATCGCTACGGCCCCTGCAAGGCCAAGGTGAGCCTCGCGGCCATCGGGGCGCTGCCCGAACGGCGCGGCAAGCTCGTGCTGGTGACGGCCATCAGCCCGACGCCGGCCGGCGAGGGCAAGACCACCACCACGATCGGGCTCGGCGACGCGCTTAATTTGTCGGGCCGCCCGACGGTGATCTGCCTTCGCGAGCCTTCGCTCGGCCCGTGTTTCGGGCAGAAAGGCGGCGCCAATGGCGGAGGCCTGGCCCAGGTGGTGCCGCAGGACGAGGTCAACCTCCACCTGACCGGCGACTTCCATGCCATCACGGCCGCCAATAACCTCCTGTCGGCCATGATCGACAATCACGTCTACTGGGGTAATCCGCTCGGCATCGACCCGGCCCGTGTCACCTGGCGGCGGGCGCTCGACATGAACGACCGCGCCCTGCGCGACATCGTGGTGGGCCTCGGCAACAATGGCGCGGTGCGCCAGGACGGCTTCGACCTCACCGTGGCGTCCGAGACCATGGCGGCCTTCTGCCTTGCGGACTCGCTGGCGGACCTCGAAGCGCGGCTCGCCCGCATGATGGTGGGCCAGAGCTTCACCCGCGCCAACATCGAGGCCGCAACCCTGAAGGCGACCTCCGCCATGACGGCGCTGCTGCGCGACGCCTTCCAGCCCAACCTCGTGCAGACCATCGAAGGGTCGCCGGCGCTGGTCCACGGCGGGCCTTTCGCCAATATCGCGCATGGCTGCAATTCGGTCGTCGCGACCGACACGGCCCTGCGCCTCGCCGACTACGTCGTCACCGAGGCCGGCTTCGGCGCCGACCTCGGGGCGGAGAAGTTCTTCGACATCAAGTGCCGCTCGGCCGGGCTGTCGCCGGACGCAGCGGTTGTCGTGGCCACGGTGCGGGCCTTGAAGATGCACGGCGGGGTCGCCAAAGCCGACCTCGGACGGCCCGACCGCGATGCCGTGCGGCGGGGCTCGGCCAACCTCGTGCGGCATGTCGAGAACGTCCGCAAGTTCGGTGTGCCGGTGGTGGTGGCGATCAACCACTTCACGGCCGACACCGAGGCCGAACTCGGCATCGTGACGGATTGCTGCGCGGCGCTCGGAGTGGGCGCGCATCTCTGCCGCCACTGGGCCGAGGGTGGGGCGGGAGCACTCGGCCTCGCCGACGCCGTGGCGGTGCTGGCCCGATCGGGCGAGGCCCGCTTCATGCCGCTCTACGCCGACGCCCTGCCGCTGTCGGGCAAGATCGAGACGATCGCCCGCGAGATCTATCGGGCCGACGGCGTGGCCCTGGCGCCGGTCGCGGCCAAGAAACTCGCCCGCTTCGAGGCCGAGGGTTTCGGCGCCCTGCCGGTCTGCATGGCCAAGACGCCCTACAGCTTCTCGGCCGATCCGGCCCTGGTCGGAGCACCCCAGGGCTTCACGCTGCCGGTGCGCGACCTGCGGCTGTCGGCCGGGGCCGGCTTCGTGGTGGCGCTCTGCGGCGACATCGTCACCATGCCGGGCCTGCCGCGTCGCCCGGCCGCCGAGAGCATCGGGGTGGACCGGGACGGTGTGATCCAGGGCTTGTTCTGAGGTCTCGCGGCGCGGCCCGCGGCTCCACGGGAGCTACGCCGCCGTTTCGGGCCTTGCCGGGCGCCTCCCCCGCGTGACCAGAAGCTGCAGCTTGCGGATCGCCACGTAGAACACCGGCGTGAGGAACAGGCCGAAGACGGTGGCGCCCAGCATGCCGAACAGCACGGCCGTGCCGAGCGCCTGGCGCATCTCGGCGCCCGGGCCTGTCGCCAGCGCCAACGGCACCACCCCGAGGATGAACGCGAAAGCCGTCATCAGGATCGGCCGCAGCCGCAGCCGGCAGGCCTCGACGGCCGCCGCCACGGGTCCGCGGCCGTCCCGGCCTTCGAGCTGATGGGCGAATTCGACGATCAGGATGGCGTTCTTGGCCGCGAGGCCGATCAGCACGATGAGCCCGATCTGGGTCAGGATGTTGTTGTCCTGGCCGCGCAGCTGCACGCCGCCGAGCGCCGCCAGCACCCCGGTCGGCACCACCAGCAGGATGGCGAGCGGCAACGCCCAGGACTCGTATTGCGCGGCCAGCACCAGGAACACCAGCACGATGCCGAGCGCGAAGACGTAGATGGCGGTGTTGCCGGCGGCCCGCTCCTGATAGGCGATGTCGGTCCATTCGGTGCTGAGGCCGGGCGGCAGAGTGTCCTTGGCGAGGCGCTCCATGGCGTCGAGGGACTGCCCGGTCGAGACCCCGGGCCGGACGTCGCCCTGCACCGGCACCGAATAGAACAGGTTGTAGCGCTGGACGATCTGCGGTCCGGACACCGTGCGGATCTCCGCCAGCGACCCCATCGGCACCAGCGCGCCACCGGCGGAGCGCACCTTCAGGCGCTCGATATCCTGGTTCTCCAGCCGGGACGGGGCGTCGGCCTGGGCCCGGACCTGGTAAATGCGCCCGAAAGTATTGAAATCGTTGATGTAGGCGCCGCCGAGGTTCACCTGCAGGGTCGAGAACAGATTGGTCAAAGGCACGTCGAGCATGCGGGCCTTGGTGCGGTCGACGTCGAGGAAGAGCTGCGGCGTGTCGTTGCCGAAGGTGGTGAACACGCGGGTCAGGGCAGGGTCCTTGTTGGCAGCCGCGATCATGTTGCCCGAGGCTTCGAGCAGGAAGCCGATGTCCGAACTCTGGCGGCTCTGCACCTGCAACTTGAAGCCGCCGCCATTGCCGAGACCCCGCACGGGGGGCGGCGGGATCGCGATGATGCGGGCTTCCTGGATCGGGCTCGTGGCCTTGAGCACGTCGGCCAGGATGGCATTGGCGTTGCGGCCGGAGTTCACCCGCTCGTCGAAGGGCTTCAGGGTCAAGAACATCACGGCGCCATTGGTGGTGTTGGTGAAGGTGGCGCCGTCGAACCCCGAGATGATGACGGCGTTGGCCACGCCCTCGACCATCTCGGCCCGCCGCGCCGCCTCCCGCACCACCGCCGTGGTGCGTTCCAGCGCGGCGCCCGAGGGCAACTGGATCACGGTGATCAGGTATCCCTGGTCCTGCAACGGGATGAAGCCGGTCGGCGTGGTGTTGGCGAGATGCAGCACGCCGGCGATCACGCAGGCATAGACGGCCAGCATGGCGCCGAGACCGATCAACCGGCCCGTCAGCCCCCCCACCGCCCGGGCATAACCCCGCGCCATGGCGTCGAAGCCGCGGTTGAACGTGTCGGCGGCCCAGCGTCCGAAGCGCGCCAGGAAGAAGCGCGGCGGCCGCCGATCGGCGTGGGCCTTCAGCAGCAGCTTGCACAGCGCCGGCGACAGGGTGAGCGAGTTGAACATCGAGATGATGGTCGAGGCCGCGATGGTCAGCGCGAACTGCCGGTAGAACTGGCCCGAGATGCCGGGGATGAAGGCCGTAGGAATGAACACCGCCGACAGCACCAGCGCGATGGCGATCACGGCGCCGCCGACCTCGTCCATGGTCTTGTGGGCGGCGTCGCCCGGCGACAGGCCCTCGGCCATGTTGCGCTCGACGTTCTCGACCACCACAATGGCGTCGTCCACCACGATGCCGATGGCCAGCACGAGGCCGAACAGCGTCAGGTTGTTCAGCGAGAAGCCGAGCAGCTTCATCACCGCGAAGGTGCCGATCAGCGACACGGGAATCGCGATGACCGGGATGAGCGCGGTGCGCCAGCTTTGCAGGAAGACCAGCACGACGACGACGACGAGCGCCACGGCCTCGAACAGCGTCTTGTAGACCTCGTGGACCGAGGCGGCGATGAAGTCGGTCGGGTTGTAGGCGATCCTGTAGTCGACGTCGGCCGGGAAGTCCTTCTTGACCCGCTCCATCAAGGCCTTGACCTGATCGGCCGCGTCGAGCGCGTTGGTGCCGGGACGCTGGAACACGCCGATGCCGACGGCCGGCTGGGCGTTGAGGAACGACTGGGTGACATAGTCTCGCTGGCCGAGCTCCACCCGGGCGACGTTCTCGATGCGCACGAGCCGCCCGGCCGATGCCTTGACGATGACGTGCTTGAACTCGTTGATGTCCTTGAAGCGCCCCTGGGTCTGCACCACGAGCTGGAACGCGTTCGAGGCCGGGGCAGGGGGCGCCCCCAGCGCGCCCGACGCCACCTGGACGTTCTGCTCCTGCAGCGAATTGACGATGTCGGTGGTGGACAGGCCGTAAGCCGCCATCTTGTCGGGGTCGAGCCAGATCCTGAGCGCATATTCGTTGCCGCCGAAGATCGTGATGTCGCCGACGCCCTCGAGCCGCAGCAACTCGTCGCGGATGTTCAGGTAGATGTAATTCGATAGGTAGTTCTGGTCATAGGTGTTGTTGGGCGACAGCATGTGCACGACCATCATCAGGTCGGGCGACGCCTTGCGCACGGTGACGCCGAGGTTGCGCACGTCGGGCGGCAGCCGGGGCTGCGCGACCGAGAGCCGGTTCTGCACCAGCACGTTGGCGATATCGAGATCGGTGCCGAGCTTGAACGTGACGGTCAACTGCATGTTGCCGTCGTTGGTCGACAGCGACGACATGTAGAGCATGTTGTCGACGCCGTTGATCTCCTGCTCGATCGGCGTCGCGATGGTGGCCGCCACCGTCTCGGCATTGGCGCCCGGATAGGAGGCCCGCACCACCACGGTGGGGGGCACGATCTCCGGATACTGCGCCACCGGCAGCGTGAGATAGGCCACGGTGCCGACGATCAGCAGCACGATCGACGTCACGGACGCGAAGATCGGCCGGTCGACGAAGAAATGGGCGAAGCGCATCAGGGGTGTTTCCGTACCGGGCGGAGCGGATCGCGTGGCGCGATCGGGAGCGGTCGTCGTCGGCCGGCCCCCTAGTGGTGATCATCCGACGTTGGGTACCCGGCGGCAACAGCCGCTCTGGTTGAAAAGCTGAAGTTGCTGACCGTCCAGAAGCCGACGTTCGGCTCCGCGTCTTTAAGGCGATTTGGTCGCTGTCTTTGAAGCGGACGCTACGAAATCATTTTGCCACCGCCTTTCTCGCCTCGCTCAAGCGAGAATTTCTGTTAAGCAGCCGCGGTGTAGAAATCCTCGCCGGGCAGATCACGCTCGATGCGACCATGATTCTTCAGGAGCGTGTTGATTACCATCGGCGATACCGAAAAATAATCAGCGGCGTCCAGTTGACGATCTTCATAATAGTCGCCGTGCAGCATCTCCTCTACAGCCTCGAATGGAGCAAGTAGCTCCGCCGCGAATGCGCGTTGCGCCTTTTGGCGATAGGTATAAGCGTGTGTGGCAGGGTGTAGCGCGCCCGAATGTTGCATCAGCCGATCGCCTACCACGCGGGCGAGAGCAAAACGGCGGGCAGTCGCGTGACGCCCCGTCAGAACGATCCAAGATTGGGTGCCGGTCGCATTGTCGAGCGCGTAAGATAGGACGGCGTCGCCTCGCGGCCGTGCGGTGAGTGCTGCAGTCGTCCCTGCCATTTGCGCGAGCCGCTGATCGCTCAGCGAAGCCCCACCGAGGCGGTCTTGCCGGCGAACCGCATTAGCGGCATCGGAGCCAAGCCTCCAAGCGGGCACATCGACGTGTCGTGGCAAGCGCTCATTCGGCTGCAGCGTGAGTGCATCGCGCGGTGAGCCGGCATAGCCGATCGCGTGCGCGGTCTCCTCTAAACCCTGTGCTGTGAGCGCGGCTTTCAAGTGCTCGGAGTTGCGGGCTCGTTCTGCCGCGATCTCGCCGACGGCGCTTTCGCCGAGACGCGCCGAATCAGCAATAAGCTGGTCAACGGCATCGTCCTCGACTGCATCAGGATCGCGGCCCATCAACGCTTCAAGGCGCCGTCGCGTGGCGGCATCTGGATCAGCGCGCTCGGTGAGCACGTCGCGCCAAAGTCGGTCGAGGTTAGTCTCCGAGAGGCGTTCCTCGCGCAGGCGACCAATCACCCGCGGCAGAAACTCGTCGATAGCCGCTTCGAACAGCGTCGAGGGCACAACCGTCGGAATTGCGCCGACATACCGGAAGGGCTTGGCGTCCGGTCGCGACGAAGGCTGAGAGATCAGCATCGTTCGCACGCCGTCGGACCAAATCTCAAGGTTGGGCCACATATAGCCTTCCCCGATCGAGGTCATGCTGTGTGCTAGCGACCAATCTGGAGCCGCAGAGCGCGGCTCCCACCTCAACCGCCACCAGTTCCAGACAAGCCATTCGGCCAAGTGGTAGCCAGAGACGAGCGGCCCTTGCCGAAACCCATTTACAAAGAAATCGAAGCCCTCGGTCAGCGATTGTTGAAGGGTCCGTACCGAAAACAGCCCGAAGGCGGCACGCTCTTCGGAGCTGCCTTCGTCGAGACGTTCGGGAGTGAGGCTAAACTCCAGTCCTACCGGCACCGTCGCTTCCACTCTTTCAGTACGTAGCTGCGCATTACGCGCTCGTCATCGCCCAACCGATAGCCGTGATATTCATGTTCGTGCTCGGGCCGCGTCTTGGCCTCGTAAACGTCATTTTCGTCGTCGACTGCCCATATGTACTTGGGCGTTCCCGCTGCGTCGAATCGGCTAACCATGCCGAGCATGATTCCACGGCGCATCAGCTCCGCAGCTTCCGCAAGCAGAACCGCGCGAATCTCGTCGCAGGGAGACTTTGATGGCCTGGGGTTGTGACTCGGATGGAAGCCGTAGTCGCCGGGGCGAAGCTTGTGGTTTCCTGAGCCGACATAACGCAGTCGCACGCAAAGGGCCTCGCGGGCAGCGTGGCTTGTGAACGCCTCGTCCGCGAACCGTCGGTCGGGCCGGTTTCCCTCGCGTTTGCTCATGCTCGTTTGCCTACCACGTACGCCGGCGGAAGGCGAAACAGTTGAACTAGTTCCCAAACTTTCAAACCAATCGAGACCCGAGTAGCCGAACCTCGACACACCGTCGTGCCGAATAGGTGCTTTTATGCCCAATCGACGCGAGATTTGCCCATCCGCGCTCCGCTCTCAGGCCAGGCTCCGTCAACGAGGATGACTCAGGCTGCCAGCAAGCGGACCTTCTGGAGGTCAGAGAAGGGGTCGTCTCCTGCGACTCCCATCGGGTACCAAGCGTCGGATCCTCACCACTAGCGGGACGGCGGCAGGTCCTTGCGCTCGGGCGTCACCTTGGCGCCGGGCCGCACCCGGGTGAGGCCCGAGATCACGATGGTCTCGGACCCGTCGAGCCCCTTGCGGACGATGCGGTAGCCGTCGATCTTGCCGCCGGTCCGCACCTCGCGGGCCGAGGCCGTGCCGTCGTCCGCCACCACGTAGACGATGCGCTTGTCCTGGTTCGTGGCGACCGCCTCGTCGGGGATCAGCACCGCCTTGTAGGTCTGCGAGGCCGGCATGCTGATCACGCCGAACAGACCGGGCTTGATCGTCGTGTCGTGGTTGTCGACCGTGGCGCGAAGCAGGACCGTGCCGGTCGCATCGTCGACGCTGTTGTCGATGAAGTCGAGGACGCCCTTGTGGGTCGGCTTGTCCTCGCCCGTCAGGGCCACCAGCACGGCGGGGTTGGTCTGCCCGGGTTTGCGTCCCATGCCGATATCGAGGTTCCGCTCGTAGTCGAGGAACGACCGCTCGTCGACCGTGAACGAGAAGTAGATCGGGTCGAGCGACACGATGGTGGTGAGCTTGGTCTGGTCCGCCACCACGATGTTGCCTTCGGTGACGAGCCGCTGGCTGATCTTGCCCGATACGGGCGCGCGGACTTCGGTGAAATCGAGGTTGAGCGCCGCCTGCTTGACATTGGCCTGGGCACTGTCGAGGTCGGCCTGGGCAGTCTGGGCGGTCTGGCGGCGGAGGTCGGCCGTCTGTTCGGTGATGTTGCCGCTTCGGGTCAGGGATTGGGCGCGTTCGAGGTCCGTCTGCGAGAAGGAGACGCGCGCCTTGGCCGAGGCTTCGGCCGCCTTGGCCTGGTCGAGGGTCGCCTGATAGGGCCTCTGGTCGACCACGAAGAGCACGTCACCCTTGCTCACGAAGGCGCCGTCCTGGAAGTTGATCTTCTGCAGGTAGCCGGTCACGCGTGCCCGAACCTCGACATAGTCGATGGCATTGAACCGGCCCGTGTAGTCGTCATGCTCGACGACGTCCTTCACGACCGGCCTCGCGACCGTCACGCTGGGCGGTGGCGCAGCGGGCGGGCTCTGCGCGGCCGCGATCCCGATAGGCCCGAGCAGGATCAGGAGCAGGGCGGCGCGCATCGGTTGGGGCAGGGTCTTCATCGATGCTCCTCTTCGGCGAACCTTAAGGCGAAGGTTGGGCGAGGGCGCCGCGCTGAACCCAGGAAGCCGGGAGCCGTCGATCGGGACCGAGCCTATCACGGCCGAACGACCGGACGTAGCGGTCGAGCAGCAGCGCGATGCGACCACTCCCGAGGCCGCAAGTCCGAGGCGCCTCTCTGGGCTCACCCGGGCGGGGCGCCAAGCGCGTGGAGGATGCCGCGGAGTTCGGCCAGGCCCTTCAGCCGGCCGATGGCGGGATAACCTGGGCTGACCTGCTTGTTGAGGTCGTCCAGCATGCGATGGCCGTGGTCGGGCCGGAACAGCAGCGAGGCGTCGGGCGCGCGGCTTCGATCCGCGGCCACGAGTTCGCGCAGCACCGCCACCATGTCGACGTCGCCGCCGAGGTGGTCCGCCTCGTGGAAGCTGCGCCCATCGCCCTCGCGCCGGGTCGCACGCAGGTGGGCGAAATGGATACGGGACGCGAAGCGCCGCGCAATGGCGGGCAGGTCGTTGTCGGCGCGGACACCGAGCGATCCCGTGCAGAAGCACATGCCGTTGGCGGGCGACGGCACGGCCTCGAACAGGGCCGCGTAATCTGCGGCCGTCGAGGCGATGCGCGGCAGGCCGAACAGCGGGCGCGGCGGGTCGTCGGGATGCAGCGTCAGTTTCACGCCGCGCGCCTCGGCCGCGGGCGTCACGGCCTCCAGGAACGAGACCAGGTGCTGCCGCAATCGCGACGCGTCGATGTCGCGATACTGAGCCAGGCGCTCGCGGAAACCGGGCACCGTCATGGGTTCCGTGGTCGAGCCCGGCAGGGCGGCCGCGATGGTGCGGGTGAGCGCCGCCCGATCCTCGGCCGACATCGCCTCGTGGACGGCCCGGGCGCGGGCGCGATCCTCGGCCGAATAGTCGGCCTCGGCGCCGATGCGCTCCAGGATGTAGAGGTCGAAGGCCGCGAAACGGTCCTGGTCGAACCGCATCGCGGTGGCGCCGGTCGGCATCGGATGGTCGATGTCGGTGCGAGTCCAGTCGACCACCGGCATGAAGTTGTAGCACACGATTCCGATGCCGCAGTCCGCCACGGCTTCGAGGCTGGCGATCCAGGCGTCGATCTCGATCTTGGCGGCGGCGCCCCGGCGCTTGACCGCGTCCGGGATCGGGATGCTTTCCACGGCCGACCAGCGCAGCGGCGTGCGGCCGGGCGGCGTTGTCTCGATCAGGTTCTTGCGGTCCGCGACGGCCTCGGCCGTCCAGGCCTCGCCGATCGGGACCTCGTGCAGCGCCGACACGATATCGGTGGCGCCGGCTTGGCGCACGTCGTCGAGCGACACATAGGCGTCCGGCCCGTACCATCTCCAACCCTGCCGCATCGGTCGGGATCCTCAAAGAAAATAGTCGGGATGGTGCGCCCTGAGCCGTTCGACGTCGGGGATCACCACGCTGAGATGGGCCGTCATGGCGCTCCGTGCCGCAGCGGCGTCGCCGGCCGCGATCGCCTCGCGGATGCGGACGTGCTCCTCGATCACCTGGCCCATCCGGCCCAGCGCCGGCAGCGTCAGGCGGCGGGCGCGGTCGATCTGCACCTTGACCTGGCGCAGAAGCCGCCAAATGCCCGGATGATCGGCCAGGGTCGCGATGGCCTCGTGAAAAGCCTCGTCGGTCTCGTGGAAGGCTCCCGTGTCGCGGCGGACCGCCAGCACAGGCTGCAGCGCGAGCACCTGGTCGGGCCGGGCGAGGCCGTCTGCCCCGGCCCGCATCGCCGCGGCCTCCACGGTGACACCCTCGAGGGCCTGGCGCACCAGCACGGCTTCGGGGATGGCCGCCACGGGGATGCGCGACACGAAGGTGCCGGACTGGGGGAAGATGTCGACGAGCCCCTCTTCGGAAAGACGGATCAACGCCTCGCGCACCGGGGTCCGGCTGACCCCGAAGCGGTCGCACAGGACCCTGTCCTGGAGCGCCGTGCCCGGCATCAGTGTCATCCCGACGATATCGTCGCGCAGCCGCGCCGTGATCCCCGAGGCGGTGGTGGCGCGTCGCGCCGGGCGAGCCGGGACCGCCCCGGCCGGCTGCATCCCTTTCGTGCCGTTCTCGGCGACGCTCGTCCGGCCCATGGCGCATCCCCATTGACATACTAATATATCAGCTCAGGATGGGTTCAAGCGGGTCGTCGCGACGATCCCACGCAGCCGGATCCATCATGCCGCTCCATCCCGACAGGCTGTTCCCGGCCGAGCCCGACACCCGCGCCATCGCGCGGCGGCTCTACGGAGCCGTTGCGGCGCTGCCGATCCTGTCGCCGCACGGCCACACCGAACCGCGCTGGTATGCGGAGGACGAGCCTTTCGCCGACCCGGCCGAGCTTTTCGTCAAGCCGGACGATTACGTGTTCCGCATGCTCTATTCACAGGGCGTGCCGCTGGAGGCGCTCGGCGTGCCGCGCCGCGACGGCGGCCCGGGCGAAACCGACGGGCGGGTGATCTGGCGGCTGTTCGCCCGGCACTTCCCGCTGTTCCGGGGCACGCCGACCCGGATCTGGTTCGAGCACGCGCTGGAGCAGGTCTTCGGCATCGACGAGCGTCTGACCGAGCGCAACGCCGACCGTATCTACGACCGCATCGCCGATGCCCTGCCACGACCCGAGCTGCGCCCGCGGGCGCTCTACGACCGCTTCAACATCGAGGCCATCGCCACCACCGACGGGGCGCTCGACGATCTCGCGCATCACCGCACCCTGAAGGCCTCGGGCTGGCACGGCCGCGTGGTGCCGACCTACCGGCCCGACCTCGTGGTCGACCCGGATCGCGACGGCTTCCGCCACAACGTGGAGCGCTTCGTCGCGCTGGCCGGGCAGCCGATGACGTGGGGCGGCTATCGCGACGCGCACCGCGTTCGGCGCCGCGCCTTCAAGGCGCTCGGCGCCACCGCGACCGACCACGGCCACCCGACGGCCCGCACGGCCGACCTCGATGCGGGCGCCGCCGCGGCGCTGTTCGGCCGCGTGACGTCGGGCGCGGCATCGCCCGAGACGGCGGAACTGTTCCGCGCCCAGATGCTGACCGAGATGGCCCGCATGAGCCTCGAGGACGGGCTCGTCATGCAGATCCACCCGGGTTCGGTCCGCAACCACAATCCGCAGGTGTTGGCGCGCTTCGGCGCCGACAAGGGCGCCGACATGCCGCAGCCGACCGATTACGTCCACGCGTTGAAACCGCTGCTCGACGCCTTCGGCAACGATCCGCGGCTGACCCTCATCCTGTTCACGCTCGACGAGGCGCAGTACGGCCGCGAACTGGCCCCGCTGGCCGGCCACTATCCCGCGCTGCGGCTCGGGCCGCCCTGGTGGTTCTTCGACAGCCCCGAGGGGATGCGGCGCTTCCGCGAGACCGCGACCGAGACGGCGGGCTTCGCCAACACGGTCGGCTTCAACGACGACACCCGCGCCTATCTGTCGATTCCGGCGCGGCACGACATGGCCCGGCGGGTCGATTGCGGGTTCCTGGCCCGGCTGGTCGCCGAGCACCGGCTCGACGAGGACGAGGCGCACGGCCTCGCGCAGGACCTCGCCTACGGCCTCGCCAAGGCCGCCTACAAGCTTTGAACCGGGCTGGCCCGGACACCATCGGCAAGCCTCGTGAGAAGGCGACGAACACGGGAGGGGACGACATGGTGGTGGACCGCAGACATGTGCTCGGGGGCCTCGCGGCCGCGACCTCGGCCGGGCTGTTGCCCGGCCGGGCCAGCGCGGCCTTGCCCATGCCGAAAAGCCCCGTGACCATCACGGTCGTGGATGTGGCGGGCAACCTGGCGCTGACCCAGAAGGCGATCGAGTCCTACCGCAGGGCCAAGCCCGATGCGGTGGCGCGCTTCGTCTTCACCAAGGCGCCCGCGCCCGAACTGCCGGCCAAGATCAAGGCCCAGCAGGACGCCGGCCACATGGACATCGACCTCGTACTGACCGGCACCGATGCCCTGTCGGCCGGCGTCGATCAAGGCATCTGGCTCGACCTCAAACCCTACCTGCCGGACCTGCCGAAGCTCGACGAGGTCTATCAGCCGCAGGCGCTCAAGATGCAGGCCATCGCGGCCGACCACGGCCTCGTGGTAAGCTATTATCCCTCAGGTCCGCTACTCGAATACATGCCGGACCGGGTCAAGGCGGTGCCGAAGACCGCCGCCGAACTGATGGACTACACGAAGCAGAACAGGAACAAGTTCATCTACGCGCGGCCGTCGAACTCCGGGCCGGGGCGCACCTGGCTCATGGGCCTGCCCTATATCCTGGGCGACGCCGACCCGCGCGATCCCGTCCGCGGCTGGGACAAGACCTGGGCCTACCTCAAGGCGCTGGGCGACAACATCGAATATTATCCCGCCGGCACGACCCAGACCATGAAGGAACTGGGCGAGGGCACGCGCGACATCGTCGTGTCGACCACCGGCTGGGACATCAACCCGCGCGTCCTCGGCATCGTGCCGAAAGAGGCGGCGGTGGCGTCGCTGCACGGGTTCCACTGGGTCACGGACGCCCACTACATGGTGGTGCCGAAGGGTGTGGGCGACGACAAGCTCGCCGTGCTGGTCGACCTGATGGCCTTCATGCTGCAGCCGAAGCAGCAGGCCTTCGCCTACGACCAGGGTTATTTCTTCCCCGGGCCTGCCGTGAAAGGCGTGACGCTCGACATGGCGCCCGGCGACTCGCGGGAGGCCATCGGTACGTTCGGCCGGGCCGATTACGACCGGCTCATCGCCGACAACCCGTTGGAAACCCCGCTCGATGCGAACGGCATGGTCACGGCTTTCGGGCTCTGGGACCAGCGCATCGGTGCCGGCAAGGGCTGAGGCGATGGCAATGCAGATGGCGGCACCCGTGCGCGAGGCCGTCGTGCCCCGCCCTGCGCCCGAACGCGAAGCCTTGCGGCTCAGCGGGCTCCGCCGCGACTTCGGCGGGTTCGCGGCGCTGAAGGGCATCGACCTCGCGGTCGAGCCCGGCGAGTTCGTGGCCCTGCTCGGCCCTTCGGGCTGCGGCAAGACCACGGCGCTGAACTGCATTGCCGGCCTCATGCCGCTCAGCGGCGGCAGCATCTCGCTCGGGGGCAAGCGCATCGACGAACTGCCGCCCGAGGACCGCGGCTTCGGCATGGTGTTTCAGAGCTACGCCTTGTTCCCGCACATGAGCGCGCGACGCAACATCGGGTTCGGGCTCGCCATGCGACGCGTGCCGCGCCGCGAGGCCGAGCGGCGCGTCGACGAGGCGCTGGCGCTGGTCCGGCTGACCGCGCAGGCCGACAGGCTGCCCGGCCAGATGTCGGGCGGCCAGCAGCAGCGCGTCGCCATTGCGCGCGCCATCGTGATCCGCCCGCCCGTGGTGCTGATGGACGAGCCGCTGTCGAACCTCGACGCCAAGCTCAGGCTCGAGATGCGGGCCGAGATCCGCCGCATCCACGACTCCATCGGCTCGACCACCGTCTATGTCACCCACGACCAGGACGAGGCGCTGTCGATGGCGGACCGCATCGTGGTCATGCGCGACGGCACGATCCGCCAGACCGGCACGCCCGAAGACCTCTACGAGCGGCCCGCCCATGCGGACGTTGCCGAGTTCATGGGCTACCGCAGCAGGCTCGCGGGCCGGGTGCTGTCCTGCGCCGGCGGTCGGGCCACCGTCGAGAGCTGCGGCGTGCGCCTCGAGGCCCTGTCGCGGGCTTCCCTCGCGACCGGGCAGGCCGTGACCCTGATGGTCCGGCCCGAAGACCTCGTGGCCGGCCCGACCGGCATTCCGGCCATCGTGACGATCAGCGAATATCGCGGCCGGGCCTTCTTCGGCGCGGCCGCGGCGGCCGACGGCACGGACCTGTTCTTCCGGAGCGCCCGGCCCGTGTCGGCCGGCGAGCG
>CAXUCF010000016.1:26934-32131 GCA_964249275.1 uncultured Lichenihabitans sp.
CTCGGCCGGGTGCGGTGCCGTTGCGCTTGCGCCTCGCGGCGCGCGGGCTCGACGGGACCACGCTGCTCGCGCTGCCGGCGTTGCTCGCCATCCTGGCGCTGTTCGTCTACCCCTTCCTTTACGGCCTCGCGCTGTCGCTGGCCCCCAAGGCCGGACCCTTCTACGCGAGCTACCGGACCTTCTTCTCCGACCCGTTCCTCAGCGAGACGATCCGCAACACGCTGGTGCTGGCCATCCCGACCACGCTGGTCAACATCCTGGCGGCGATCCCCATCGCGTTCCGGGTGCGGCTCATGGCGAACCAGCGTCTCCTGACCACCATCCTGGTGCTCCCCGTCACCCTCGGCACGGTGCTGGTGGCCCAGGGGCTGCTGACCTATCTCGGCCCGCAAGGCTGGTTCAACCGGGCCCTGCTGGCGCTGCACCTCATCGGCTCGCCCGTGAAGCTCACCAACAACTACTGGGGCGTCTTCGCGTCGCTGATCATCACGGGCTTTCCGTTCACGTTCCTGCTGACGCTGTCCTACGTCAGCGGCATCGACCCGGCGCTGGAACAGGCGGCCGCGACCCTCGGGGCCGGGGCGGCCCGGCGCTTCGCCCGGGTGTTCCTGCCGCTGCTGGTGCCGGGCCTCGCCGTCACGTTCTGCCTCTCGTTCGTCCAGGCCTTCGCGGTGTTCCCCTCGGCCGTGTTGCTGGGAGCGCCGGCCGGCAGCACCCACGTGATCTCGATCGCGGCCTACCAGGCGGCCTTCGAGCGCTACGACGCATCGCTCGGCTCCGCCATCGCCATGGTGATGGGCGCTGTTCAACTCCTGGTCGTGCTGACGGTGCTCGGCGCTCGCTCGTTGTTCTACCGCGGCCCCGTGGGCGGCACCAAGGGATGACGCCATGATCCGCGACCGCGGCATCGCATCGAGACTGTGGCGCACGGCGGTGTGGGCCATGGTCATGGTCTTCGTCCTCAACCTCCTGGCCCTGATCGCCACGATGGTGATCGATTCCCTGTCGACCCGCTGGCTCGGCAC
Source organism: uncultured Lichenihabitans sp. (assembly GCA_964249275.1). Lineage (GTDB taxonomy): Bacteria > Pseudomonadota > Alphaproteobacteria > Rhizobiales > Beijerinckiaceae > Lichenihabitans. The sequence goes on from CAXUCF010000016.1 coordinate 27,960, forward strand.
CTGGCTGCCGGCCGGCTTCACGACCCATTGGTACGGGGACGCCTGGAACGAGTTCCAGTTGAGCGACGTCCTGATCGTCACCGTCGAGGTCGTGGGCGCCGTCGTGGCGATCTCGGGCGCGCTCGGGGTGACGGCCGCCTATGCGCTGGCCCGGCGCGCATTCCCGGGCAAGCGCGCCGCCACGCTGCTCTTTCTGCTGCCGCTGCTGGTGCCGCCCCTGACCTATGGCATCCCGATGGCGACGCTGCTCTATCGCGTGGGCCTCGGCGGCTCCATCTCGGGCGTCGTGCTGGCCAATCTCGTGCCGGCCGTGCCCTTCGTGGTGCTCGTGATGATCCCCTTCATCGAGCAGATCGACCCCCGCATCGAGGCTGCCGCGCGGGTCTTCGGGGCCTCGACGACGCAGCTGTTCCTGCGCGTGCTGCTGCCGCTGCTGCTGCCCGGCGTGCTGGCGGCGCTGCTGCTGGTGCTGGTCCGCACCGTCGCCATGTTCGAGCTGACCTTCCTCACGGCCGGCCCCACGAGCCAGACCCTCGTGGTCTCGCTGTACTACGCCGTGTTCGCGGCCGGCGTGCGGGCCGGGCAGGAGGTCGACGTCATGGCGGTGGTCTATATGGCGACGACGCTGGTGTGGCTCCTCCTGGCCTTGCGCTTCGTCAACCCCACCCAGATCGTGGCCCGTTCCAAGACCCAGGCGGCACATTGATGGCGGGTTCTACCATGACGATCGCGCCGCGTGGCTCCGCCGCTTCGGCCAAGGATGGGTTCGCACCATGACCCTTCCGCGCCTTTCCGCCGCCACGCTCGACCGCCTGCCCGCCGCCGTGACGCGCCCGGCCTACGATCGCGCGGCCGTCGCGGCCGGCATCGTCCATCTCGGCATCGGCGCGTTCCACCGCGCCCACGCGGCCGTCCATACCGAAGCGGTGCTGGCGGCCGGCGACCGTCGCTGGGGCATCCTGGGGACGTCGCTGCGCAGCCCCGAGACCCGCGACGCCCTGGCGCCCCAGGACGGCCTCTACACGGTCGCGGTCCGGGACGCGGAGGCCGAGCGCCTGTCCGTCGTCGGCAGCCTGCTCCGGGTGGCGGTGGCGCCCGAGGATCCGGAGGCGCTGCTCGCCATCATGGTCGCGCCCGCCACGCTGATCGTGTCGCTGACCGTCACCGAGAAGGGCTATTGCCACGCGCCCGCCACCGGCGACCTCGACGAGCGCCATCCCGACGTCGTCCACGACATGGCCCATCCCGAGATGCCGCGCTCGGCGCCGGGCTTCGTGGTCGAGGCCCTGCGCCGGAGGCGCGCCGCCGGCCTGCCGGCCTTCACGGCACTCTCCTGCGACAACCTCCCGCACAACGGGGCGACGCTGCACGGCGTGCTGACCCGCTTCGCGGCACTGCGCGACCCCGACCTCGGGCGCTACGTCGCGGGCGAACTCCGCTGTCCCGCCACCATGGTGGACCGCATCGTTCCGGCCACGACCGACGCCGACCGCGCGGACGTCGCGTCGGCGCTGGGCCTCGCGGACGCCTGGCCCGTCGTCACCGAGCCCTTCTCGCAGTGGGTCGTCGAGGACCGTTTCGCGCTAGGCCGCCCCGACTGGGACCGGGCCGGCGCCACCTTCGTGTCCGACGTGGCGCCCTACGAACTCGCCAAGCTGCGCCTGCTCAACGGCAGCCATTCGACCCTGGCCTATCTCGGCTGTCTCGCCGGCCACGAGACCGTGGCGGACGCCATGGCGGCCCCGGGTTTCGCCGGGCTCGTGCGCGGCCTGATGCTGGAGGAAGCCGCCCCGACCCTGCCGCCCATGCCGGGCCTCGACGTCCCGGCCTATGCGGCTTCGCTGGTGGAGCGCTTCCGCAACCCGGCCCTGCGCCACCGGACTTCGCAGATCGCCATGGACGGCTCGCAGAAGCTGCCGCAGCGGCTGCTCGGCACGATCCGCGACCGGCTCGCCGCGGGCCGGCCCTTCCGACGCCTCGCGCTCGGCGTCGCGGCCTGGATGCGCTACGCGGCCGGCCGGGACGAACAGGGTGCCGCCCACGACCATCGCGATGCCCTGGCCGACGAACTCCGCCGCCGCGCGGGCGGGATCGACGGAGCGCGCGCCTTGGTCGACGGCCTGCTCGGCATCGAGACCATCTTCGGGCGCGACCTGCCGGCGGATCCGCGGTTCCGCGCCGAGGTCGAGGCGGCGCTGGCGGCTTTGCTGGAAAACGGTGCCGCCGCCACGGTAGCGCCATTCGCGGGGTATCGATGATGGCAGGTTTCTCGTTGCATCAGCCCGAGCCGGCATCCATGACCAGCCCCGCCCGAACGCTCCGCCTTCAGCCGCAGGACAATGTCGTCGTGGCGGTCGACGTGCTCCAGCCCGGGTTGCCGACCGCGGCGGGCCCCGCACCCAGGGTCCGCGTGCCCAAGGGCCACAAGATGGCGACCGCGCCCATTGCGGCGGGCGCGCCGGTGCTGAAGTTCGGCCAGATCATCGGGTTCGCGACGCAAGCCATCGCGCCCGGCGACTGGGTGCACGAGCATAACCTCGCCATGGGCGGCGATTTCGACCGCGACTACCAGTTCGCCGAGGGTGCGCGGCCCGAGACCGTGCTGCCCCCGGAGCAGCAGGCGACGTTTCAGGGGTTTCGTCGCGCCGACGGCCGCGCCGGTACCCGGAACTATCTCGCGATCCTCACCTCCGTGAACTGCTCGGCTTCGGTGGCGCGCTTCATGGCCAAGGAGGTCGAGCGTTCCGGCATCCTGGCAGATTATCCCAACATCGACGGCGTCATCGCGCTGGTACATGGCACGGGCTGCGGCATGGCCGACCGGGGGCCGGGCTTCGAGGCGCTGAAGCGCACCCAGTGGGGCTACGCCACCAACCCCAACATCGCCGGCGTGCTGCTGGTGGGGCTCGGCTGCGAGGTGTTCCAGATCGGCCGCATGAAGGCCGAATACGGCCTGGGCGAGGGCGCGCATTTCCAGACCATGACGATCCAGGACTCGGGCGGCACCCGCAAAACCGTCGAGGGCGGGGTGGCGCGGCTCCGCGCCATGATGCCCGACGCCGACGCGGCGCGGCGCGAGACGATCCCGGCCTCAGAACTCGTGCTGGCCCTGCAATGCGGCGGCTCCGACGGCTATTCGGGCATCACGGCCAATCCGGCGCTGGGCGCCGCGGCCGACATCCTGATCGACAATGGCGGCACCGCGATCCTGAGCGAAACGCCCGAGATCTACGGGGCCGAGCACCTCCTGACGCGCCGCGCCGTCAGCCGCGCCGTCGGCGAGAAGCTGGTCCGCACCATTCATTGGTGGGAGGATTACACGAAGCGCAACGGCGGCGAGATGAACAACAACCCCTCGCCCGGCAACAAGGCCGGCGGCCTCACCACCATCCTGGAGAAATCGCTCGGCGCCGCCGCCAAGGGCGGCACCCGCAACCTCGCGGCCGTCTACGATTATGCCGAGCGCGTCTCGACCCCGGGCTTCGTGTTCATGGACACGCCCGGCTACGATCCCGTCTCGGCCACCGGCCAGGTCGCGGGGGGCGCCAACGTGCTGTGCTTCACGACCGGCCGCGGCTCGGCCTATGGCTGCAAGCCGACCCCCTCGATCAAGCTCGCCACCAACTCCGACATGTTTCGCCGCATGGAAGGCGACATGGACGTCGACTGCGGCGACGTGCTCGACGGCGTTTCAATCGAGGAGAAGGGCCGCGAGATCTTCGCCCGCATCCTCGCCGTGGCGTCGGGCGAACGCTCGAAGAGCGAGGCGCTCGGCTACGGCGACGCCGAATTCGTCCCCTGGCAGATCGGCGCGACCATGTGAGAGGGGGCGGCCGGCGGGGACCCTCCTGCGGCCAACCGGGCGCCTTGGCGCCCGAGAGCGCGCTTCCCCGCCGCCATTTGCGGCGGGGGAGGGCGCTCTCCTGGTGGCCGTGGTTTCCCTACCGACTCCCCGATGGTAGGCTCAGGCGCTACGGGTCGAGATCGGCGACAGCGCCGTGGTTTCCCTACCGACTCCCCGATGGTAGGCTCCCCGCCCCGGTCTCCGGAGACATGGACACGCCGTGGTTTCCCTACCGACTCCCCGATGGTAGGCTGCGGTGCGCACTTCATCCCGCACGAGGGCGGCCGTGGTTTCCCTACCGACTCCCCGATGGTAGGCTGCGACAGCG
>CAXUCF010000017.1:0-30633 GCA_964249275.1 uncultured Lichenihabitans sp.
CGGGAAGCTCGGGTCGTCGAGCTTGACCGAGCAGTAGGCACGGCCCTCGTTGGAGGTCTTCTTCCAGGCCGCGCCGAACTCGATCGAGCCGGCGAAGACCCGGTAGTCGGGGGCCTTGTCGCTGCTCTTCTCGGCCGCTTTGATGCTGGTCTTGGCATTGATGCTGAGGGTCTTGACCGAGCCCGTGAAGGTGTCGCCCGACTTGGTGAAGGTGCCGATGGTCGCCATGATGAAGTCTCCTGTCTGTCTCTCGGGACCGCGCCCACCGCGGCCTCGATGGCGATCTCAAGGCCGAAGGCGATCGACGACGCAGCCATAGGCCCGTAGCGCAGCGGAGGACGGCGGAAAGGCGGCTTTCTTGTCTCGCGAGGAATGCGGGATCCGGGGTCCCCACGCGACCTGTCGCGTGGGGTGGTCCCGCAGGGGAAGAAAGTTGCCGGACGCCGTTGCGGCAAAGGCGATCGAGGCGCAGCCGTCCTTCGGCCAGATCAAGCCAAGAGACGACGCGTGGGACACGGCCCCCGGACAGGCCTCGAGGCGATCTGGGACGCACGGCACCGACCAGGGCTCATCCACCTCTGCCGTGCAACGAACCGCGTCGACGCGAGGGCCGCTGTCGGCCGCATTCGCAGCGACCCGTCATCCCGCTGTTTGCGCCTCGGCAGCGAAGCCCTGGCGCGGTGAGACAGAGCTTCCACGCCGACGCCGTTCCTAGGCCAGGCGCGCCCGCTGCTCCCCTGCTGTTCGCTCCCCCCTGGTCCCGGCGAGGGAGGCGCCATACCGCAGCCAGCCAACCGCAGACGACCACCCCTCCGACATCTTCGCCCGGAGTGGGCGTTCGCGCGCGCGGCATCCTGTGCGTCAGGGATCGAGCCCGACGGGTCGAAACGGCGAAGCCGGTTCGAGCGCAGCCGATGAGCCCGGCCCGGAGGGCGACGCCCAATTCCACCCGACTCAGCGCGTTTGGTTCAACCTTGTATTGCGGGAGAAAAGCTCCTAAGGAAAAGAGAAAAATCGCGTATGGTGCAGATGCTCGCAAATATAACTATACTTAAGATGCTGGCCAGCATTGGCCCTCTTAGAAAGAGCGAAATCAGTCGTGACTCTCATCACGCAAGGCTGCTTGGGCTAAGACTTTAATGACTGGATCGCGCCAAGAGTTGCCCTTGGCCGGACCGCCACCTTCCGGACACGCCAGCTCGGCGCTTCATGGTGATCCCTTGCCCCGGGAGCCGAGCGGCTCAAGATTCGGGGCGCGAGCCGGCTACGAGCACGTCAACGAGGTGCTGGGCAGCCTCTTCCCGGCCAGCTTGGTGCCGTGTCGGCGACACCGACCACCGCGCCAACGCCCTCAGGAGACCGACGGATGAATGTCGCCACATCTCGCCGACCGCCACCGCCCGGCCCACGAGTTTCCCGGGATTTGCCTATCGGTTGATTTTCTTTGGAGTGTTATCGGAATTGCCATTTCTCCTCCTCCTTCGCTTATCCGGCGGTTCCGGGTGGCTTACGTCGAAGACGACGACCTCGATCGAGTCGACAAGGTCCTCAGGCAGGTCTGACTTCAACATGCGCTCCAAGTCTGCGGCGCTGGTCGGCTTCGCACCACCATCGGGCCTTGACGGGAGATCCTGATCCGCACCGAACCAGAGCACAAGGTAGACGCCAGTCCGGGCAGCGTTCGGACTCATGCCGTACTCGCGAAGTTGCGTTCCCGCGGCGGTCCAGAGGTTAGGATGTTGTTGCCGCTTGACCTCCAATGGGACGTTGTCGCCCCTATACGTCATAGCGAGAACATCGGCACGGGTGCGTTCAGCACGCTGAGCTTCCGGGTTGGCAATGATCCCGAAGCGCTCGAGGCGTGGTCGAAGCAAGGCCAAAACCTGATCCCGACAAAGATTCTCCACGCGTGGTATTTTGGCTTTCTCGCCTTCGGTGTTCCAAAAAGATACCCAGAGCTGCAGATCGCCCTGCCGCACGTCGCTTCTCAAACGCCATAACTCCTCGACGACGACCGCCTTCAGATCAGCGGAGGTCGCTGGCGACCCTCCTCGAAGCGCGTCGCGCACTCGTTCAGGCGTGGGATGAACGTAGGCAGCGTCCCGTCGAGCACGTTCCTGCGTTGCCAGGGCATGCCGAATGCTCGGCTGCCAAGACTGTAATCTTTCATCGTCAGCGAAGCACTCAAGCACCGGGACCATGTCAGGGTCGTTACACGCGGCGATAATGTTGAGAGCCCGATGCGCGGTGAACCCGTGCTCCTGGTTTTCACCCAGAAATCCGCCTCCCGAGCTGATCGCATCCGGGCCACCTTGTGAGGCCGTCAGCTTGAAGGTGAGGGCTGCAATTTGGCCAGGGACGGCATCGCGAACCTCGGAGAGGGTCAATAGGAGATGGACAACCTCACTCAAATCCGGCCAACTGTCGCCAGCAATAGCCGACCGGTCCAAGTCCGACTGGCTTAAAGGGCGATCGTCCATCGCATGGCTGATCAAACTCCATACGGCTTTTGGCCGCGGCTCGAGATCGTTCCGTTGACTGGCCGCGGTAGCGAGACCAAACAGGCTTCGACGATCCATGAAGCCCGCCGCAATTCCGATCGCCGAAAGGAGACAGGGGTGGTTCAAGTCGGACCGATCGGTGAGCAAGGACGCGATGGCAACACGCCCCGAGGCCGTAGTGTGCAATGGCGCCGAGCGAAGGTCCAGTGCGCCATCATCGGCCATGGCTTCCCAAAAGGTCCTGAGGAGCTTGCCGCCGGCCTGGGGATCGACGTCGAGCCTGTCCCACGTCCATCGCTCTAGGCGTTCCCGCCGCGTGACGTCCGAGACAATGTGCAGGTTCCTAGCAACAGCCAACGCGACCTCGATCGGAACCTCTGCCAGCGGTGGCAGCCTGCGTCGTTCCATGAGCCGGTCGACGCCGGCTAGGGCTGCGATTTCCACGTGGAAGGCACTGTTCTTGGCTGCGAGCCGCCCCATGCTGCCGGGGTCGATCTCCGACCCGAGCCCGTGCAAAGCGATGTGTTCCCACCCTTCAAGGATCGCGTCGCGAGTTGAAGTGTCGACGAACAGGTCGACCCGGTCAGCACCGAATCGACCGTTGTCGGTTCGGGGCTCATAGTAGAATTGAACAGCCGCATGATACAGGGCGTGAGTAACTCCTCTTCCCTGACGAAGAGCGTCCAGATGCGGTGCCAGATTGGCGATGGCCTGCCGAACGGCTTCGACTTCACGCTCGACCGCCCTGACCCTGGCGTCGTGAAACTCCTCCATGCCGGGCACGAACTGCCGGTTACACTGAGTAAGGGCTTCCAGAGCTGCAGCATGCTCTGGAATGCGGACAAGGTTTTCGTAGAGTTTATCCCAAGCCTCTATACCCCTGTCGCATTGGAATACGGCGGATGCGACCGCGGATGCCGCCTTTTGTCCGCGCGCGTCCACGGCTTGAGCGTCTTGGGCTAATGCGTTGACAAGGTTGAGTGATGGACTAAGTCCGGTCATCTGGACGTATCTGTTTGCTATCATGAACCCAGGCTCGTTTGCCAAGTCGTCGAGGATGGCGCGGAACAGCTTCGCTTCATTTTCTGACCCGTCGGATATCCAGGACTTGCAGGCCTGCTGTGCCTGTTCTGGAAGTGGTTCGAATCCATAATGCTGGACGTTTTTTGCCCAGTGCCAAATTTGCGCGGCATCGTCGCTACAGCAGGATGCGATGCAAGCCGCGAGAGCGTGATCGAGCAGATTTAATGCTTCGTGGTCTTGGAAAAGGGGATCGGGCGTTGATTGTGGGTCCTTCAGCGCTGCCTCAAACAGGCCGGGCATGGGCCGTTCCGTCAGACGCTGCTGGAGCGAGAAAAGGCTGCCATGAAAGCCAAGCCCAGGCTTTCTGAGACGTTCGCGTAGCAGCTTCAGGACCACCGCTGGAGTTAGTTCGTCATTGTTGAGGCGGCTGACCAACATCGTCCTGATCTGGGCTCGCCCCTCAGAAATCGGCTCGCTTTCCGATCTGGTGAGGAGGTCGAAGCACGCCTCACCAGGATCTGAAACCCCGTGGAGGAAGGCTTCAAGTGCCCGATCCCGGAGCCACCCCGGTCGGGCGGGATCGAGCGCCATCTCGCTTAACAGCGGTTGTAAGGTGGCCACAGGGTTCCCGTGGGATAAGGCGTTTAGGACGACATGGACGCGATGCGACGCGTCCGGGCCAGCCCTCAAAATCTCCTCGAACTCGGGTGCGAGGTCGTCCCCTGAGAGGCCCGCGATCGACGTCGGTCCAAGCTCGCCATTCAGGATATATGGATCCCGTCGCGCGAGGTTGGCGAGAAGCACTCGACGCGTCGTTGTGTCAAGCACCGCCGGGTCGCCGTAGGTCAGCACGGTGGCCGCGTCGTTCTCGGCGAGCTGCGTTGCCTCATTGTATCCACCGCGTTGCGCGAGATGCGCTGCGAACCAAGCGTAAAGGCCTCGTAGCTCTGTGGGCGCGACTCGGTCGTCCCCTGACATCAAGGCGAGGGCGCGAGGCATCGGCAGGGCTGGGATTCCAACCTCTGGCCGAACCAATTTGGCGAGCGCTTCCGCCGCGAGGAACTCAGCAACGAAACGATGCATGGTCTGGAAGCTGGACCCCTCGCCACGAAACAGGGGAGTATCAAGCACCCAAGACAGGAGCGTAGGTGATAAGCCGAGATCCGCAGCGGTGAGGTGGCTGGTCACTTCGGTCGGGGACCCACCCGGCTTCCAAATGGCTCGCTTGCCGGTCAAAAGCAGCATGAGGCAGGCGGTCGCGGCTGCAGTCCGTATTTCGACTTCGGACGGCCTAAACCGCGCCTCGCGTTCAGGGTCGTGCTCCCGCGACAGATTACGGATGCCCTCGTCGAACACGGAGAAGCGTGTCTCGGGCCAATGTCCCATTGACCCGACAGCCTTCTGCAACAGCCGCAAGCTGAGAGGGTTCTCCGTGAAGCTACTGATGCCCCTAACCCAAGCCTGACCTAGGAAGGCTTGGGCATTAGGCTCGCCCCAAGCAGACAGCAGGGTGTTAGCCTCTGCCCAGGCGAGCGGCAGGACTTCGGCCATCACAGCATCCCGCGCCGACACAGCTCGGGGGAATTTAACGTCGTCAACCTGGGGTCGCCAGTCCTCAGTCCGACAGGCCAACCAGATCTCCGTCACTCTCAATTCGCGGATAAGTTTAATGACGTCGGTCGTCATGGCGGAGCGGTTCCCACCACTCCGGTACTCGTCAAGCGCATCGACGAAAAGCCTGCGACTGGCGTCCGGCCGTTCGCCTTCGATGAGACCACGCATGGTGACGACGCTCGCACCATGGCGGACAGCCTCGCGCGACAGAATAGACGACTTTCCGATCCCAGGCTCTCCAAGGATGACCACGAACGGGCAGGATCGCAGATCGTCGACTGACCGCACACTCTGTTGAGGCTCTGCGGTCCCGCGTACACGGACACGGCGATTTAGGTCCACCAACAAGCGGCTCCGAGCGGAGTCCATAATAGTCGACATGCCTTCCCTGGTCTTTGACATGCGACCTATATGAAACCTCCCGCCCTGGCATCCAACTCCAACTCTCGACAGACCTCGTCCGGATGCCGACGGCTGAACATATACTCCGTTGCTCCCCGCCACAGCAGCAGGTTGGAGACGGCAGCGTGGTGTTTCAATGGATAGTACTGATTGTGAGGCTTTTGATAGCAATTGTCCATCATTAGTATACGAGTAGGACTCAGAGGAAACATCACCGACGTGTCCTTGTTCAAGACTCCTTGAAATCTTAGAGATGGATGAATGAACGTGATTGGGTTGTCGCTGGTAATGAAGTCGGGCCTGTCCGAGATGAGAATAGACCAGCGCATATCCTTCATTAGGCTTGCGTAGTAGCCCGCTCGCTCGATCTCGCTCATCCACGTCCGCTTGATGCCGTCCTCGTCGGCATCTCTGAAGTTCTCCCAATCGGTGGAGTCCTCGACCTCGAGCACGCCTTTGTTCATAGCCTCTACGATCGATGCATGGATCTCTTTATGCCGCTGCAATTGCTCAGGCGTGCGGAGGAACATCGTGGCGGCGAGCAATGAGACCATCTTCCGCAACGGCTCCCATCCTAGATCGACCATGCTTGTTTGAAGAGCTTGCCAGACGGGATCGCGATAAAACCGCTCAAGCTCCGACAGCTTTTTCTCCAGGGCGTCATCGCGATTGCCGGACGCATCGCGAGGTACATACAGATGATGCTTTACCGCGACCTTGTCGATGCGCTTCAGCTCGGGCCCGCCCTCCACCTTACTGAATCGCCAGGTGCGAGCGGTATCGCCCGGTGCAACGGCCCATGCGCGCAGGTATGCCTGCGGAACCCAATGGCAGCGTCTTGTTGTCTGTTGCTTTCTGGGTGCGTCCGATGTGGCCTTCTTCAAGTCTTCACCCGCCGTCACCCCTCACGCAAGTTGAAGAGAAGCTACCGCGCCAGTGCGGCTCCCTGAACCGCCCGAGATTGCTCGGAGCTGGTTGGCTTCTATGCTACGCCCCCGTGGGGGTGGCCTCAAGCTCGGCGAAGGCCGCTTCGGCCTCGGCAGGTGGAACGTTGCCGATCGGCTCGAGCAGCCGGTGGTGATTGTACCAGCCGACCCACTCGAGCGGGGCGTAGTCGACGGCCTTGAACAATCGCCATAGCCCGCGCCGGTAGCAAGTCGGCCCGCCCAGCGGACCTTGCCAGAGTCCGCAACGGGTCAACTCTAGTCGTCAGGCAGTGCTCGAGAATGCCCACCGGCAGGCGTTTAGCCTGCTCAGCGGATCAGATCAACTGTTAGGCCAACCGCGTTGGCGACCTCACGCCAAGACCGGTCGGCCGTGAGGGCAGGGAGTTCAAGGCGAGCCGCCAAGGACAGACAAAGGCGGTCCCCGAGGCTCAAACCAGCCGCGCGCGTCACTGGCACGAGCAGGGCCGCCCGGATTGCAAGGTCGTCGTCAACCGGCAGGAGCGGAAAGACAAGTCGGGCTCGCAATGAACGGACAAATGCCTCATCGGCACCATTGCGGACGAACCAACTCGCGACCTCGCTGAAATTGACGGTCGCCATAACTGCACTGCCGGCTACGATGGCTTCGAGCACCCGCTCGCTACCAGGCTCCTTTCTCAGGTAGGCGAGCAGCGCCGAGGCGTCGAGGACGCTACCGGGCAACCTTGCGCTCCGGCTTCTTGGCCGCGCGTGCCACAGACCCAAGGGGCAGGGGAGGGGGCTCGTTGTTGAACTCTCCTTCCTCGCGAACCGCTTCGGCATGACGCTCCGCGATGAATGCGTCTACCGATGATTGCTCATCCTGGAGGAAGCGTGCAGCATCGGCCTGGAGTTCGCTCATGGCTGTCGCCGTGGACCTGATACGGACTTCGTCGCCCACCAACGTCACAACGACCGGGCCACCGCTTTCCAGCCCCAGGGCTTTGCGGTGTTGGGCGGATATGCTGAGTCGTCCAGCGGGGTCGATCCTGGCTATGTTCGCGTTCATCCTGAATCACGTGACTTGGGAAGAGATAGACCGCAGGCCATAGCCGGATTCTTTGCGCTTAGCTAGCGATATCCCTTTCATTGCCGAGTTCGCCGTTCCCCCTAAACGTCACGCCGAAGCACTTCACTGGAGACCAAGGCCTTGTGCCCGCTTAACATCGTTCTGGCACGCCGGGCTCTGAGCGGAAACGAAGCTCCTTCTGGGTCACCGAAAATCTCTGGTAGGCGCGCTCCGTCACTTTTTCCGATTGCACTCTGGTTTGCAGCGCGTAGAACAAATGACGGGTTGCGTGACAACAGGGATGCCGTGCCGAGCTACTAAGTTTGTTTGTCACTTAATCGCTCGATTGCGTCGGTTGAGGCGATCGCGACATTGGAGAGTCGCACTCGACGAGAAGTTTCCTTCATGCCTTGCTGTCAAGCTACCCATGGATTTGCGAACTTGATCCCGCATCCCTCAAACCCGCCCGTGTCGCGGGTCGCGACGATGCTCGCGCCGCGGGCGCGTGCGATGGCGGCAATCTGACCATCGGCTGTTGCAACGGGCTTCCCGGCGGCTCGGCGCCTTGCGGCAAGCTCTCCGTAGGTCGAAGCAGCGGCACGGTCGAAGGGCAGCACGCGCCCGCCGATGCCTTCGCCGAGTAGGCGAGCGACCGCCTGAGTTAGCGCGTCTCTTCGACGACCTTTTGGCAAGAGAGCAAGGCCATAAGCGAGTTCCGCCTCGCTGATCGCCGTCGTGTACAGCTCACCCCGGCGCTGCTTTGCGACCCAGGCCAGCACGGTCGGGTCTGGGTCCGGTTTGGCGAGTTCCGAGAGAACATTGGTGTCGAGCACGATCATGCCCGGCGCCCTCTGCCCTTGGCAGAAGGGCTAGCTGCTTTCGCCACAGGTGCTTCCCGAGGTGGGGTGTCGAGCTTTGGTGCCTCGTTAGGCGATGCCACTTGCTCAGTCGCAATCTCCTGCCCGCTTCCAAAACTAGGTGGCTCGCGACCCGGCCCACGGAGTGGCAGTTCGAGTTCGATGCCACCAAGCGGAACGAACAAGCCTCGCGCGAAGGAAGCCAGGTCCGTCGCGTCCTCTTCGGGGGCGGACAACGCCGCCTCGAGAATAGCCCGCGCCTCTGCCTCCATGGACCGCGCATTGTGGGCAGCGCGGACGCGCAGTCGCGCTTTCAGTTCGGGGGCAAGACCGCGCACGGTGACGGCGGCGCCTACAGCTGGCAATGAGGGATCGTTGATCATTTTGCCCTGAATGCTATCGATGCAGCACCGCGAGTTTAGCCGCATTTGAGTTTTTGTCTACGCTGCACAATTATGCTAAGCGTCTCACACTGCGACGAACGCACTCGTTATATCGTTCGCAGCAGCCGTGAGGTGACGCTCTCGAGCGTCAAAGGGCTATACGTCAAGCCAGCGGCGGCTATGAGGGCGTGGTTGCCGCGGCACTGGCCGAGGCCGGCCTGCCGGTCGCCATCGTCAACCCGCGCCAGGTCCGCAAGTTCGCGGGCGCCATCGGCCGACTGGCCAAGACCGATGCGATCGATGCTGGCGTCATCGCGCATTTCGCCGATGCGGTCCGGCCGGACCCCAAGCCGATGCCGGATGCGCTTTCGCTGCGGTTGCGCGAGTTGCTCGCGCGCCGCCGCCAGCTCGTCATCATGATCAACGCCGAAAAGCAGCGCCTGGCAAAGGCCGTCGACAAGCTCGCGCAGCGGTCGTTCAAGACCATCCTGCGCAGCCTGCAAGCCGAGCAGGAGCGGATCGACCGCGCCCTCGACAAGCTGATCGAGGAGAGCCCGGTGTTCTGCGCCAAGGAGGACCTGCTCAAGAGCGTCCCCGGCGTCGGCGCCGTGGTGGCGCGCACGCTGATCGTCGAACTGCCCGAACTCGGCACCGTCGATCGCCACCAGATCGCCGCTCTCGCCGGCGTCGCACCGATGAACCGTGACAGCGGCAGCTATCGCGGCAAGCGACGCATCCAGGGCGGCCGGGTCGAGGTGCGCGCGCCGCTCTACATGGCCTGCCTGACCGCCATCCGGCACAACCCACCGCTGCGCACCTTCTACAAGCGGCTGCGCGAGGCCGGAAAACCGGGACGGCTCGCCTTGGTCGCAGTCATGCGCAAGCTGCTCACCACGCTCAATGCCATCCTGCGCGACAACAAGAGGAGAGTGCGACCTTTGCGCGCCCAGCAACGTTAAGGCGGACTAAACCGTGAACATGGGGAGTCCGCTTCCTGCCGAAGGTCTCAAGACAAAGTTCGACCCTGTCAGACCTCCAGGGCCGAGGCTAGGCACTGGAGCGCAACCAAAGCTCCGCGAGGTCCAGCACCCGCGCCGCAGGGACGTCGGAGTTGTGCACGAAGCCAAGCAGCTTGTAGCCTCGCCCGAACGTCTGTTCGACGAGGCGCAGTTCGGCTCGGTTTCCGTTGAGGATGGCGCTCCGCTCAGACCCTGCGCGCCCATCTGGAGCAGCGCGGCGACCTCCGCCTCCAGGGCGGCAGCCGTCTTCCCCGGGACGCGGATGGGCGCGGTGAGCGCCAGGACCACTGCCAGGCCCTCCGGCGGGCCGGCATCTACGGAAGTCCTGAGGCGGTCCAGAACCCGCAAGGCGACCCGGTCGAATCTCAGCCCTAGCTTCGACACAGTGGAGCCGCCCGCGCTTGCAACGGCCTCGGCGATCTTTCTGTCCGGGCTATTCGTAGCCTGATCCTCCAATGCGATCTGGAAGCGCAGCCCCCAGCAGCACGAACCTTCTTCGTCCCACCTACAGCACGTGGCAGAACCGTCTGCTTTCAGGCGCTGCGGCGTAGGCCAGCCGCGGCCACCTCCCGATACACGGTAGATCTCCCGAGCCCAAGTTGGCTGGCTGCCTTTGTAGGCGACAGCCCTGCTTCGACCAGCTTGAGCGCCGCCTGAACCTTGTCGGTGTCGACCGGCAGACGCCCAGGCCGCTTGCCCCGAACCCGCGCCGCCGCGATTCCATCCTTGGTCCGCTCGGCGATCAGTCGTCGCTCAAAATGGGCGATGGCGCCGAAGACGTGGAACACCAGCTCGCCAGCGGCCGAGGAGGTGTCGATCTTCTCCTCCAGGCTGAGCAGTGCCACGCCGCGCGCCTTCAGCTGCTCGACGACGGAGAGGAGCTCCGCGAGGGAGCGGCCCAGCCGGTCCAGGCGCACGACCGCCAGAGTATCTCCCTTGCGGGAGAAGGCCAGGAGCTCGGCCAAGCCCGGGCGGTCCATGGACTTGCCCGAACGCACGTCGGTGAACACCCGGATGGCGCCGGCCTTCTCCAGCCGCATGGTCTGGCCGGCGACGTCCTGGTCGCCGGTGCTGACGCGGGCGTAGCCGAGCACATCTCCCATCGCGGCGGCGTCCCCTAAACGGTCGTTCTGTGGACGACGCTGCTGTCACGCGACGCAGCCCGTCGACTCCGTCCACAGAATGCGTCCCTAATGGGTCGACTGTCCATTATCATCGTAGGCGTTCTCTGGACGCTCGGGAGCGGTTCATGGGACGACGCGACCTGCTCAGCGCCGAGGAGCGCCGCCGCGTCTTTGGGGTGCCGACCGCCCGCGATGACCTGGCCCGGCTCTACACCTTCGAAGCCGCCGACCTGGAGTTGATCGGGACCCGGCGCGAGGATCGGAACCGACTGGGCTTCGGGGTGCAGCTTGCATTGCAGCGCTATCCCGGGCTGACGCTGGCCCAAGTTGCGGTGCAGCCGGACATCGACCTCACGCCCCTGACGGCCTTCGTCGCCGGGCAGCTCCGTATTCCAGCGGAGGTCTTCGCTGTCTACGCGGCGCGCGATCAGACGCGCACCGACCACGCCCGCGAGGTTGCGGCGGCTCTGGGCCTGCGCTCACCCAACCGTGCCGACCTTCCCATGCTGATCGAGGCTGCTGCGTCCGCGGCCTGGGCCACCGACAAGGGCGAGGTGATCGTGACCGCCATGATCGCCACCCTGCGCAAGGCGAAGATCCTGCTGCCTGCGCCCGCGACGATCGAGCGCGCGGGCGTGACCGGTCGGGCCAAGGCGCGCTCGCGCACCTACGCCGCTCTGCTGGCGGGGCTCGGACCCAATCAGGTCCGCGGGATCGACGCCCTCTCGGCCGTGGAGAAGAGGACGGGGCTCACCCGGCTGACCGCCCTGCGCACCATCCCGATCGCCGCCAAGCCGGACCACGTGCGCGACATCCTCGCCCAGCTACAGGCGGTGCGCGCGCTGGGCATTGACCCTCTAACGGAGAACCGCATCCACCCCGACCGGCTGGCGCGGTTGGCGCGCGAGGGCCGTCTGTCGCCCGCCTACCTCATGGACCGCTACACGACCGCGCGCCGGCGGGCGACGATCGTCGCCCTGCTCCTCGATCTCGAGGCCCGACTGATCGACGCGGCGATCGAGATGGCCGACAAGCTGATCGGGGCCGCCTTCACCCGAGGCAAAAACGCCCAGGCGCGTCAGTACACCTCCACGGCGCGCGACGTCGGGCGGCTCATGCGCATGTTCCGCGGCACCATAGACGCGCTCGCGGCCGCCGCCGAAGCGGGCGAGGACCCGCTGCACGCCGTGGACGAGGCGGTCGGCTGGGCCAAGCTGTTGCGAGCGCGCGGCGAGGTGGCCGAGATCGCCGACGCCGCAGATGTCGACCCGCTCGTGCGCGCCGCCGATCGCCACGCCACCCTTCGCAAGTTCTCGTCCGCGCTGCTGGAAGCGCTGGAGTTCAAGGCCGCCCGAGGGAGTGACAAGACGGTCGCCGCCGTGCGTCTTCTGCGCGAGCTGGCGGACTCTCGCCGCCGCGAGATTCCACGCGACGCGCCCATGCCGTTCAGGAAAGAGTGGCGCAGCCTGGTCGTCGGCGCGGACGGCCGGATCGACCGGCGGATGTACGAGACGGCCGTCCTGGCCCACCTGCGCAACAAGCTCCGTTCGGGCGACGTGTGGGTCGAGCGTTCGTCTTCCTACCGGCGCTTCGACAGCTACATGCTGGCGCCGGCCGAAGCGGCCCCCATCACCTCTGAGCTGGGCCTTCCCGCGACCGCCGACACTTGGCTGGAGAGTCGCGGCCGCGAGCTCGACTGGCGACTAAAGCGGTTCGCGCACCGGCTTCAGCGGGGCAAGCTCCAAGGCGTCGAGCTGCGTGACGGCCGACTGC
Source organism: uncultured Lichenihabitans sp. (assembly GCA_964249275.1). Taxonomy (GTDB): domain Bacteria; phylum Pseudomonadota; class Alphaproteobacteria; order Rhizobiales; family Beijerinckiaceae; genus Lichenihabitans. The sequence continues at coordinate 12,671 of CAXUCF010000017.1, forward strand.
ACATCACCCCTGTCCGGGCCACGGCCACCCTGGAGACGAAGGCGCTTGGCGATCGGCTCGACGCTCTGATGCCGCACGCCCGGATCACCGAGCTCATGCACGAGGCCGCCCGCGGCACGGGCTTCCTCTCCGCCTTCACCAACCTGCGCACCGGCGAGCCCTGCCCCAACGAGAACGCGCTGCTCGCCGCCATCCTGGCCGACGCCACCAACCTCGGCCTCGCGCGCATGGCCGAGGCCAGCCAAGGCGTGACCCGTGACTAGCTGGTCTGGACGGCTGACGCCTACATCCGCGAGGACACCTACAAGGCCGCGCTGGCGCGCATCATCGACGCCCACCACGCCCTGCCGATCTCCGCCGTCTGGGGCGACGGCACTACCTCCAGCTCCGACGGGCAGTTCTTCCGCTCGGGCAAGCGGGGCGCCGCCGTCGGCGAGGTCAACGCCCGATACGGCGTCGATCCGGGGTTCAGCTTCTACACCCACGTCTCCGACCAGCACGCGCCCTACCACGTGCGGGTGATCTCGGCCTCAACGCACGAGGCGCCCTACGTGCTCGATGGCCTGCTCCACCACGGATCGAGCCTGCCGCTGGCCGAGCACTACACCGACACGGGCGGCGCGACCGACCACGTGTTCGCGCTCTGCGCCATGCTGGGCTTCCGGTTCTGCCCGCGCTTGCGCGACTTCCCCGATCGGCGGCTGATCTCCATCGCGCCGCCTACCGCCTACCCGGCGCTGGCGCCGCTTCTTGGGAAGAAGATCCGCGCCGACGTCGTGCGCGAGCACTGGGGCGAGATCTTGCGTCTCGTGGCGTCGCTGAAGGCCGGCCACGCCGCGCCCTCGGCCATGCTGAAGAAGCTCGCCGCTTACGAGCGGCAGAACCAGCTCGACCTCGCCCTGCAGGAGGTCGGCAAGATGGAGCGCACCCTGTTCATCCTGGACTGGCTCGAGAACCCGGCTCTGCGTCAGCGATGCCAGGCCGGGCTGAACAAGAGCGAGCAGCGTCACCAGCTGACCCAGGCACTCTACACCTTCCGCCAGGGCCGCGTCGCGGATCGGTCCCACGAGGCCCAGCAGTACCGGGCGTCAGGCCTGAACTTGGTGATCGCCTCCATCGTGTGGTGGAACTCAGCCTACATGGCCGACGCCGTTGACCACCTCCGCAACGCCGGTGAGCTGGTCCCCAACGCGCTCCTGGCCCACACCTCCCCCGTCGGCTGGGAGCATATCGCCTTCTCCGGCGACTTCCTCTGGGACCGGGCGGCGGCACTCCCACACGGGCGACGCTCGCTCAACCTGGGGAGAAACGCCCGCCAGGTCGCTTGAACCGCCCCGTTCACCCTTCAGTCCGCCTTAGCGTTGCTCAGCGCGCAGACGTCGCGCTGCCCTCAACAAGACGTGGGAGAACGTCCACACCTGAGCGTCGAGACCGTGGCAGCAACACCGGCCGTGCCGAGCGGCAGCTCAAGGCCGCAAGCCGCCGCAGGCGGGGGCGCGTCAGCGCCAGCCTTGAACTGTCGAGCGGCGCGGACGACCCTTCAGCCATCATCTCGACCCTTGACCTCCAAGACAGTCGCTCCCTCGCGGCATGGTGCTCAACCGTACCACCACACCGCGGGATCAAACACCTAGTGGAGCAGGCGGACGCGGATCGTGCCATAGATCGCCTTCAGGGCGGCGAGGACGGCGTCGGCGGCCGGACTCGGATCCGCCTCGGCGACCACGTACCCGGTATCGCCCTCTGTCTGCATGAACTGGCCCGTGATGTTGACCCCGCGCGAGGAGAACGCCTCGCTCACGTTGCGCAGCATGCCGGGAAGATTCCTATGTACGTGGATGAAACGCATGCCCGCGGACCGCGCCGGCAACTGCATCTGCGGGAAGTTGACGGCGCCTGCCGTCGAGCCGTTGTCGGAGAAAACGATCAGCTTACGCGCCACCTCAACGCCGATGCGGTCCTGGGCCTCCTCCGTCGACGCGCCGATGTGCGGCGTCAAGATCACGTTGTCGAGCCCCTGTAGGGGCGAAACGAGGCGCTCGCGGTTGGAGCCTGGTTCCTTCGGGAACACGTCGACCGCGGCGCCGCCGAGGTGGCCTTTCTTGAGGGCGCGGGCCAGAGCGTCGAGGTCCACCACCGTGCCGCGCGCATTATTGATGAGGAAGGTGCCCGGCTTCATGGCGCGGATCTCAGCCTCGCCGATCATGCCGGCCGTCTCGGTCGTCTCCGGCACGTGCAGGCTGACCACGTCGCTCCCGGCGAGCAGATCGTGCAGCGTGGCCACGGGGTCGGTGTTGCCGCGGCGCAGCTTGTCAGAGGTGTCGAAATATATTACTCGCATGCCCATGGCCTCGGCGAGATTGGATAATTGCGTGCCTATGTTGCCGTAGCCGACGATGCCCAGCACCTTGCCGCGCACCTCGTGGCTGCCCGTCGCCGACTTGTCCCAGCTGCCCGCGTGGGCCGCGACCGAACGAGGGAAGGCGCGACGCAGCAGCATCACAATCTCGCCGATGACGAGCTCGGCTACCGAGCGCGTGCTCGCGAAGGGTGCGTTAAACACGGGGATGCCCGCCTTGCGCGCGGCGTCGAGGTCCACTTGGTTTGTGCCGACCGAGAAGCAGCCCACCGCCATCAGTGCATTGCTGGCGGCGAGCATCTCTCGCGTCAAATGCGTGCGCGATCGGATGCCGAGGATGTGGACGCCCCGGAGCGCGTCTCTGAGCGCGCCGCCGTCGAGGGCCTTCGGCATGTGCATAATGTCGGTGTAGCCCGCGTCTCGGAACAAGACCACAGCGCTCTGATTCACGTTCTCCAGCAGGAGAACGCGGAACGCCTCGCGCGGGGGCGAAAGTGTTCGGACCGGGCCGGGCCCCGTGAAGGTGCCGCGCGCGGCCTGGATCGACATCAGGTGCATGTCTCGCGATGCCTCGTTTCGTGGTAGTGATCTCGGCCCGGCTCCGGGCAAAGGCTGCTCGACGGGTCGCGGACCTGCATCGCTCGCCTCCGACCCGGCTACCGCCAGAGTGGACGATCAAGTCGCCAGCCGAGCAACGCCGAGTTTCCAACACAACCGACTCGATAAAGCGATTGAAGGTCGATCGTGTCTCGCTCATAGGCGGAAGTTCTGCCAACGTAGAAGTATTGTGTTTAGGCGCTGTGACATCGTGATCGCCGATCATCCACAGCGAGCACGCAAAGTTTTACCGGAAGAAATATCCTTCCGAGTGGGACGTGTCGCCCGTCGCGCCCCTGTCGCCGATGGAGCCGCACAGACCAAAGGGCGGACGTTCGCCGAAGAAGCCAGAGACGCCAGCGCTCGGGCAAACTCCAAATCAAGTGGACTGTGGCCGCCGCCGGATCGTCGAGCGCGCCCTCGGCGCGCTGAGCTCCCTCCATCGCCTCACGAGTCGTCGGTTCACCCAACTAGGTCACCGTTGCGGGTCGTGATCTGCTCTACATGCTTCACAGGCCCGCGCGTGTGGGACGAACCTCGGTCTCGATGTACCTATCTCGTAGGTACCGAGTTAGCGAGCCGGGCTGGCCGTCCCTGATCGGCTGGCCGTCGAAGCGGACGACCGGGAGCACAAAGGTCGTCGCCGATGTGATGAAGCACTCCGAACTGGATCGCGCCTCTTCAAGAGTGAAGGCTCGCTCGTTGACCGCGACTCCGGCAGCACTCGCCATCTTAAGCACGGACGCGCGAGTGACGCCGGGCAATAGGGCCGGGCTTAGATCGCGGGTGATAAGCACATGCTCTGGCGTGACGATGAAGACGTTCGCGGAACTGGCCTCCGTGACGAAGCCATCCTCGTACAGGATGACGTCGTCCACCCCTCTCGCCCGCGCTTCCGTTTTCATCATGGATGAATGAAGCAGCTGTACGGTCTTGATGTCGCGCCTTCCCCAACGCTTGTCGAGGACGGAAATCACAGAAATTCCTCTTTCGGCCCTAAGATCGCTCAGTAAAGGCCTAGCCTGGGTAAACATTACGAGCGTCGGGTACAGATCGCGCCTACAGACGAAGTCGCGATCGTCACTTCCGCGCGAGATCTGCAGGTAGACGAGCCCCTCGTCAACCCGATTCCGTGCCACAATCTCGCAGTGAAGGTCGAGTAACGCCTCGTCGTCGACGGGCGCAGGAATAGCGAGCTCTTCGAGAGAGCGTCGGAGACGCGAAGCGTGGCCCGCATAAGCGATAAGGTGTCCGTCCACAACCGCCGTGACCTCATATACAGCATCTCCGAAGAGGAAGCCACGATCGAACACGGATATCTTCGCATCCCGTTCCAAACACCAGATGCCATTGATGTAGACGATTCTGCTCATGGGGTCGGTTCCATGTTCGCGGGGCCACGGACTAAACGACGAGGCGGCTGCGTGAGGCACGCCCGACCCGACCATCGCTTTGGGGGGCACCGCCCTTCGGGGGCTCCGTCGGATCGTCAGAGGCTACTTCTCGGCCCACGTGGAAGACTGGCGACGCACGGACAACTGGATGAACCAGTTTCCCGCTCTGAGCGGGGACCCGCTCGGCCTCAGACTGAGAAGGCATGGCGGGCGGGCGTGTTCATCGGGCACGGGATGTCGGCGTCGCATCCCCCGATGGTACAGCTTGGGGCCGAGAGGACGGAGGAGAGTATGCGCATTCAGGCGGATGGCCAGCCGACCGCCCCTGACCCGCGCGCCGTCAGCCAGCACCGGCCGCATGCGATCCCGATTGAACTTCGGCCGGCAGTGAAGCGACCCAACTGACCCGATCGCCCTTGCGGTAGTCTTCGAGGTCGGTCCAGTCCGCGACTCCCTTCTCGGTCCATCTCACGACCTGCCGGTCGAAACCGTAGTGGGCGAAGAGCATGTCGACAAGCTTCGGGGTGGCCCAGGCCATCAGCCCGCTCGCCTCGATGGTCGCGCCGGCCGCCTTCGGGTTTTCATAGAGGAAAATCAGTGATCCCGTGGTGTAGGCCGGATCGGTCGACGACGAGTAGAGCCCCTGCACCCACCTGAGAACCTTTGAGCGCCCGGCGGCCTTGCCCAACTGAGTCGCATCCACGAAAGCGTTGACCCTATGATTGCGCATGCGCTCGTACCAGTTCGCCTTTTCGCGCGCGACCCAAGTGTCCAAGATGAAGTGGGACGGCGCGATGCGCCTGACCTCGCGCATGACCTCGACTTGGTCGATCAAGTGGCTGAACACGCCGAAGCACAAAACGGTGTCGAACTCACCGACGCCCACCGTCCTCAGGTGGTCAACGAGGTTGCCCGCTACCATGTCGTAGCGGGACAGATCGTGGCCGAGGTCTTTCAAGTTCCGGTGGGCGCTTTCGACGTGTTCCGGGCGCCCCTCAACGCCCCGAACATAGGCCGCACCGCATGCCAGGGCGGCGTGGCTGAAGCGTCCGTCGTGGCTCGCGAGGTCCAGCACGCGCTTTCCACGAAAGGCGCCATCGTTTTCGAAGATCAAGACGCGAGAGCGAGCGTTGAGCCGGTTGCTGCTTACGAAAACGTTGCTCGAGCTCATAAAGCGTGAATTTTCATACCTGAACATGTGATCCTCCAATGTCGGCCGGCCGCGGCGCCCGACGGCCCTGGATGGCGAGCATCGGCGAAGGCGCGCCTCGCCGAGCGCGGAATACTCGACGAGGCGCGCCCGTCCCGCGACCGGCCGCACGGGGCGGCGGGGTTCGACGCCTCCCGGTCGGCGACGGTCGCAGGGGCTCGGTCGCAATCAGTGGGGTCCGACCGGCACGTCGCCCTTAATGCACACACGGTGCGCAAGACGAGCGCCTTCGCCGTAATCATCTACGGCGGTATGCATCGTGCAGCGGTTGTCCCAGAAGCCGACGTCGCCCTTGGACCAGTGACGACGGACGATGTACTTCGGATTCTGCATGTGGCGATACAGGAAGTCGAGGATGAGGACGCTCTCCTCCGACTTAAGCCCGATGATGTGCGAGGTGAAGAAGGGGTTAACGAACAGGCACTTGCAGCCCGTCTCCGGGTGGACGCGGACAACCGGGTGCTCGGAACGCGAGACGCGCGAGAAGTCGATATCATCCCGTTCTCGCGCGCGGAACGCCCCGGGCCGCTCTGCATATTCCTTGCTCATCAGGTCATGCACGGCCGTCTTGTCGTCCAGGAAAGCCTGCATCGCGGGCGACAGGTCGTTGTAGGCGGCTTGCAGGTTGGCCCACATCGTGTCGCCGCCGCGGTCCGGCACCTCCTTCAGGTACAGGATGCCGCCCATCGATGGCGTCCGGGAGATGCTCAGGTCCGTGTGCCAGATGGAAGCCCTTCCGCTCGGGACGGACCCATCGAAGGAAACGACCTCCGGAAAGCCCTTCACCTGAGCCGCGAAGGAGGGGTACTCGGTTTCGAGGGCACCGAATGCCCGGCAGAAGGCGACGTGCTGCTCCGTGGACAGCTCCGGCTGCCTCGGAAAGAATAGAACCATGTATTCGAGCAGTAGTTTGCGGACGTGGGTGACCTCCTGCTCGGTCAGACCCTTCGACATGTCGACGCCGTGCAGCTCTGCCCCGATCGAGCCACTGAGAGGGCGAACTTCGATATTCTGCATATTGGCTTCCTTCAGTTGGAAATGATCGGCGCAACGCCCGGTGCAGCAATGCCCACCGATCTTTCGGCGAAGAGAGCTTCCGCGTAGGAATAAAACTCCTCGTCGAACCTGTTCAGGGACAGGACGTCCCGCTCGACCGATCGGAGGAGCCGGTGACCCTTCCCGCGATGCGATGCGTTCACCCGCAGGGTGGATGGGTGTTGCCAGCCGAATCGGTGAGAGAATACGCGCAGCGACGCCTCGAACCGCTCGCTGATGCCGAACGCAGCGAACCTATCCCGAAGATTGGTCTTCGCCAAGTCGAGATGCTCCTCGTCCACCTTGTCACGGGCGGACCTGAGGTCCGCCCCGGATATTGCCCGCACCATGAAGTTATCGAGCTCCACGCTCATTCCACTCAAGAGAAAGTCCCCAACAGTCATATCCCTCTGGACGATATAATCGCGCATGTAGTGACTCTTTTCTGAGAGCACGTAATTATAATACGAAATTAAACGATCAAGAGGCTTACGCAGCATAGTTATATGTTGGTAGTCGATGAGATCATCGTCGAACCCGTAGCGTACGTGCCCCTTGATCAAGCGGTGTGCGCGCTTGTCGTCCCGGCCGAGCCGCAGGAAGCGCTCGATATTGGCGTTGGCCGTCTGGGTGACTGCGTCGGCGTAGAAGTTAGCAGTCTCCGCGGCCGGATATATGCGCTCGAGCAATCGGCCGAGTGAGGTCCCGGCTGTGCGGGGGATGTGGACGAACACCACCCGGGGCTTGGCCTCAGTCATGGGCGGGTGCCGCTGTCGAGACGCGCATCAAGTGTCTGACGCCACACGTCCCGGAGCGTCAGCGCCAGTTCGCGCGTGCAATCCCGCAAGAGGTAGTGTCCATGCCCGCTGTACTCGACCAGCGTCACGCCGGAGAACAGACGGTCCCAGTCCCGGTAGCGCTCGCGATAGTGCGGTACGAGGGGGTCCTCCGTGCCGACGACGCACCACAGGGGCGTGCCGAGCCGCTTCAGGGCCCGCCGATTCATGCGCCCGACGACCGAGTCGTAGTAGGCGTCGGCCATGTCGCAGTCGTATCTGAAACTGATGAGGAAGTCCGACCGCTCGGCCTCGGTCTTCGGGAGGGTCGAGCCGATCGACCGCAGGAACTCGACTATCGTTTCGCTCGACCGCGTGTCGCCGCGGGACGGCTCCGTCCTCAGTAAGGCTCCCCCGATGCAGATTGCGACCGGCGGCGTCGCCCGCTCGTGCAGACGCTGGGCGAGGCTGATAGCCAGCGCGGATCCGTTGCATTGGGCAAAGACGATGAGAGGTAGGGACAGGTCTCGATCGATTGCGTTGCAGATCTCGTCCGTCAGCAGCTCGACCTCCGCGACCATAGCGGCCGCGTTGGCGGCCGGTTTGCGCGGCAGCTTGACGGCATAGAGCGCAACCTCGTCGCCGAGCCGGGCCAACTCCTTCCCGACCCCGACGAAGCTGACCGGGTCGCCGCCCGAATTGGAGATACCCAGCACCGCGACCCTGGCGGCCGGTGTGACGTTAGCTACGGGGACGATCAGGCGCTTCCGGCTACGCGAGGCCGAGCGCCCGATGTGCTCCCCCAAGGCTCGGATATTCGCGTGATCGTAGATGTCCGCGACCTCTAGCGGAAAGCCGAACTGGGCAGCAATGCGGATCGCTTTGAAGGAATCGCCGCCGAGCTCAAAAAAGTCGTCCAGGACACCGACCCGCTCAATACCGATCACCCGGCTCCAGATCTCCGCGAGGCGGGTTTCCAGCTCATTTCCCGGGGGCACGTGATCGAAGCTCGCCTGGGCGCCCTGGTAGCCTGCCCGGACAGCCTTGCGGTCGACCTTGCCGTTGTCGAGCTGCGGCATCCGCGGTAGGAATCGGAACTCCGATGGCACCATGTAGGGCGGTAGCTGGTCCTTGAGCGCAGCCTTCAGCTCCGCGCGGTCGACATTGCCATTGGGGACCACGAAGCCGCATAGGAAGGTTTCACGGCCCGGCACCGTCATGTCCAGGACGACCGCCTGTCGGACCGAGGGCAATTCAAGCAGCTTCAGCTCAATCTCTTCGAGCTCAATGCGGAACCCCCGCACCTTGACCTGCTTGTCTTTGCGCCCGTGAAACAGGAGAGTGCCGTCCTCTCGCATTTCGCCCACGTCGCCTGTACGGTATAGTCGACCCTTGTACCGATCGGGGAAAGGCGTTTTGAGAAAGGCCGCCGCGGTCGGCTCCGGCAAGCCGACATAGCCACGGCCGACCCCCACGCCCGTGGCGACGATTTCTCCGCGCTCTCCCCTCGGCACCGGTCGGAGGGCGTCGTCGACGACGTGGATATCGAAGTTCGCGAGGGCCTTTCCGATCGGGACGGGGTTCAATACGTCGCTCTTGGCGTCCATCACGTGATGGGTGATGTCGTCGGACGCCTCGGTCGGGCCGTAGGCATTGACGACGAGGCTGCTGGGGCAGTGTCGAAACCACCTGCGAATGGATCCGGCGTCCGCTGTCTCGCCGGTCAGGACGAGGTGGCGGAGCGCCGGCATGTCCGCCGCTCCGGGGTGGTCGTCGAGGTGTTCGAGGACGAGGATCAGGTAGGTCGGGACGATCTCCAGCAACGTCACCGCGTCGGCGGCAAGGCGGGCCACGAACCCGCTCACGTCGTTGATAGTGCGGTCGTCGTAAATGACGGTCGTGCCGCCGCGCGTTAAGGCGATGAACATTTGCCAGACCGAGATGTCGAAGCTCTGCGAGGCGGTCTGGGCGACCCTACTGCCAGCCCCGACCTCAAAGTCGACCACCTTGTTGGCGATGTTGTTAAGCATCCCGATGTGCTCGACCATCGCGCCCTTGGGCGTCCCGGTCGATCCGGAGGTGAAGATCACGTAGGCGAGGTCGTTGCCCGAAACGTTGATGTCGGGGTTGAGGTCGGACCGGCCGGCCTCGAGCAGATCGGCAAAGGGCGCGGCGATGCCCGTCCAGTCGGCCAGAGAGTCGTCTGACAGGTCTGGGACATCTCGGATGATCAGGACCGGCTCGACGCTCCGAAGCATGGCGTTGACTCTCGCCCTCGGAAGCGAGGGGTCGACAGGCACGTAGGCGGCACCGGTCTTCCAGACCGCGAGGATGGCGATCAGGAGCTGGTCGCCACGCGGTAGGTGAAGGCCCACGATGGCGTCCGGCCCGAGGCCGGGGCAGCGCGCCATCACGGCATCGGCGACGCGGTTGGCGGCCCGGTTCAGGCCCGCGTAGTCGTAGGTCGTGTCGCCGTGGACCAGGGCCGCCGCCGATGGCATCTCCGCAGCGTGGTCTTCGAAGAGCTGGTGGACCAGATATCGCCCGAGACGAAGGTCACCTTGGCGGATCACGCTGCTGAGGCGACGGCCGTCGTCCACGGTCCGGCTGGCCGCCGATGACAGAGTCACGACGGATCCATCACTGTCAAGCATCAGATTCTCCATGATTGTGTTCAGATCTTGGATCAGGGCGCCTCCGCCCTCGTCATCATAACGATCTCGGTCGTATTGGAGATCGAACACGTAGTTCGCCTTTGGAACGACCATCAAGGTCAGCCCGTAATGCGTATTCTCATCGTGTTTTCGCCCGCTCATTCCTGGGAGAGCTATTGAATCCATGTCTTGGGCGTAGTTCTCGAAAATCAGAACAGAATCGAAGAGAGACTGGCCGGGCTTGAGGGCCGCCGCCTTCTGGATCTGCAAGAGGTCGGCGTGGGCGTGGGCCTCGCGTTCGACCTGCACGGCGTGGAGGTCTTTCAGCCATCCGCCGATGGATCGAGCGTTATCGACGCGAACTCGCGTCGGAACGGTGTTGATGAGCAGGCCCACGATGGAACTAATGCCGGGTAAGTCGGCGTTGCGGCCAGAGACCGTCGTACCGAAGATCACCTCACGGTCGCCGCTGCGGCGATGGAGCAGGTAGGCCCAGGCCGCTTGGACGACTATGAAGGGAGTGACGCGATGCGCTCGCGCGGCACTCTCCAGGCGGCGGGTCCGCTCGCGGTCGAGGATCAGGCGGGCGCAGCCGTAGCGCTCGGGCCCGCTCTGCCCCGGCCGGCCCTGCGGGCTGTCCGGGCGGTGAAGGCCAGCAAGCTCCTCCCGCCAATAGGCGCGCGCTTTCTCCGGGTCCTGGGCGGCGAGCCAGCGCACGTAGGTGGCGAAGGGCGTCGCGGCCGGCAAGACCGGCTCCTGCGAGCGGATCCGGGCGCGATAAACCTTGGCCAATTCCGACCAGACCAGCGATAGGCTCCAGCCATCTAGGAGCAGGTGGTGGTAGGTCCAGACGATGTCGGCGCCCCCCGGCCGTCGGACGGTACTGAACCGCATGAGGCAGGGTTCCGCGAAGTCGAAGGGCGCGCGTCGGTCCTCTTCGCGACAGGCCGCCAGGGTCACGCCAGCCTCATCGATTTCGGCGCCGCGGCGGTCGAGAGCACGCCAGCGGGGCGCGGCGCGGTCGACTACCACCTGCAGCGGTGTTTCTCGTTCCAGCCCCACAATTGCGGTGCGCAGGATTGCGTGCCGGGCGATCAGCGTCGCCCATGACGCTTCGAAAGCGGCATGGTCGAAGTCGTTGTCTACTTCGAGGACAATTTGATTGACGTATGGGTCCTTTCCCGGCGACCGAAGGCTGTGGAACATCATGCCTATCTGCAGGCCGGTGGCCGGATACAGGTCGGAGAGCGCGGGGTAGCGGCGGTGCCAGCCGTCTAGCTCGGCCTGCTGCGCGCGCGCGTCCGGCACGTCGGAAGGCGTGAAGCCCGTGCTGGGGCGGTCCGCGCAGTGGGCGATCACCTCGCGCACACTGCCCTCGACCAGCTGAACTAGGCCGGTGATCGTGGCAGCCACGTAGTCGGCCATGCTGTAGTCGAGCTCAAATGTCAGACGCCCGCCGCGGACTTCGCCGTTGAAGCCGAGGCGGTGTTCGCGCCGCCGTGAAAGGGCGATGTCGTCGCCCGCTCGCTCGCTCGCGAGGCGGAAAGCCGCGTGCAGTCCGGACGAGGCGTCGAACTGCCCGAGATAGTTGAACACGATCTCGAACGGGTGCTCAGCTTCGGCCCGCGTCAGATCCCCATCGCCCGCGAGGTGGCGCAGGACGCCGTAGCCGAGACCACGGTTCGGGACGGCGCGGCAACACTCCTTTGCGGACCGGATTGCGGCGCGGACGAGCTCATCCTGGTCAGGCATGTCGTCAAGTGCGAGCACGAGCGGGTAGTAGGTCGTGAACCAGCCGACCGTTTGATCGAGATCCGGCTCCCCGTCCGTGTCCGATCCGGCTCTCGCGAGCGCGCCCGGCTCTCGCCCGTGCCCCTCCACGGCGACGCGCATCGCTTTGTGGCCCGTCCAGCGGAAGAAAGCGATGAGCAGCGCTGCGAGCAGGAGTTCGTCGATGCGGGTCCGATAAGCGCCGTTGCAGCGCGTCAGCAGCGCGGCTGTTTCCTCGACGCTCCAGGTCAACGACCTCAATCGCGAAACGGAGCGGGGCACGTCGGACACGATCGTGCGGTCCGTCGGGAGAGGCGTGACGGGTCGCCTGACCTCACCGAGCCAGTAGGTCTTCTCGGCCCGTAGCACGTCGGACGCGGCATAGCGTTCGAGCGCGGCTCCCCAGCCCTGGTACGAGGTCCCCCGCGCGCCGAGTTCGATAGGCTTGCCGGCTGACCATTGGCGGAAGCCGAGGTCGAGCTCGTCGAGGAGCACGCGCCAGGACACACCGTCGACTGCGAGATGATGAACGACGATGAACAGCCGGGACCGAGCGGCCTCCCGGCCGTGAAGGTAGGCTATCTTGAACAGAGGGCCCTCTTGGAAGTTAACGGAGTCGCGGACCTGCGAGGCTTCTTGATTAACCTCAAGTTCCCAGTCCGGGGCCGCCCCCGATCTCAAAGGGACGACGTCGACCGATGCCGCTACCATGGCCTCGTCGAAGGGCAGCACGTCCGCCCGCCATCCCGCCTCGCCGAGGGCGAACCGTTGCCGGAAGGCGTCGTGGCGGCGGTAGATCGCCCGCGCCCACTCGGTGAGGAACGCGGCCGCGAACGTGTCCGGCACGTGGAGCAGGCGGGACTGCTGGTAGTGTCCGATGGCGGTGGCATCGCCGGACAAGAAACGGCGCTGGATAGGCAGAAGAGTCATGGCGCCAGCGGCTTCGCGCTCCTCAACGCGCGGGCTAACCGACCGGGCGTAGGCCGCGAGCTCCTCGACTGTCTGATGGAGAAACACGTGGCGGGCGTTGATGTGCAGGCCCTGCAGCTTGGCACGGGCCGCGACCTGTATGGACAGGATCGAGTCTCCGCCGAAGGCGAAGAAGTTGTCTCGGATGCCGATGCCATCCAATCGTAGCACGTCCGCCCAGATGCCGCACAGCATGCGCTCGCGGTGGTCGCGCGGGGCTGCCGGCTCGCCCCCCGCGACAGGCGTCCCCTCCGCCAAGGCTACCAGGGCCGAGCGGTCGAACTTGCCGCTGGGCGTTAACGGCAGGCGGTCGAGTGCGACCACGGCCGAGGGCACCATCTGCTCGGGCAATTCCTGCCGCAGTCGCTCCACCAGAGCCGCGGGGGCGCGGGAGCGGTCCGCTTCGGTTGCGGAGCCCGACGCCGGGATCACATATGCCACGAGGTACCGCCCGCCGTCGTCCCGTGTCTTGGCCAACACCACCGCTTGGCTGGCCAAACCCGTGGAGGTGATGCGCGCTTCAATTTCACCGGGTTCTATCCGAACCCCGCGAATCTTCACCTGGAAGTCGTTTCGCCCCTGGTATTCGATGTTGCCGTCCGCCAGCCAACGTACGAGGTCGCCGGTCCGGTACAGTTTGCGCCCCGGTTCGAAGGGGCTGCCGACGAAGCGCTCAGCTGTGAGGCCGGGCTTGCCGAGGTAGCCCTGGGCCACGCCTGGACCACCGATGAACAGCTCCCCCGTGATGCCGACAGGCACCGGCTTACGTCGGCCGTCGAGGACGTAGGTCCGAGTGTTTGGCAGCGGGGTGCCGATCGGCGTGTTGATGCTCGCGATCTCCCCCCCGCAGAGATAGGCAGTGGCGTAGATGGCCGCCTCGGTCGGCCCGTAGAGGTTGTGGACCGCGGCCGGCGCCAGCAGTTCGACGGCATGACGGACCATATCCTTGGGGAAGGCTTCGCCGCAGACGAGCACGTACTTCAGCGCATGCGATCCGCGGAAGGACGGGTCATTCCGGATCTGCGCCAGCACCGGGCCGAGCATTGCGGGCGAAAAGTTCACGTGCGTGACCGCCTCGCGGGCGATGTATTCGATCAGGAGATCCGGCGAACCTTCCTGCCCGGCGGGCAGGATCACGAGCGAGCCCCGGCCCATGAACCAGCCGAACAGTTCGGGTACGGAGACGTCGAACACGTAGTTCGTCTTCAAAAGAAAGCGATCGCCCCGTGCCATGGGGTAGAGCTCCTCCAGAGCCTCCAAGGTGTTCATGGCGCTCGCGTGCGACACCATCACGCCCTTCGGCGCACCCGTGGTGCCCGAGGTGTAGATGACGTAGGCGCAGTCCCCGGGTTGGCCCACCAGCGCGGGGGGCCCGGCCGCGGCCTCGCCGTGCGCGCCGTTAGCGTCGGCGTCAACGCAGAACGTGGGCACGTCTATCCCGCTCAGGGTGCTGGTCCGCCACCGGGTCTCGGTAATCAGCAGGGCGGCCGCGCTGTCGCCCAGTATAAAGGCGACACGCTGGGCCGGGAAGCGGGGATCGATGGGGACGTAGGCGGCGCCGCTCCGCAGAATGCCGAGGACGGCCACCACCATAGCGGGCGACCTGTCGAGGCACACCGCCACTCTTTGGCCGACGCCGATGCCCGCTTCGCCTAGGCGGCGGGCGAGTCGGGCGCTCCGCGCGTCGACCTCGGCGAACGACCAGTCCCGGCCTTCGCACCGCAGCGCGACCTCGCTGGGCGCTTCTGCGGCCCGCGACAGGAACGCCTCGTGTATGCACGAGGGGAGGATTGCCTTCGCCGGGCCGCGGCATGCGGTCAGCAACGCGTCGGCTTCGGATGGGCTGAGCAGGTCTAGGTCAGCGATGGCGGTGTCAAGGTCTGCGGCCGCAGCCGCGAGCAGAGTTTCGTAATGCCCCAGCAAGCGCTCCATGCTGACACGGTCGAAGATATCGGCTGAATATTCGACGGCGCAGGTCAGCCCGTCGCGGCCCGTGCTGATCTCCATGCTGATGTCGTACTTGGCCGTCCCAGTCTCGTGGTACAGCGCGCTGAAAGCGGCAGGCTCTCCGCGCGGGCAGCTGCCGAACTCGCCCTGGTACTCGAACAGTACCTGAAACAGCGGCGAATGATTGAGGCTCCTCGGAGGGTTCAGCATCTCCACAACCGACTCGAACGGCATTGCCCGGTGGGCTTCCGCCTCCAGCGCGGTCGCCCTGACGTCTCTCAAGAGTTCGCGGAATGAGGCGTCGCCCGCCACGCGCGTGCGCAGCACGACGGTGTTGACCAGGAAGCCGACGAGCCCCTCGAACTCGGGCTCGTCGCGTTGGGCCATGGGGGATCCCACCGCGATGTCGGGCTGCCCGGTATAGCGGTGCAGCAGTGCCTTGAAGCCGGCGAGTGCGACCATGAACAGGGTCGCCCCGGCGTCCCGCGACAAGCGCTCCAAGCGCTGGACGAGCGGCGGCGGAAGGATGCGGAGCGCGAGCCCCCCTCTGGAGGTTCTGACGGGTAGACGAGGCCGGTCGAGCGGCAGGTCGAGCAGGAGCGGAAGGCCGGCAAGCCGCTCCGCCCAGAAGGCCTCAGAGTCCGACCTAAGCCGTCCGTGGAACCGCCGCCGCTGCCACGCGCCGTAGTCCCGATTCCGGCAGGCCGGCTCGCCCGGCTCGCTCGGCTCGCTCGGCTCGGGGGAATGCCTCCGGGAGAGCGCGGCGAGGGCCGCGTCGAGTTCCCAGAGCAGCAGGCATTTTGACCAACCATCGAAGACGATGTGATGGACAACGATCTGCAGCACGGCGTCGGCGCCAGGGACCCGGTAGAGTCGGGCGCGGATCATCGGGCCTTCGGACAGCTCGAAGGGCAGGCGCGCGAAGCGGCCGAGTTCGTTCGCAAGCGTAGTCGTGGGCTGATCCGACAGGTCGGCGCGCGTCCAGGGTAGCTCCGTCGCGGGGGAAACGACCTGCATCAAAGTGCCGTCGCGGTCGACGAAGCGCGTGCGAAGGGCCTCGTGCCGCTGGACCAAGCCGCGCAGCGCGGCCTCGACCAAGTCCGGCTCGAACCGCTCCCGCAGCTGAAGGGCCGTAGAAAGATTGTAGGCCGCGCTGCCGCCCTCGATCTGATCCAGGAGCCATAGCGCCTCCTGCCCGGGGGAAGCCGGGGCATCCCCGTCGCGGAGGTCGTCGGGGGCGACGGCGCGGCCGGGCTGGGTCGGCGTGTCGGGCGCGTCCTCCATCGCCGAAGGTCTATCCGGGATGGCGGCGCAAAGGTTTCGGATGGTCGCCGCCTCAAGAACGTCCAAAGGCGCGAGGTCGAGGCGCGTCTCCTTACGGATGGCGTCGACGATCTCCCCCGCCCGCACACCGAGCCCATCAAGGTCGGAAAGGGGCGTGGAAGCGTCCAGATCGGGGAGCCCCAGGACGCGACGGAAGATACCTTCCAAGGTGCTCTGCAATGGGCCACAGTTCTGAGACACGGGCACTCCGATCGCTCTCCGAGCTGGTCTGTGCGGTCAGCTCACGGTGCTGCTCGCCCGACGGCGAAGCTTTCGCGCAGTTGGCGTTTAGCCGTCCGCGGGGGCGTGGCCTTCAAGGGTCACGCCCCTGCAGCGCTGCCTATTCTCAGGACCGAACCGACCCGGCGAAGAAGTCCTCGCAGATAGTCGCGTCTCCATCGCGCTCGGCCTGGCGCAGGACGTAATCGCCGACGGCCAAGTCGAGGATGCCCATCCCGAACGGGGAAAAGATGACGCGCCTATCCGCGCTAGGCGTCCAGGTATGCTTCGATTCGGAATCGAGGCAGTTGTAAATGTTGCCGGCCACGAAGGCCCTATGGCCGACCTCTTGTTCGGCGAGGTGGACCGACGTTTGGGCGCGAAGGCAGTGTTCGGCGTCATCGACGATATTTTCACATGACAAGACGACATCAGGTCCAAGGTCGCGCAGCGAGATATTCAAAATTCTCGCACCTTCCCTGAAATGGTCGGCGCGATGGACGTAGGGCTTTGCAGCAGTCGTCGCGAATAGGACAAGCTCTGACAGGCCGAGCGTGCGCTCGAGCCCCCCTCCCGCCTCGACCGCGCACCCAATGAAGCTGGACGCGCTGTCGATAAAGCCACGCATGCGAGCATCGTCTAGGTCGTGGACAACGATCCGGTCGAAGCGCCAAGCGAGATGGTGAAGGAACTCGAGGGTGGTGCGGGCGATTAAGCCAGTTCCAACCACGCCGAGTGTTTTGATTGCGCTTCGGTCCGGGCAGATCGCCTCGGCTCCGATGGCGGCCGAGGCCGCGGTCCGTGCGGCGCTGATCAGCGATCCTTCCATGACGGCGATGGGAAAACCCGTTTTCAGGTCATTGAGGATCAGGACCGCCGAGGCCCGCGGCAGGCCGGATGCGATATTGCCGGGAAAGCTCGAGATCCACTTGATCCCGGCAATTTCGGTGCCGTCGTGGATCAATGCCGGCAGAGCGATGATGCGGTTCAGCGAGCCCGGCTCAACTTCCTCAAGCCGCAGGAAACTGCTCTGCGGATTGAATGCCCGCCCCCTGCCGAAGGATACATAGGCCTGTCGAACGAGCCTTGTTATATCCTCACGATTTTTGGAAACGATGCGTGCGACCGTCTCTCCTCTGACGAGCCTCAGCTCCTGTCCTGTATCAGACATCTAAACTACTTTCACTGCGAGCAGCGGATAACCAATACTGAACACTCTCGGGTGCCCGACACAACCTGCCAAATCTTGGGAGGAGGTGCGATCCGGGGAAGAGCCGCCGTGTCAGCGATCCGGGTCGATGCGTCGTGTCCATGGGGTGAGGGCCGCCTTGTGGAGGGTGGGCCCCCGGCTGAGATCTGACTTTGTGGACAGCCATAAGGTCAGAGCCTTGCCAGAGCACCTCAGGGTCGTCGAACTCGGCCGCCGCCGTCGCTGGTCCGAGGATGAAAAGCTCCGCATCGTGATGGAGAGCCTGGAGGCACCGCGGCTGGTGTCGCCGACGGCTCGCCGGTACGGCATCTCCCGGTCGCTGTTGATGGCGTGGCGTCGCGCTCTGAAGGTCGAGCGTGCTGCTCCCGATCCGGTGCCAGCCTTCGTGCCCGCTGTGGTGGTGCCGGAGCCGGCCGCTGAAGCCAAGGCAGCGCCGCGTCGAAGCAGGCCGCGGCAGGCCGTGCAGGGCCGCATGGTGATCGAGGTGGGGCGGGGCCGTC
>CAXUCF010000018.1:0-20458 GCA_964249275.1 uncultured Lichenihabitans sp.
GGGGGAGGGCGGGGTCTGCTTCGTGTCCATCATGAGCACCGCCACGGCCGTGAAGCTGTCAGGGGTCGTTGCCACATAGAAGCCCGCAAGTGCCAGACAGATCGCCAAGGACAGCAGAACCAGATGTCCCCGACGGCGCGCGACATCGATGACGTTCTGGGCTGTCCAGCGCTGACCCTCGTCAGCCGATCCATAGATGCGGGTCTGATGCACGCTATCCGGCACTATGTTCATGATCGCTGACCTTTGTTCGAAACGATCAAAGTGAATTGAGGACGCGCCATGTGGTCGCTCTCTAAAGACGTGGCATCCACGGTCCAGCCGGCAGTTCGAACCACCTGCCGCGGACATGATGTCCGACACCGCGCACAGCTTGGGACACGGTTCAGTCGATAGCAGAGCGTTTGGTCCCGCCCGACAGACCAGCGCTCAGACCTAACCCACCTCAGATCCAGCCAGTTTTCGCGCCGGGTCGCGCCACGTGTGGCTATGGATTGAGATGCCGACCACCACGGAATGGTGCGATGCATATAGACCCTCGACGGTCTTGTAAAGCGCGGGAGGCCGAAAACGGTTCCATTGATGAAGAATTCGGCGCGTTGGGCACCTTGTCATCGTTTCGTCACCGGTTTACGCCGATCGTGGCACACTCATTCGGCAACATCTTATTTAGAACACAGTCTGTTAACCAAATCCCACTTGTGCTAACCTCTATTATAGGGGCGGATCAAGCCTTGGGATGGCGGTTCATCTTGCAATATGGACCTAAATGTCGTGCAGGTGCTTGACGGATGGGAACCAAAGCGCAAAGTGCAGGTTAATGGCGCATCGGCCAATTTTGTGCGATGCACAATTTGCTGGGGAGCGACGCGGGCCAAGGCGTGTCGCACCATGGTTTCCAAGCTCGACGAACTAGCCCACGGGCATGCCACTCGGGAGCATTTTTATGTCGATGAAAGACGCTGATCTCATGCAGGTCATGAAATTCGGGCGGGCCAAGCTCAACGTTGCGGCGCTGGTCGGTTCAAGATCGTTCCGTTCTTTCGTCCCGCAGCGCCGCAGCGTTGTCGGCCGAACACGGCCGCATGGCATCGCGGCTGCCAAGGGCAAACGGGCTTTCGATGTCTCGGTCGCGCTCGCCTTCCTTGTCGCACTGGCACCGGCGCTTCTGCTTATCGCGGCTTTGATCAAGGGCACGTCACGCGGTCCGGTGCTGTTCCGGCAGAAGCGGTACGGAACCAACGGCGAATTGTTCGAGATTTGGAAATTCAGGACCATGTACATGACGCTCGGCGACCAGCAGGGCGTCAAGCAGACCCGGGACAACGATCCGAGGGTGACGTCGTTCGGACGCTTTCTGCGGCGGACGAGCCTCGATGAGCTGCCCCAGATGGTCAATGTCCTCACCGGCGACATGTCCTTGATCGGTCCGCGGCCGCACGTTCCCGGCATGTTGGCCGGCGGCGTCCTGTACGAGGAATTGGTACCGATCTATCATCAGCGCCACGTGATCCGTCCTGGCATCACGGGGCTGGCGCAGGTTTCGGGTTTTCGCGGCAGCACGGAAGACGCGGAACACGCCAAAGCCCGCGTCGATCATGACCTTCTGTACATCGAGACTTGGTCGTTCATACTCGACCTCCGAATCCTGTTTCGGACGGTGTGGCGGGAACTGACGGGCGGCACCGGCTATTAGGGGCGGTTGCCCTCAATAATATTGGAGTTCCATGGTGACTGTTTGCAATCCATCGGGCGTCTTCGCACGCCGGCGCCGCGCGGCCTGCGCGGTAATCGCCGCTTGCTCCTTGATGCTGGCGATCGTCCCAGCCCGGGCCGCCTACAAGATCAGCGCCGGCGACGTGTTGAGCTTTTCGGTCGCGGGCCTACCGGAACTCGCAACCAAGGCTCCGGTTGATGTCGATGGCAATGCGACCCTTCCGCTGATCGGGCCGCTGCCGGTTGCCGGTCTTAGCGCCCCGCAAGCGCTCGCCAAAGTGCAAGCCATCTTGCCGAGCAAAGAGTTTCGCCGACGGACCGACGACGGGCGGGAGTTCCCTGTCATCATCTCGCCCGGAGAGATCGGCCTGACCGTGTTTGAATATCGCCCCGTCTACCTCAACGGCGATGTTGCCAAGCCTGGAGAGGAGCCGTTCCGGCCCGGTCTCACGGTTCGCAAGGCGATAGCGCTCGCCGGAGGTTTCGACATTTTGCGCTTCAAGATGGATAACCCGTTTCTCCTGCTGTCCGACCTGACCAGCGAGTACAATACGTTGTGGGTCGATTATGCCAAGCAGCAGTCCGTCGTGGCGCGACTGCAAGCTGAACTCGATGCCAAGCAGCAACTCGACGCAAAGCTCGTCATCAGCACCCCGATCGCGCCGAACCTCACCAAGGAGATTTTGGACAACGAACGCGGCCAGCTGGCCGTGCGCAACGCCGATTTCGCGAAGGAGCAGGCCTATCTCCGGGAAGCCGTCATCAAAGAGAGCGATCGGGCCAGGGTACTGGGCGAGCAGCAGGTCAAAGAGCAGGATGGCGTCAAGGCCGATGCCACCGATCTGCAGCGCTACACCGACCTTTACAGCAAGGGTGCCGTGGCCTTGCCAGGCCTGTCGGATGCCCGTCGGACCGTGCTGCTGTCATCCACGCGTGCGCTGCAAACGACGGCTCTGCTCGATTCCGTGGAACGCGAACAGCAGGACCTGAACCGTAAGCTCGACCGCGTGGGAGACAGCCGCCGCATGCAACTCTTGAAGGAGATGCAGGACGCGACGACCGCCCTCGCGTCCACCCGCGCCAAGTTGCAGGCTGTCAGCGACAAGCTCCGCTATACCGGCATGGTGAAGTCGCAACTGGTGCGGGGCGTCGACAGCCAGCCCAAGATCTCGATCATGCGGGTCGTCGACGGCCACCCGTCGAAAATCGACGCCGAGGTCGACGCCGAGTTGCAGCCGGGCGATACGGTCGAGGTCGCGTTGCAGGCCGAGGAGCCCGTGGCGGCAGTCCGATAGCGTTCCCTGGCGATATCGGCTCCGCTACGCCGACCATCCTCGGAGCGATGGTCCTACCCAAGCTGATGCATGCGGCCATGCCCCCTGGCACCGCTGCACTGGCCTCGGCCGCAGCCGTGCTGCAGGGCATCACCGCCTTGCTCGGCACCGTGTTCCTGATGCGTTGTTTCGGCCGTCATGAGGCTGGGCACTGAACCCCTTCCCCTGGGACGGCCTAAGTGGCGCAATCTGCGTTACTGGTTGCCATCCTGCAAAGCTTGTGCCTGCTCCGGTTGGGTGTTCACGACTGCGGGGCTCGGTTTCCTGCCATGGCAGCGCCCGTCCACGTGATCGTTGGTCATCTGGAAACCGATCCGGCGTCGATGACGTTGAGCGGTTTCAGGACGGGTTGCGCCGAGAAAGGTGCACGCCGCATCGCCCAGCCTAAGCTCGCCACCGTTGAAGGCACGGCGGTGCCTCGTCATCAGTCGTTCAGTGGGTGTCTATAGAAGTCGCATACACCGCACGAAATGCCGGCATAGTTGCACGACAGGACGTGATATGTGGCAACCTGCCGACTCGAATAGCAGCCAAGTGCATTCACCTGCGGTCCACCCGGCACCCTTTATGGCAACGCCATGTTGAAGGAGCCACGAGGGCGGCGATGGGTAACAAGCGGGTCTGCAGGGCGGACGTGGAGGCGAACATCGGGGCGGGCATCCGCGCGGCCCGTGTTGCGGCCGGGATGACGCAGGCCAGCTTGGCTGCGATGCTCGGCGTCAGCTATCAGCAGGTCCAAAATTACGAAAAGGGCAGTGTGCGCATTGCTGCATCCACGCTGAACGCCATCGCCAGTTTGCTCGATCGGCCGATCGGAGACTTCTTCGAAGTCGGATTGAGCAAGGCCTCCTCAGTGTCGAATCAGGGCGAGGGTTTGCCGGACGATGATCCGTGAGCACGGCGGCGCCCCGTCGGGCGGCCGATATGATCCTCCATGATCTCGAGCACCTCGCGGACCTGCTCGCGGGAGCCCTATCGGTCGCGCGACAGCGATCCATCGGAAGTCAGGGCGATGGTGTCCTCGCGAACAATCTGCGGGGCCCTCGCGGTCTCCCCTCCGGCGAACATTTCGTGGTCGCTCTGAAGATCGGCGGCCCGCACGTGGGGTGAAGCCCGGTCGCGCGCCCCGAAATAGGGCACTGCTCCGGCCCGCCGACCCGCCAGGCGTGAGAACACTGCGCGGACCGCGGCGGCGATCCGACTCAGCCGTCCGCGTTTCGCGCGCGCCGCCATTCCGAGGTCGACGATCCGCGGCACCAGGGTGCTCGACAGTTCGTCGAGTAAAGCTCCCAGGACTCTGCGCCCATTCTCGGTCGCGCCGTCTGCGCGCGACAATCGGAGCAGGACGGCGGCGCGCAAACCTTCGATCAATGCCGCCTCGAAAGCCACTGCTAGAGCGGGGGAGCCGTCGCGCAAGGCTGCCACTGCATGCTCGACGCGCGCTTGCAACCTTGGATCGGGGTCGGCGGCACCGATCGCCAGCGACATCGCGACATCGTCGAACACGCTGACGTTCATCGACATCCAGCGGCACATATCGATCGAGAGGCTCCTGTTTTCCTTGATCAGCTTGTTCATCGCATTCGCATGGGACTCGAAAGCTCTCCTGGCAGCTTGCCTGTGTCTTTCGATATCGCTGACCGTCACCATGTCGAGAGGTCCTTACGCTAAAGGTAGTGTCCGTATGCAATCGACGGTATTGTCGGGCGCTCTGGAACCGTCATCCGACCCGCATACTGGCGAAGAACTCTAGAATTTCGATGCATCAGCGTTTCACATCTCGTGCATTCATACCACCGGCGATTGCTTGAATTCAAGGCGGCGCCCCCTCGGTTTTGCGCGTCGCTGAACGTCATGAGCTCTATCCGTCGTCAGGCGCCTACTCCAAACGGGGGTCAGGTCTGGCTCTGGCGATGACTTCGACCGGCGGCATGGACAGAGTCGTGTTCTCTCAACACGCTAAGCCGCTGAGCCGTTCGTTACCTGTACGGAGTGAAACCTGTAATTCCCCTGCTGAGCCAGATCCGTCTTTTCTCCAGTTCGGCACCTGCGGACAGATCAGGTGGACGATGTAGGGCGGACGGCACTGCGTGGGTACGATGGGCCCTGTTCCAGGTAGCCCGGCCCGAAATCGGTGGCGAGCAGCCCGAGGCCGCGCTTGCGCCACAGGCGGTGCGCCAGAGACGGTCGCGGGCCGCGTTGAAGCCTTGCGCGAAGAAGAGATCGCGGAGAGTGCCGGCCCGGATATGCGGCACCTTCCAGGTGTCAACCGTGATGGTGACCGGTGCGGACAATCCAGCAATCCGGAGCCCCCTGGCGCATGGGAACGGTCCTCGTCGGAGGGCGAAAGGTACGGGCCGAGGCGGTCCGCCCGCTTGGGAGCGATACTTTGATTTGATGACCGGCCGACCTAAAAGTCGACCGGAGACACGGGCAAGAGGGGTGGACGTGGCGGATTCGGTTCTGGTCACCGGTGTCGAAGGCATGATCGGCTATGCTGTGGCGCGGCATCTGCGCGACGCGGGCGTCGGCGTGGTCGGTCTCGACCAGCGGATCGACGGTGCAATGGGGCTCGGCGTGCCGGTCTATCGCGCCGACCTCGACAACACGCACGCCCTCTACGGCGCCCTGGTGGACCACGGCTGCAACGCCATCGTGCATTGCGGCGCCGTCTCCGGCCCGATGCTGGCGCGCGACGATCCCGAGTTTCTGTTCCGCACCAACGTGACGGGCACGCTGAACGTGCTCGAAGCCGCGCGCCGGCTGCACCTGCGCCGCGTCGTGTTCTGCTCGTCGCTGATGGTTTATGGCGAGAACGACGGGTGCGCGCTGCACGAGGACAGCCCGCTGCGACCGAGCGACGCCTACGGGTTCAGCAAGGTGGCGGCCGAAGCGATCGTCGACGCCTATGCGGCCCATCACGGCGTCGAGGCCGTCTCGGCGCGGCTCGCCTGGGTCTATGGTCCGCGCCGCCAGACGCCGTGCGTGCTCCGCACCCTGCTCCAGGACGCCATGGCGGGCCGCCCGACCCGCATCGACAGCGGCGGTGCCGCGATGCGCCAGTACGTGCATGTCGACGACATTGCCGAGGCCTTGATCGCGCTGCTGCAGGCCGAGCGCATCGTGGGCCGGGCGTACAATCTGTCGGGGGGCGACTATCGGCCGTTCGGCGAGATCGTCGCGATGGTGCGCGCCCTGAACCCCGGAGCCGATATCGTGGCGCAGGCCCAGGCCGATCCGCAGGACCCCCCGATGGGGCCGCTGAGCATCGCCGCGATGGAGCGCGATCTTGGCTGGACCCCGAAGATTCCGTTGGCCGAGGGCCTGCGCACCTACCGCAACTGGCTCACGACCCACCGGGTTTGAACGGGTGATGGGCCATCCAGTGCCGGGCGATCTCGACCCGCCGGCAGATCCAGGCCTTCTCGTGACCCCGGACATGATCCATGAAGCGGGTGAGCGCCTTAGCTCGTCCGGGGCGACCCGACAGTCTGGCATGAAGGCCGATCGACATCATCTTCGGCTCCCGCTCGCCCTCCTGATACAGTTGGTCGAACGCTGATTTCAGATACATGAAGAAGTCGTCTCCCGACATCCAGGCGGGGTTCATCGCGAACTTGAAGTCGTTGGTGTCGAGCGCGTAGGGCACGATCAGCCGCGGCTTGCCGGCGACGTCCGTCCAGTACGGCAGATCATCGTTGTAGCAATCCGAATCGTACAGCGTCTCGGTCTCTTCCATCACGAGGCGGCGCGTGTTGCGGCTGCAACGCCCGGTATACCAGCCGAGCGGCGGCTGGCCGGCGATCTCCGTGATGGTGCGGACCGTGCGGCGGATGTCCTCGCGCTCGGCGTCTTCCGCCATGCCGGCATAGTCGATCCAGCGCCAGGAATGGCTCGCGACCTCGTGGCCTGCCTCGGCCATGGCGCGGCCCGCCTCGGGGTTGCGCGCCAGGGCCAGCCCCACGGCCCAGCACGTGAACGGCATGCCGCGTTCCCCGAACAGATCGAGGATCCGCCAGAAACCGGCGCGGCTCCCGTATTCGAAAGCGTCCTCGGCGAAACGGCTGCGATCGGGGTGCGGCGCCAGGCCGACGATGTCCGGGACCAGATAGTTCTCGGCATGCGCATCGCCGTCGGCCACGCTGCGCTCCCCACCCTCCTCGTAGTTGAGCACGAAGCTGACTGCTACGCGAGCGCCGCCCGGCCAAGCCGCCTGGGGTCGCGCGCGGCCGTAGCCGATGAGATTGCGAGGCGGAGGGTCATCCACGGCAATGTCCTAGTTCAGGCATCAAGCCCTGGTTCCCTGTCGACCGTGATCTCCGATCCGGTGATATAGGCCGAGGCATCGGAGCGAGATAGAGCGCCGTCGCAGCGGCGTCGACGGCCTGCCCGGGCTGCCCGAGCGGGATCGCCAGCCACGATGGCGCGTTCCGGGCCGGTGGATTCTGGTGCATCATCGCGGTGCCGATCAGGCCGGGCAGGATGGTGTTGATCCTGACTTTCGTTTCGGCCACGTCAAGGGCCGCGCTCTTCGGCTTCCTCTGAGATCCCCATCTGCATGGGCGCCGATTTCCACCCCTATCGTCTGCGCAGGAACGATGGCTGGGCGCTCGACAAGCCGTACCGGTTCGGCCGACGACCGATCTCGTCGAGATGCCGGTGACGTGGGGGCTCGACGACTTCCCCGTCTTCGAGCACGTGGCCGGCATCGATGCGGGCAATTCCGCGCCGAGCGCGGCGGAGGAAATCTGGTCGCAGGATTTCGACTACGCGCCGACCCAATGCCCGGGCGGCGTCTACATTCTCGCCATGCGCCCGGAATTCATCGGTCGTGGCCATCGCATCGTGCTGCTCGAACGGCTCATGAAACGGTTCAAGGCCTGCGACGGCGTCCGCTTCACGACCCTCGGCGACTACGCCCGTGACTGGAAGGAGAAAACCCGGTCGAGGCCTGGAAGGCCGCCAACCCGCTGCGGACCGGCCAGAACAGCATCGTGACGCTCGACTGAGCCGACTTCCCGATCAGGACCGGGCGCGCTTGCCGGGCCGTGATCCGCCCTGGTTTTGCCAGTCCGGCGGCATGACACGATCTTTTTTCGCCCTGGCGGCCAGCTGCTGGGCGGGTCCATCGAACGCCGCCCTATAGCCCACGCGAATATGCTCGATCGCCTCCAGGCGATCGGCCAGCTGGTTTTCGGATCGCCGGGCGACGGCGGCGATCAGGGCTTCAGTCAGCGCCAGCGCCGGAACCATCGTGTCGAAGACAGACGCCGCCTCGACCGGAACCGGAAAGACGATCTCCGCCGTGTCGGCGATGGGCGATTGCCAGCGATCCGTGACCAGGATCGTCTTGCAACCGCGCGCCTGCGCCTGCGTGGCGAAGTAGACGATGTTTCCCTGGTAGCGTCGGAAGTCGTACACGACCAGGATGTCGCGGGGCCCGATATCGACGAGGCAGTCGGCAAGATCGATCTCCTGCTCGGTGAGCAGTTCGACGCCGGGGCGGAGTTGCGTCAGGTGCCATCGCAGGATGGCCGCCAGGTGTCGGCTCAACCGTCCACCGAGGCACAGAACCCGCTTTCCGGTGTCGGCCAAAAGGCTGGAGGCGGCGTCGAAATGAGCCGGAACGACCTCGTCGGCTGCTGTCTGGGTGGAAGCTGCCATGCCGCGCAGAAAAGCCTGCAGACGGTCGTCGGGCGCATTCTCGCCGCGCCGCCCGGCAAGGATGGTGAGGGGGGAGTTGAGATGAGCCTCCACCTCCGCCAGGAGGGTCCTCTGCAGGTCCGCAAAGCCGTCGAAGCCGAGCTTGTGGGCGAGGCGCACCACGGTGGGATCGCTGACGTGAGCCCGCCGTGCCAGGCCCGACACGGTCGTCAGACCACCGACCGGGTAGTTCGACAGGAGTTCGCGGATTACCTTGATTTCCGACCGGGTGAAGGTCAGCCGGCCGTCGGTCAGCCGTTCGCGGACCGTCATGCCGGCCCTGTACCCAGGAACTCGGCGATCATCTCGTCCGTGCTGCGTGTCCGGCAATAGTGGCCGCGCATCGACTCGACGGAGTCCGCATGGTTGTCCGGCGTGTCGGCAGCGCAGCAATCCTCGACCTGCGTGACCAGGAACCCGCGATCGGCCGCGTCGCGGATGGCGGATTCGACGCACTGGTCGGTGACGATGCCATAGACGACTAGGAACTCGATCCCGAGATTGCGCAGCACGTACTCGATGTTGGTGGCGTTGAAGATCCCCGATGCGGTCTTCGGGATGATGATCTCGTCGCCCTGCCGGCCGACAGCGTCGATCACTTGGGCGCCCCATGACCCCCTGGCGAAGTGCAGGTCTGAGATCTTGTGGTCGAGGCTGCGGTCGCGGCCATCAAGGGTCAGGCTCTCGATGACCGTGTAGATGACCTCAATGCCCGCCTGCCGCGCCGCCGCCTGGAGCCGGACCTGGTTGGGGATCACGACGTCACCAACGCGCTCGTAGAAGGCGCGCTTCTTGGCTTCGGGAGCCTCAGGTGTTCTCGCGCGGTCGAGACGGTCCGCGCTGAACTCGCCGTTCTGCATGTCGATGCTGAGCAGGGCGGTGCGGGCCGGCACGATCGCTCGCTCGCGATAGGCGCCGTGCGGCGCGTCGATGGCGGGAAGGGGCATGCGATCTCCAAGTCTCGAACCCGTGTCCGGTCCGCTGGCCCGACGGGAGGGTTGACGGGATTTTACGCCGTGTTTCCGCCTGTTGCACGCAGCGCCCGTCGTGCACGGCATGCCTTTCGGTCCAAACATCAGCCAATTCGCCGCCCCACTCGGCTTTGTGGAAAAAATTACAGCATGATGGTAGGCTACGGCATATTGTAAGTCATCTGCCACCCCGATAGCCTGCAACAGAGGGGTCGGGAGGCGCGGCGTGCTCCAAGGAAGCGAGCGCCGGCCCGTAGACAAGGGATGGCGAAGAGTGCCTTTTGCTCGCGACAGGATCGTCACGATCGCTTGCAGCGACATCGCCGGCCAGGTGCGCGGCAAGGGATTCCCGGCCAGTCAGCTGGAGAAACGGCGCCGCTTCGGCGTCGGCTGGACCCCGACCAACGTCATGATCAATTGCTTCGGGCGCATCCCGGCTACGCCGTTCGGATCGACCGGGGACCTCATGCTGGTGCCGGCGACCGATGGCGACATGCAGATCGATTTCGGCGACGGCACCGTCGAACATACGATCCTCGGCGACATCCTCACCACTGACGGACAGGTCTGGTCGTGCTGCCTGCGCGACTTCCTCAAATCTGCGCTGCGCGACCTTGAAGCCGAGACGGGGCTCCGGCTCATCGCAAGCTTCGAGCATGAGTTCTGGCTCGACGAGGCCGAAGAGCGGCCAGGCGACTCCTATGCCATCAGCACGCTGCGGGGCCTCGAGCCCTTTATCGGCGATCTTCTTGGCGCGCTGCGGGCCAACGACATTCCGCCCGACACGTTCCTGCCGGAGTACGGCCCGCGGCAATTCGAGGTGACGGTCGATCCGGCCGCGGGTCTGACGGCTGCCGACCAGGCCATCAAGTTGCGCGAAATCTGCCGGTCGATCGCCCGACGGCACGGCCACCACGTGAGCTTTTCCCCGGTCGTGACGCGGGGCGTCGTCGGCAACGGGGTGCACATTCATTTCAGCCTCATCGACCGCGAGGGTCGGCCCGCCTCCTACTCGGCCGACAGGCCGGGCAAGCTCAGCCCGGTGCAAGCCTCGTTCCTGGCCGGCATCCTCGAGCACGCGCGGGCCCTTTGCGCGATCACGGCGCCGAGCGTGATCTCCTACGAGCGGCTGAAGCCCCATGCCTGGTCGGCGCACTACGCCAACATCGCCGACCGGGATCGCGAGGCGATGCTGCGGATCTGCCCCTATCCCGAAGGCGTCGACGTGGCCAAGGCCTTCAACATCGAGTTCCGCGCCGCCGACGCGACCGCGAGCCCCTATCTGCAATTGGGAGCGCTGGTGCGCGCGGGACTGGACGGCATCCGTCAGGGGCTGCCCGCGCCCCAGCTGACGACGGGCGACCCCACGGACATGACGGCGGACGAGCGTGCGGCCCGCGGCATCGACGAGCTTCCCTCGAGCCTTGCCGAGGCGCTCGATGCGCTGGAGTCCGACGGGGCCGCTATGGGCTGGCTCGGACCCGACCTGTCCAAGGCCTATCTCATGCACAAGCGCGGCGAGATCGGCATGACGGAGGGGCGGGACCTCGACGATCTCTGCGCCACCTATGCGAGGGCCTACTGATGCCCGAAGCCGCGGTGCTCACCGAGCCGTTGCTCGGCCCGGTCGATCCCGAGCCCGTAGGCATCAGCAACTCCGCCGCCGGGTCGCCGTTCCTCCTCTTCCGTGACCATGCGGGAAACGCGGTGGCTGCCGCTTTGCACGACCTCGGGCTGGGACGTGCCGATCTCGCCCGCCACATCGTGTACGGCATCGGGATCCTGTGCGTCGCGGAGCGGCTGGCCCGGGTGCTGCAAGAGGCGCATCGCGCGTTCGTGCCCGCATGATCGCCAGGCCCTCCCGGAGGCAGTCATGATGACCAGCGCAACGGACGCCATCCTGGTGCAGATCGAGCGCAACCAGGATCATCTGATCGATCTGACCCGCCGCCTCGTCAGGATCCCCACGGTCAATCCGAAATTCGAGAACGACCCGGCCATCAACCGGGAACCGGAGCTTCAGCGGCTCCTTCAGGACGAATTCCAGTCTCTCGGCCTCGCGACCGAGATGACCGAGGTGTTTCCCGGCCGACCCAACCTCACCGGGACCCTCGCCGGCTCGGAGGCGCGCAGCCTGATCCTCAACGGCCACGTGGACGTCGTGCCGGTAGGGGACCGCTCGCTTTGGACCGTCGACCCCTTCGGGGCCGCGGTGCGCGATGGGCGCATCTACGGCCGGGGCGCGCTCGACATGAAGAGCGGTGTCGCGATCAACGTCGCCGTGGTCAAGGCACTGCGGGATCTCGGGCTGACGCTCGACGGGCGGCTCGAACTTCACGCCGTGGTGGACGAGGAGGCCGGCGGGTTCGGGTCGATCGATCTCGTCAGGCGCGGCCGCCTCGCCAAGGCGGTCGTGGTGACCGAGCCGACCTGGAACACCGTCCAGCCCGCCGAAGGCGGCCTCGATTGGGTGCGGGTGACCATCAAGGGCCGCAATGCGCATTCGGGCTGGCGCTACAATGAGATCTATCCGCAGCGGGACAGCGCCGGCCGGCTACGGCCGGGGGTGAACGCGCTCGAGATCGCGAGCCGCTTCCTTGCCACCGTGCAGGCCTATGAGCGCGACGGCGGCACCCGCAAGCGCGCCCATCCGCTTCTGCCGCCGGGCGTCAACACCATCGCGCCCGGTGTCATGCTGGCGGGGTCCGGCGTCGGCCCGGACGGGCTCCCCAAGGTGCTGACCAATCCGGCCATCACGCCCGATGTCGCGGTTATCGACTTCGACCTCAAGTTCCTGCCCAACGAAAAATCCGCCGACATCCGCCGCGAGTTCGAGGCCATGGTGCATGCCTTCGCCCAGCTCGACAGCTGGACGCGCGAGAACCCGCCACAGGTTCAGTGGGACCTCTACGGCCTTCATTTTCCGCCCATGGACACGCCGCTCGATCATCCCCTCGTGACCGCGATGGTCGCGACGCGCGCCACGATGGGGCTCACGACGACGATCGAGGGCTTCGTGGCCGTCTCCGACATCGCCCACTACGCGGGCGCGGGCGTCCCCGGTGTGCTGCACGGCCCGAGCGGGGCCGGCCTTCATGGCACGGACGAGTACGTGGATGTCGTTTCGCTGGTCGACGCCGCCAAGGTCGTCGCTGCGACAACGGTGGCGATGTGTGGACTGCGCTCATGAGTCTAACCCGGAGATTTCGATGACGTTACGTCTGTCGCGCCGCTTGCTGCTCGGCGCCTCGCTCCTGCTGGCCGGGATGGCGTCCGCCTCGGCCGCCGAGGTGATCAAATTCGGCGTCCTCGCCCCGCTGAGCGGCAATGCCGCCGCCGACGGCCAGGAGATGGTCCGCGGCGCCCAGCTCGCGGTCGACGAACTTAACGCGGCGGGGGGCCTCAACGGCTACACGTTCGAGGTCGTGGTGGGTGACACCAAGGACCAGGATTCGAACGCCGTGATGGCCGCCTTCGAGCGTCTCAGCGGCGACAAGCAGGTCCAGGCCATGTTGACCGCCTATGCCAGCGGATCGAATTTCGAGATCCAGAGCATGGCCGACAACAACATGCCCTACCTGATTTCGGCCAATTCGGCGCAGACGCGGGACATCATCTCCAAGGACCCGGCGTCCTATCCGACGGTCTGGTCGCTCACCCCGTCCTACGATGCCTACGAGACCGGCGTGCTGCCGTTTCTGCAGAAGCTCGAGGCCGAGGGCAAGGTCGCGTACAAGTCGAAGAAGCTCGCCCTGATCGGGTCCGACAATCCCTATTCCAAAACCATCTACAACGGCGTCAAGAAGAGCTTCACAGGCGCGGGCTGGACCGTCACGGTCGACGAGATGGTGCCGTTCGGCCAGGTCAACGACTGGCGCGCCATTCTGGCCAAGGTGCGCAACGATCCGCCGGACGTGGTGATCAACACCGACTATCTTCCCGCCAACGAAGCCACGTTCCTCCAACAGTTCGTCGAGGCGCCCACCAACAGCCTGCTGTTCCTGCAATATGCGCCGTCGGTTCCGGAATTCGTGACGCTGACAGCCGACAAGTCGACCGGGGTCCTCTACAACCTTCTGGCAGGCCCGATCCTCAGCCCCAAGAACACGCTGGCCAAGGCCATCAGCGACAAGTTCAAGGCGAAGTTCGGAGTCGAACCCGGCTCTGCGGGGTTCTCGCTCTACGAAGAGGTCATGATCTACGTGGATGCCTTGAAGAAGGTCGGCAAGCCGGACGATCATACGGCCATCGGGGCGGCGCTCGGCGCCACCAGCAAGCAGACCGCACTCGGCACCATCACCTTCGACCCGGCGACCCATCTGGCCAAGCAGGGCGACGACTTCGTTCCGCTGCAGTTCTACCAGCTCTGGAAGGGGGAGCGCGTGATGCTCTCGCCCCGCCAGTTCGCCACGGGATCGTTCCAGCTGCCGCCGTGGATGAAGAAATAGCCTCGATGACGGCTGTCCCGACCTCTGCCGCCGAGCATGACGCCGCGGCAGCGCCGCTGCTGTCGGCCGCCGGCCTGAAGAAGTCCTTCGGGGCTCTCGCGGCCGTGAACGACGTTTCGTTCGACGTGAGGCCGGGCCAGATCTTCGGCATTGCCGGGCCGAACGGCAGCGGCAAGAGCACGCTGTTCAACATCCTGAGCGGCGTGCCGTTCGGACCCGATGCGGGACGCATCACCTTCGCGGGACAGGAGATCGCGGGTCTGCCGCCCCACAAGGTGGCGCGCGCCGGCCTCGTTCGCTCGTTCCAGAAGGACGCGACCTTCGCCAGCCTGTCGGCGAATGACACGATCGCGGTCTCCCTCGCCTATGGGGGACGGGGGCCGCGGAGCACGTCCGCCGTTCCGGCCGACCGGCTGCTCGACGGGGTCCGGTTTCCCAAGAGCCGCCGGGACGACCCGTCCGGGGCATTGCCGATCTTCGACAAGAAGCGGCTGGCCGTCGCTTCCGCGCTGGCCCTCGGGCCCAGGCTGCTGCTGCTGGACGAACCCGCCTCAGGCCTCACCAAACCCGAGATCGACGAACTGGCCGCGCTCATCCGGACCGTGCGCGGGAAAGGTGTCACGGTCATGCTTGTCGAGCATGTGCTGCCGCTGCTGCTCACGGTGTCCGACACGCTCTTCGTCATGAACCAGGGCAGCGTCATCGCCCACGGAATGCCGGATGTGGTGTTCCGCGACCCGAAGGTCATCGAGGCCTATCTCGGACGGAGAGCGCCGACGTGAGCCAGGGCCTGCTGGACATCGCCGGTCTCGACGCCGGCTACGGGCAGACCCAGGTATTGCGCGGCGTCACCCTCAAGGTTCCGTCACGGGCGCGGGTCGGGCTGTTCGGCCCCAATGGCCATGGCAAGACGACCCTGCTGCGCGCCATTTCGGGCCTGCTGCGGCCGACCGCCGGGACCATCACCTTCGATGGCGAGCGGTTGGACGGCTTGAAGCCCGGCCGGATCGTCGAGCGCGGGATCGTCCATGTGCCGCAAGGCAATCTGCTGTTTCCCCGTCTGACCGTGGCCGAAACCCTCTCGCTCGGTACCTTTGCGAAGCGCTCCCGGGCGGGCGCCAAGCGCAATCTCGACCGCGTGCTGACGCTGTTTCCCCGCCTCGCCGAACGGCGGCCCCAGGCCTGCGGGACCCTGTCGGGCGGCGAGCGCCAGATGCTGTCGATCGCGCTCGGCGTACTCACCGCGCCGCGCCTGCTGATCCTCGACGAGCCGACGCTGGGTCTCGCGCCGCGCATCAAGGACGAACTGTGCGACGCGATCCGGGTCCTGTCGGCGGACGACATGGCGCTGATCGTGGTCGAGCAGGATGTCGAGTTCCTGACCGGCCTGACCGACACGCTCTACATGGTGGAGCACGGCTCGATCGTGCTGGAGATCCCGCCCGGCGGCCATCTCGACCAAGCCGAGATCATGGCCCTCTATTTCGGGAAGAATGGCGCCTCGACGGCCTTGGCCGCTGCGCCGGGTGCCCCACCCCTTCGCATCTGAGCGGAACCAGCCATGGGCGCCAACGAACTCGCCTCGGTCCTCGTCAGCGGGCTGATCCTCGGTTCCATCTATGCCCTGGTGGCGAGTGGGCTGTCGCTCGTCTGGACCACCCTCGGCATCTTCAACTTCGCCCATGGCGCGTTCATGATGCTCGGGGCGTATGTGGCCTGGACCATCGGTGCCCAGGAGGGACTGGGGCTCGGCCCGACGCTCGGCATCGTGGCGGCGGCGGTCCTGGCCGCGGCCCTCGGCTGCGTGGTCGAACTGCTGCTGCTGCGCCCGTTCTATCCCAGGCAGAACCTCGTCATGCTGACGGTCATCACCACGCTCAGCGGCATGATCTTCATGGAGAATGCAGCCCTCCTCACGTGGGGGCCGCGGATCAAGCAGCTGCAGCCGCTCGCGACGGGGAACATCGATGTCCTCGGCGTCACGATCTCGGCCCAGGAAGGGCTGATCCTGGTCGTGTCGCCGTTGCTGATCTTCGGCCTGTGGCTGTGGCTCCGTTTCAGCCGGATCGGGCGGGCGATCCGCGCGGTCGGCCAGAACCAGGAAGCCGCCCAGTTGCTCGGCATGAACGTGTCGGCGCTCCACATGACGGCTTTCGGACTTTCTGCCCTGCTGGCCGCGGTCGCGGGCGTGCTGCTGGGCTCCATCCGCTTCCTTTCGCCCGGCATGGGAGGCGAGCCCCTCACCAAGGCGCTGATCGTCACCATCTTCGGCGGCCTCGGCAGCGTTCTCGGCACGGTGGTCGGCGCCTACGCGATCGGCCTGCTCGAAGCCTTCAGCAACTACATGGTCGGGCTCTACTGGGCACCGGCAATCCTGTTCCTGTTGATGATCGTGACCCTGATGATACGTCCCTCCGGCCTGTTCGGGCGGTCATGAGGGACCTTCGCGAAACCCGATGGGCCGGGCCGGTGCTGGTGGGCATCTGCCTTGTCCTCCTGCTGGTCGCGCCCCTGGTGCTGACCGGCTCCTATGCGCGCCACCTGCTCATCGCGAGCCTCGTCTACGCCGTGGTGGCGGCGAACTGGGACATCAGCCTCGGCTTCGGCGGGCTGTTCAACTTCGCCCATCTCGCCTTCTTCGGCATCGGCCTCTACGTGTCCGCGATCCTGAGCAAGCTCTTGGGGATCGATCCCTGGATCACCATTCTGCTGGCCGGGGGCGCAGCCACCCTGGCGGCGGCGCTGGTCAGTCTTCCGGTCGTGCGATTGCGCGGCATCTATGTGGTCCTCGTAACCTTTGCGTTCGGCCAGCTCGCGCAGCAGGTCGTGCTGAGCCAAGCCGGTGTCACCGGCGGCTCGCAAGGCATGGTCATGGTCCCCCCGCTCAAGATCGGCAGCTACAATTTCGCCCGCGATGGCAAGCTCGCCTACTGCTACGCCGCGATCGCGCTGTTCGCTGTCAGCGTCGTCATCCTGCGCTGGATGGTCCGCTCGCCGCTCGGCATAGCGATCCAGGCGGTTCGCGACGACGAGAACTATGCGGCGGCCCGCGGCATCTCCGCCGCGCGGACGCATTTCCTGGCCATCGTGGCGAGCGCCCCTCTGACTGGGATCGCGGGCGGGTTTCTGGGCGCCTATGCCCGGGTCGCCTCGACCGACATCTTCGGGTTCAGCACGTTGTCGCTCGTGCTGAGCATGGTCCTGCTCGGCGGGGCTGGAACGCTGTATGGCCCTCTCGTGGCTGCCTTTGTGCTGACCTTTGTGTCCGAGGCGCTCGTCGGCCTCGGGATCTGGCGCTTCCTCATCATCTCGGCCGGCATGGTAGTGGTGCTGATCGCCTTTCCCGGCGGGCTGGCCAGCATGATCAAGCTCTCGCGGCAAAGGGCAGGAAATCGCTCCACGGGCGCCGCCGGCGCCGATGCCGCGACCGTGCCCGGATCGATCGTCGAATGAGATCGGCTCCGGCGGTTCCACTCCTGACCACGTCGCGTCACGCCTCCCGCCTAGCAGGCGCTCATAGGCCCCCGGTCCCCGCCTTGCGCAGCCGTCATCAAGGCTGACCAGGCATCGGGTCGCGTTGCCCTCCCATCCGATCCGATGCCCATCAGGAGCTCCTCCGGTGCGTCCGGTGCGTGGCGACTCCGGTCACTGTGGCGGCAGGTCTGGCTGAGCGATGACGGGGCAGTTGATGATCACGTGGCTCGGTCGGATGCCGCCCACGAAGGTGTTTTCCGGGCCGGGCGGGTTGTCGCTGGCGCTGGTCAGATAACCGGCCCTGATCAGGTGCTTCTGCTCATCCAGCGACTGGATGCGGTGGACCTTGCCCTCGGCCGTGGCCTTCGGCGTCCACATGGTGATGTGCGCGTCCCAGAGCGGGCTGTAGTTGTTGCTTTGCGAGGCGACCTGGTTTTTGGGCGGCAGCGGGAAGACGTTGATCGGGTCGATGCCGCCATTGGCCAGGGAAGCCGCGAAGCCTTGCGACTGGTGAGTGCTGGTATCGGTGATCCCGTTGGCATTAGGGGAGAAGCCCAGAAGCGCCGAGTGGTCGGCGGGCCCGTCTTCGCCGAAGGTCCCCACCTTGCCCAGACGCGGCGCATAGACTCCCTTCTCCAGCACCGAAGGCAGAGATTCCGACACGTCGGTGACCAGGTGATAGTAATACTGTTTACCGCCCTGCACGCCGTCGAGCAGCGACAGCGTGACCGTGCGGCCCGGAATGTCGATCGACTTCACCCGGTCGTGACTGCCGCTGGCGTTGTTGACGAGTTGCACGTTGACCACGATCCCGCTCGGCAGCACGACCACCGAGGACCACTCCGCGTCGGCCACGGCACCCGGAATGGCGACTTTGGGCGGGAACGGCATGGGTGAGCCGGGCTCGACCTTGTACTCGGGCGAGAAGTCGACCGTCCCCTTGAAGCGGACCAACCCATTCTCGACCGTGACCTTCTGCGCGCCCATCGAGTCCGCCGCCTTTCGCAGCTTAGGCGCGTAATTGAGGCCGAGCTGGCGGGCGAACTCGAAGTCGGAAGCATCGGTGATGATGTAATACACGGCTTCGCCCGAGGGCGATGCCCCGCGGTAAAGCGGCAAGGTGACGTTCGCGGAACGATAGGTGAAGTCGATCGCCAGTGCGCTCTTCACGAACACGTTGTCTTTTGCTGTGAACTTCACGGCTGTTGCGGGCGTGAATGGTGGCCTGTGGCTCTCTGCGGCCTCGAACGCGCGCAACGCCGCAATCTCGCCGCCGCTCGTCTCCGCGTGGGCGATCATCGGAGTGGCCGTGATCACTCCAGCGCCTATGGCCAGAGTAGCCAATATGGTGTCGAATTTCACGGAGGAACCTTTCAGACGATGACACGAGGGGAAAGGCGCTTGCGACGCCTTCACTCAGAGTTCCAGATCAAGCACGCCGATGGGCTCGCTGCCTTGATCGAGATCAGCAGCGGGCGGCCGCTTCCGGCGCGCGCGATGTGCCGACAGGCTTCGGCCCGCGGATCAAGCACCTCGTGAAGACCACGATGGCGAGGACGCCCACGATAACTCCACGCGCTCCCGCGGCCGGCTTCGGCCGCCGTGATCGACACCCTGGTTCTGGCCGGAGGGCGCTCAACCTGTCGCGGCCGCATCAGCGCGGATAGGCCGGTGGCATTTTAGGCACAGGTGTCAGACATCTTTCCCGTCCCCGTCAATGTGATTGCGTCAACGTTCCCCAAGGATAAGATTTATGAAGGCCGGTGCAAATCTAAAAAGACATAGAAACGATGCCCATAGGACATCGTCGCTATACGTCGGTGCGTCGAGAAGGAAAGGTGATGTCGATAGATCGATTAACGGCTGTAGTATGCGCCGGGCTGTGCTGGTTCGCGATGCTTATTCGAGTCGACGGGGCCTCGGCGCAGGACGTCATCTCGCCCACCGCGGATGCTGATCCTCGAAGTGTCGCAGTGCCCTCAGGCGTCGCGCGCCCAGTCAGAGTGGCGCGGCTGGTTCGGCGTCGTGCCGACCGCCGGATCGTGAACACTGCGCAGAAGGGTCAGGGCTTTTCCGGGGCCACCAGCACGCAGGGCACCACGACCTCGCGAGGGTTGAACGCCAAGCCCGCCACCACCGCGGCAACGCTGCCGGCTGGCACCTTGGACGTCGGCAATGGACTGACGTTTCAGCTCAACTACGTCAGCGAATCCGCCGGCAACCCGGTCGGCGGCATCAGACAGGGCGCCGATTACGCGGACCAGATCCTCTTCGGCATCGATGCGGACCTCAAACGGCTCGCCGGCGTCGAGGGCGGAACGTTCCATATCATCGGCACCCAGCGCGACGGACGCAGCCTGGCACGCGATTTCATCGGCAACAGCCTGGCGCCGCAGGAGATCTTCGACGGCTCCGAGAACACGCGGCTGACCATCCTCACCTACGAGCAGAAGCTGTTGAACGACCGCCTGGATATCGAGTTCGGGCGGCTGCCCGGCCAGGGTGCCTTCCTGGTCTCGCCGCTCTACTGCAACTTCCAGAACGTCGGTGTCTGCGGAAGTCCGGAAATCGTCTTCAACGACACGAGCTTCACCTTCTTTCCCACGTCGACTTACGGGGCTCACGTCAAATATTTCTTCGACGACAAGGTGTTCCTCCACGTCGGCGCCTTCGAGGTGAAGCCGAGGACCGAGCTGGCCAGCGACCACGGCGTCGATTTCGGCATCGTTGGCGACACCGGCGCGGTGATCCCGATCGAGCTCGGCTATACGACGACAGCCGCCAATGATCCCTTCCCGCGCAACTACGGCAT
>CAXUCF010000018.1:20468-30327 GCA_964249275.1 uncultured Lichenihabitans sp.
TCGAGCTACGGCGACCCCGTGACCGACGTGGCGGGCGGGCGGGCGCTGTTCAGCGGTCTCCCGGCGCGGACCCGCTTCGGACGCTCACTGGTCTACGGGCGCTTCGACCAGACGGTGTGGCGGCCGGACCCGACCGCTTCGCAAGCTCTCCAGATCTTCGGCGTGGCCTCGGGAGGTACTACTGGCCGGCAGACCCAGGACTACCAACTCGAAGCCGGTGCCGTGCTGACCGGTCCCTTTGCCGCGCGGCCCTTCGACTCGGCCGGCTTCGTGGTCACGGACCAGAGGTACTCATCGCTCGGGCTCGCCAACGTGCGTGCCGGGCGCGCCTCGCTGGGGCTGAGCAGTGCGAATGTGGCGGCGGATGAAATCCTGCTCGAACTGAATTACGGCATCCAGATCTCACCATCGACACGCCTGACCCCGAACCTCCAGTACATCGTCAACCCGGACCAGAACAACGAACCCTTCCGAGCTCGCCCCATTCCGGACGCCTTCGTGATCGGCGCCAAGCTCTCCGTCGACCTCTTCACGCTCGCCGGCCTGGCGAAAGGTCCGGGGAGCCTATGAGGCAAACCCGGGAAGATCTAAGCCAAGCCCATGCTTGCTGGTCGAGTTGGTCGAGGGGTGGCGTTCACCAGGATCCGCAAGTCCGGCCGCCACCATCCAGCGCCGGGTCGGTGCGGTCGCGCGCGAGCAAGGCTGGCGAGCGCCGTCCTACAGCAGCGTCGACGCGATCATGACCGGGCTTGAATTCTGCTGCGCTCACGCTCGCGCATGAAGGCGAGGCCGCGCTCCGCGACCGCTACGAGCTGGTGCATCGCCCCGAACCGAACGCCCGAACGCGACCTGGCAGGCCGACCATACCCAGCCCGACATCCCGATCCTGGACGCAAACGGCAGGGAGGCGCCGAGGCTCACCACCGTGATCGACGACCATTCGAGCGTG
The DNA here is from genome assembly GCA_964249275.1 of uncultured Lichenihabitans sp. Taxonomy (GTDB): domain Bacteria; phylum Pseudomonadota; class Alphaproteobacteria; order Rhizobiales; family Beijerinckiaceae; genus Lichenihabitans. The sequence goes on from CAXUCF010000018.1 coordinate 21,418, forward strand.
GTCACCGGCTATATGGTGTTCCTTGATGCGCGTTGGCGCTGCTTGGTCGAGGTGGGTGCTGGTGAGTTCCGCCGTGATCAACGTGGAGCACGTCGGGGATGCCGCAGACGTGCAAGTCGGGCGCGTCTTGCGCCAGATTGCCTGCCGGAGCCGAGCGAGGCCGATCTTCGCATCCATTTGATCTACTCGGCTGTCGCCCGCCCGCAGGGGCAAGGCAACATCGAGCGGTTGTTTCGCACCTTCAACACCGAGCTGCCGGGAAGCTTGCGCGACGGCCAGCCGGCCTCGGCCGCGCCTCTCGCTCGCCAAGCTGGATGCGAGCCGTACATAGCTGTGATGTCCACGACCGTGCTCTCTCAGCGCATCGGCAGGAAGCCGCCGAGGATGGCCCCATAAAGCACCTGGGCGAGCAACGTCGTCAGCGGCGTTCGATAGCCGTAGTTCAGGCCGATGAAGCCGGGCGGCTCCAGCTTCGGCTCGCTAGCCGGAGCGTCGTATTCGGAGGCCATCCGCGGATGGACCAATGCCATCGATTGCAATGAGACCAGCAGGAAGACCCCGTGCAGAGCGCCCAGGATGGCGCCCACCCACCAGGTCGCAATCCCTAGGCTCACGAAGATGAAGAAGTAGAATATCCCGAAGGCCCAGCCTCCTGCCATATACATCAGGGATCCGACCACCACGGCTCGGCCGCGGTCGGCGGTGACGAACGTTCCAAACAGGAACGGCAGGCTGAGGCGCGACAATCCCAGCCCCTGGCTGCCCTGCAGCACCGTCGTCATCAGCGCGGTCGCCACCAGCGCCCAAATCAAAACCGAATCCAGGTTCTCGCCCAAGCGGTGCAGCAGTGCCAGACTCTCCGTCACGCCAGCCTCTCCTTCGCTCGATTTAACATGAGCGCGGCCGATATCAGTCCGGCATGAGTAAACGCCTGCGGCACGTTGCCGAGGGCTGCGCCGGATGCCGGGTCGTATTCCTCGGCCAGTAAGCCGACATCATTGGCGAGGCATGCGGCGCGGCGGAACAGCGCCTCCGCCTCTTTGGCCCGCTCCTGCAGCGCCAACAGCTCCACGGCCCAGAAACCGCAGATGCCAAATGCGCCCTCACGCGAGCCGAGCCCATCGACCTCCGGCAGGTAGCGCAGCAGCAGCCCACCACGCTCCAGCTCCCTCCAGATGCGGTCCGCCGTGCCGACGATGCGCGGGTGGTTGGCGTCATGGAAGCCGAGCCGAGCCATGATCAGCAGGCTCGCGTCGGCCCAATCCTCGCCAAATGCGCCGACGTAGCTGCCGGTGCCGTCGGGCGATGTGCGGTAGCCTTTGGATTCGATGGCGTCCCGCACGGCTTGGCGCTCGCGCAGGAAGTCTGCCCGTGGCGCCCGTAAGCATCCCATCTCGTCCAGGCGGAGCACCGCGTCCAGCGCCGACCAGCACATGAGCTTGGAGTGAACGTAATGCCGCCGGCCGCCCGGGACCTCCCAAAGACCGTTGTCGGGCTCCCGCCACGTCTTGCAGACCTGACGGCCGAACGCGATCAGCAATCGCTGCTCGTCACGCAACAGCTTGCCGCCGCACTCGACATAGGCGACGGCGGCGGAGATCGCCGAGCCGTACACGTCATGCTGGAGCTGCCCGGTCGCGTCGTTTCCGACGCGCACGGGCGACGAGCCGCGATAGCCCTGCAGGTGCGGCAGCTCCCGCAGCGACCTCAGCGGTCGGCCGTGCAGGTCATACATCACCAGGAGCCGCGGCCGGGTAAGGCGGGTGGAATGCAGCAGCCAGCTCAAATAGGCCCGTCCCTCGTCCTTGAATCCAAGGTCCGCGAACGCGCGCAGCGTGGTTGCCGCGTCGCGCAACCAGCAGAACCGGTAATCGTAGTTGCGCTCACCGCCGATGGCCTCGGGCAGGGACGTGGTCGCCGCCGCGAGCACGGCCCCGGACAGGCTGTAGGTCAGCAGCTTCAGCGCCAGGGCGCTGCGCAGCGCCACCGCGCGGTGCTCGCCCTTGAAGGAGCATTGCGCACTCCAGTCCCGCCACCATTGCGCCGTCCCGTCCATGCGGCGGTCGGCCGCGGCGCCCATCGGAGGGATGACCAGCATGTCGCGAGTGGCGTGCGACAGGGACAGCCGCCGCCGCTCGCCCGGCCGGAGCACCATCCGTCCGGTCAGCCCGACGGCGACTCCGGTCGGGCGCATGTCCAGTTCGGCGAGCAGGCGAAACGCTTGGCCCCCGTGCTGGAAGACCCAGCCTAGTGCCGCTCCCCGGTTCACAAGGCGCGGCCGCGTGCGCGCGTAGTCCGGGCTCGGGTCGTATAGCGCCTCCAGTTCCACCTCGCCCTCGATGCCCTCGGCGATGCGCAGCAGTTCCCGCTCGGCCTGCAGCCCACGCCCGTCTGCGCCGTTCAGCGTCATGGAATCCGTCACCCGGGCGCGCCCGGACGCGGTAACGAAGGTGGTTTCGAGCACGTTGGTGCTCTCGATGTAGCGCCGCTCGGTCCGGAAAGGCCCGGACGGCCGCAGCGCGAACCGCCCGCCCTGCCGCCGATCCAGCAGGGCCGCGAAAACCGAGGGCCCGGACGCATCGGGCAGGCACAGCCAATCGACCGAGCCCTGCCTCGAGATCAGCGCCACCGTCCGGCAATCACCCACGATGGCGTAGTCGGCGATCGGCGGATAAGACGCGAAGTCGTCGGCGAACGTCAAGCCGGGCGCCGGCTCGTGCGGTTCAATGCTCGTTTCACCCTGATCCATCTCCGTATGAAGCACGCAACCTATTCCTTGGAGTGAGGCCTGCGCCTGCCCGGTCAGATGCCGGCGAACCACCTGGTGTCCTGGTTCTCCCAGCAGTCGCCCCGGTATGCGCTGGTCACCTTTGCCAGGCATCTTTCTGGCCCCACGGTGTAATCGCGTCAACGCACCCTTGAGCATAATAATTTTCAAGCTCGACCCAGACCTATAAAGGCATCGAAACGATGCTTATAAAACATCGTCGCCACGCGTCGATGCGTCAGGGGAAAGAAGATATCGAGAACCTATTGACGGCTGCACTATCCTGGTGATGATGACCCAACATGGATAGATTCGTGGACATCAGGGTAACCGTCCTGATCGCGGTCCGTCTCTTCAGTGCCCGTGCTGCGCGGGCCGGGGACGTGACCGAAGACGACTATACTGCTGACGGCCGGCACTGTTCCACGACCGGCCGGTGATCTGCGCGCGGCTTGGCTGGACCAAGTCGGTTCGGAGCCGACTCTCAACCACTCCCTTCGTGCGGATGTAGCATCCTGAGGATCGAGATGTCTGATCTTGCCGATGTCCGAGTCGAACGTGCCGCCCCTCATTGTGAGGCACTGCCGCACACTTCCCGGGTCTCTTCCTACAACGAATGGGATCCGCTCGAAGAGGTCATTGTCGGCCACGTCGAGGGCGCCACGATCCCCTCCAGCCACCTCGTCGTCACCTACAATCTGCCGCCGGCCCTGGGCAGGCTATATCGCTTGGCGGCAGGAAGGCGATATCCGGGCTGGATGGTGAAGCTCGCCCAAAAGGAACTCGGCGGCTTCATCGCCCTGCTCGAAGCCGAGGGGGTGACCGTACGGCGGCCGGATCCGGTCCCTTTATCCCGACGATACGGGACGGCGAACTGGTCGTCGCGCGGCTTCACGGTCGCTTGCCCGCGCGACGGTTTCATGGTGGTGGGCGACGAAATTATCGAGACGCCGATGTGCTGGCGCTCCCGCCACTTCGAGGGCGACGCCTACCGCCGCCTGTTCAAGCGCTACTTCCAGGAAGGCGCTCGATGGAGTTCGGCGCCGCGACCGCAACTTACCGACGAACTCTTCGACGGCGCTTACCGCTTGCCGGCCAAGGGCGAGCCGGTCCGCACCATCTTGACGGAGTTCGAGCCCGTGTTCGACGCTGCGGATTTCGTGCGTTGCGGACGTGACATCTTCTACACGCGCTCGAACGTCACCAACGCGTTCGGCATCGCGTGGCTCACGCGACATCTCGAGGACGACTTTCGCCTCCATGCGATCCCAAGCCTGTGCCCCGACCCGATGCACATCGACTCGACGTTCATGCCGCTGGCGCCCGGCAAGGTGCTGGTCAACCCGGACTACTGCGACATCGCACGGCTGCCGTCAGTCCTGAAGCGCTGGGACGTGCTGGTGGCGCCGCGCCCGGATCCGGTCGAGGGGGTCATGAGCAAGATCTCGATGTGCAGCGCATGGACCAGCATCAACGTGCTCATGCTGGACGAGAAGCGCGTTGTGGTAGACCGCTCACAGCCGAGCCTCATCAAGGCGCTCAAGAGCTGGGGCTTCGACCCGATCGATCTGCCGTTCCTGAGCTACGGGCCGTTCGGAGGCTCGTTCCACTGTGCCACGCTCGACGTGCGTCGGAGGGGAAGGTTGCAGGCCTATTTCGACTGATCGTTTCCTGACGCCGGGACGTAGAACCGTCAGAGTCGGCCTTGAAGCCACTCGGGAGGATCCCTTGCCGGAGCTTCGGCGAGATTGGTCCGATTGCCCGGCGCGCCCTGCTTCTTGCGCGCTTGCAGGGCCGCCCGGGTGCGCTCGGAGACATCCGCCGCTCCTTCTCGGCCAGCACAGCGTAGACATGGAGCATGAAGGGGGTCGGACATCCGGCCTCCCCCAACGGCCGGCGCTGGCGGATTGCATCGCTCCGACGTCCCTAGCCGTCCCCTCTCTCTCTCGCCTCACTAACGTCCGCCAGTGTGGCTGCGCCGCAACAATTGCGACTGGATTGTGACCTTCGTCCCTGCTTAGATGCGTCGAGCCGATACAACAGTCGAGCAGGAAGCAGCTATGCGCCGGTGTCGCACACTATCGCCCGTCACCTTTCTCTTGCTGGCGTCGTCGCTCGCCGTCGCTCTCGCCTCGGCTACGCCGTCCCTTGCACAGAGCGTTCAGTCGGGCGGCGGCGGGTCCGGGGGGTCGGAGACCCCGGCCAGCCCGGGCAAGGCCGGCGCGAAGCAGCCGCTCGGCAACGGGGCACCGCAGAACCTCGGCCAAGCCACGGCGAAGAAGCCCGCCGACGGGCCCCTTCCGTTCCTCGCGGCCTATGCGAGCCAGCTCCCGGGCGGGGGCACGTTCTCGGTCGACAGCAAGGGCATCACTTTGCAGACCGTCGACAACGCGGTGAAGTTTCGCATCGGCGGCCGGGTGCAGCTCGACACCAGCGCCGGAAGCCTCAATCCCAAGTCGCTTGGACCGGCGATCATCGGCGCCGATGGGGACAATTTTCTGATCCGCCGAGCCTATTTCGAGAGCTATCTCACGCTCTACGATGCGATCGAAGTGGCGTTCCAGTACGATTTCGCCAACGCCACGCAACCCATCCAGGATGCCGTGCTGGCCTACCGCGGCCTGAACCACGTCATCCTCTCGGCCGGCAACTTCAAGGAGCCGTTTGGGCTGGACCAGCTGCGGAGCGACAACACAACCACCTTCGCCGAGCGCTCGCTGACCAATGCGCTCTTCCCGGCGCGGAACTTCGGCGGCGCCGTCGGGACTTACGGCGACAGGTGGACCGTCACGGCCGGCGTGTTCGGCGGCAACGCCAACACCAGCACGACGACGGGCAACACGACCATCGAGGATAACGGCGTGGCCGGCACGGCCCGCGTCACCTTTGCGCCCATCCTCACCGAGGACCAACTGCTGCACTTCGGCATCGCCGGCTCGTACCGTTCGCAGGATCCCACCAACACGAACCTGTCGTTCAGCAGCCGTCCGGAAAACCAGTTGTTCGCGCGGACCTTGGTCAGCACCGGCACCCTCAGGAACGCGCAGGAGACGGGCCGCCTCGGCCTGGAAGCCATCTATCAGTACAAGTCCTATCGGATCACCAGCGAATATGCCTTCGCGGATGTCGGCGGCGTGACACCGACCGCGGCCGTCGCCAACCGGAGCGGCCGCTTCTTCCAGTCCGGCTATGTGGAAGGCGCCTGGGTGGTGAACGGCTACGGCCGGCCCTACCGCATCGCGCCTACCTATGGTTCCGAGTTCGCTGTGCTGCAGGGCGTGGAGATCGACGACGCGCAACGCATATCGCGCGGCGGCTACGGCGTGTTCGAGGTGGCGGCGCGCTACAGCGCGCTCGACCTCCAGGATGGCCTGACCACTGGTGGCCGGCTCGAAGACGTGACGGCCGGCGTCAACTGGTATCCGGACCGGAACATCAGGGTGGTGGCCGACTACGTCCACTCCCACGCCGATCCGGCCCCGACGGCCCTGAAAGTCAGCACCATCGACAGCGACGCCTTCATCGGGCGCCTGCAGTTCAACTGGTGAGCACGAGGAGACTTTGACCACAGCGGCGGCAGGCGCAGTGCAGCCTGGAGGAGTTTGGCGATGCGTCGCAAGCCATGGGTGGACCAGTACGTTTTGGAGCACGCGACCTTCTTCGGCTGATGTTTCAGGATTTTTTTCGGCGGGAACTGGATGACGTTCGGTGTCCCACTGGGCCCTCGAGGCAGCCGCCCGACCAGCCGGCCGAACAGACATCGCAGTCTGAAGAGAGGGTCGGATCTACTCGGACGCGTCGATCAGATGCATACAGGCCTCGCTCACCTGCGGGCGCCTGCCCAGGAGACACCTCTTGAGGAGATCCGGGTCCCCGCTGTTCTCCGGGCAAAGGCGGACCACGTCCGCCGCGCAGGCGGTCGTCAGCTTCTGCTGCATCGTCTTGGCCCGAGGAGCTACGGAGGTCGAAAGAGAGGCGAGGACTCCAACCACGGCGAGGAGCGTTGCACCCTTGCAGTTCTCGACAACGGTCGATAGCAATTCCGGACTCCGTTCGAGGCGATACGCGAAGCGACGCTGCCGCAGACCCGGTCCTGCTCAAGGTTTCGGCGGCGCCGTGACGGAAACTTTGATGCTGGAATAGTAGGCTGCCAGATCCGCCACGTCGCCGTCGCTCAGGGTCTGGGCGACGGTGTTCATGATCTCGTTCTTCCGCTCGCCCGTGTGATATGCTTTGAGCGACGACGCCAGATAGACCTCGACCTGCCCAGCGAGATTTGGCGCTTCCGGCAGCTTCGAGACCCCGTCACGTCCATGGCATGCAATGCAGCCGGCCGTCTTGATCCTGGTGGCCCCCGCCGCGGCGGATCCTTCGGCTTGCGCCGCGGATCCGATCACCGCCGAGGCGAGCCCTACAGCCAGATATGCACCAGCGTTCATCGAGGATCTCCGGAGAGCCCCGCTCGCGTCCGTGGCGAGTAGGGCGTCATCACTACTTCTTTCCGTCGTAAGTGATACGATAGACGGCACCCGCGAGATCGTCCGAGACGAGCAAGGAGCCGTCCCGCATCGGTTCGACGTCCACGGGGCGGCCCGTGTATTCGCCATCCTCGTCGAGCCAACCCTCCGCAAAGGGCCTCGATCCCCCGACCGCCTTGCCGTCGGCATCGATCTTCGTGACCATCACGCGGGCGCCGACCGGCACCGTGCGATTCCACGACCCGTGCTGGGCCGAGAAGATGGCCCCCTTGTATTCGGCCGGGAACATCTTGCCATTGTAGAAACTCATGCCGAGATCGGCGGCATGAGCCGCCTCTTCGACGACGGGGAAGACGACGTCGCCGGGAGGGGTCTGATCCTTGTACTCGACAGTCCGGGTGTGACCGCCCCCGTACCACGGAAAGCCGAAGTTCAACCCCGCTTTGGTGACGTGATTGAGTTCACCCGGCGGGATGTCGTCCCCCATGCCGTCGACCTGGTTGTCCGTGAACCAGAGCGTTTTATCCTTCGGATCGAAGTCCATGCCGACCGAGTTGCGAACCCCATGAGCGAAGATTTCGCGGTTCGAACCGTCGCGATCCATCCTCATGATGCTGCCGAGGCCGGCCTTGTAGTACATGTCGTACTTCTCCGGCGCGTAGACGTTGTAGGGTTGCCCGACGGCGATGTAGAGCTTGTCGTCCGCGCCGACGCGGCAGACCCGTGCCGAGTGGTTGAAGCTCTCCTCGCTCGCCGGAATCAGATCGCCCTGCTTGACGACCGTAGCGACTGCGACGTCGGCGTTTTCGTAGAAAAACTCGGCGGCCGGAAACGTCAGAACCCGATTCTGTTCGACCGAGAACAGGAACCCGTCCTTCGAGAAGCAGATCCCGTTGGGGTTGTTGAACTTGATCGTTGGAGCGAATTCCCGAACGTCTGCGGCCGACCCTGTATGGCCGCGATCGGTGAGCGTGTAGATCTTGTCCTTGCGGGTCGAGACATAAGTGACCACGCCCTGCGGGCCGACCGCGATCATCCGAGCGTCGGGAACGAGCGCATAGAGCGAGATCTTGAAGCCCGGCGGAAGCTTGATGCTCTGCAGGTTCTTCCGGATGGCATCGGCCCTCTCACCACCTTGGGGGACCGGCACCAGTGTCGCGGACCCGGTGGACTTGAAGTCCTCGAGCTTGTCCATGGTCGTGGCCTTGGCGGCCCCGGTCGTGGCCGGTCCGCTGGTCGAAGGCGGGGTATCGGTGATGGTCGCGTTCTGGGCAAAGGCCGCAGACGCCGTCATCCACGCGCCCGTGGCCACAGCCGCAAGCAGCATTGTCTTCATCGCAACCTCCCGCGCTCCGAAGAGCTTGATCCGCACACCAATCGCCGCTGGCTCGGGCGAGGTTAGGACGAGGCCCGAGGAAATTGCAAGCGACCCGTTGACAGGAATGGAACGGGGATCAAACTCATCTCGGTGCCACGAAGGCCGGCGCTCTTGCGGCCTGCTCAACATCGGCGTCGAGGTCATGCTGGCGGGGCTCGTGGCCAAACGCCTGGTGGATCTCCGATGAACGCCCTCGCCCCGCCGGTCGGGTTGCCGGCCGAACTGATACGGTTTTCCGCATAATCAACTCCGGTTGTCATCCCGGACCAGCGCCGAAAGGCGCGCAG
>CAXUCF010000019.1:0-29481 GCA_964249275.1 uncultured Lichenihabitans sp.
AGCTGGTACCACAACATGTCCTCGGTCACCGAAGCGGGTCTCTGCATCCGCACCAACCAGATGGATTTCGACGAGGAAGTCGCCTTCGCGGCCGAGCGGGCCATCTACGACCACGTTCGCGCCAGGGACGGGCGCCCCCTGATGATGGTGGCGTCGCTGACCCATCCGCACGATCCCTTCGCGATCACGCAGGCCTATTGGGACCTCTACCCCGACGCGGCAATCGACGGGCCCGTGGTGAGCGCCGGGGACGTGCCGCTCGATCCGCATAGCGCCCGTCTCCGTCATGTCTGCGCCATGGACGCGGTCGAACTCACGGTCGAGCAGGTGCGCCGTGCCCGCCATGCCTACTATGGCGCCATCGCGTTCTGCGACGCCCAGCTCGGGCGCCTGCTCGAGGCGCTCGATGCCACCGGCCTCGGCGACACGATCGTGATGTTCCTGGGCGACCACGGCGAAATGCTGGGCGAGCGCGGGCTCTGGTACAAGATGAGCTTCTTCGAGGGTGCGGCCCGCGTGCCTCTGGTCGTGGCGGCCCCGGGTCTCTTCACCCCCGGACGTGTCGCGGCCTCCGTGTCCCTGGCCGACGTGCTGCCCACCCTGGTGGAACTCGCGGGCGGCGACCTTGCGGCCCTGGCGAGCCCCATCGACGGGCGGAGCCTCGTGCCGCATCTGAGCGGGCAGGGCGGCCACGACGAGGTCGTCGGCGAATACCTGGCCGAGGGCGCCGTGGCGCCTCTCGTGATGCTGCGGCGAGGCCGTCTCAAGTTCGTTCATTCCCCGGCGGATCCGGACCAGCTCTACGACCTCGAGGCCGATCCGGACGAACTCGTCAACCTTGCCGCAGATGCCGCTCAGGCCGCGGTGGTCTCGGCATTCCGGGCCGAGGTGGCGCGGCGCTGGGACATTCCGGCACTCGATCGCGCCGTGCGGGACAGTCAGCGCAGGCGCCGGCTCGTCGACGCGGCCCTGACGACCGGCACCACGAAGCCCTGGGATTTCCAGCCGTTCCGCGACGCGACGAAACAATACATGCGCAACACCATCGACCTCGACCATCTTGAGGCCATGGCCCGCTTTCCCCGCGTATCATCGGCCAACGACAAGCCGGAACCGTGACCGGAGGCCCTGTCCGGGACCAGTCGGTCAGGCCCTGCCGGCCTTGCACTTGCTCATGAACGTCTTGCGGGGCTTGCCATGAACGTTCTGGGCATCGGCCTTCTTGGAGCATTCGAGCGATTGCGCGGTGCGCGGCTTCTCGCTCCTCTTTGCCATCGGGGTCATGGTTGCCGCAGCGCCCGCCGGGGCGGCAACGGGCGCCGCGGTCTGGGCAACGGCGCCGCCAGCCGCCAGCGGGAGTGCCAAGCTGGCCGTGAGCGCTGCGGTGGCGAAGGTCAGTCTGCTGATCATGATGGATGCATCCTTGGCATGGGACGACCAGGGCCGGATCCCAGCGACTCGTGCCGCGGCGTCGTGCGACAACGTAGAAGCCAAGCCGTTCCCGGCAAGCCGCGCGGCTCAGCTCATGCTGAACTCCGTCGTTTTTCGCATCGTCGTGGTGTATGAGCCACAGCCGGGCGTATTGCATCTTTGATATCGTCGTCGGCAGGACAGGTCAGGAGTTCGGCAGTGAGACGACCAACGAGGGGTACTCCCGGATTTCGGATGGCCATCGCATGCTCGGCCGTGATCTGCGGCACCTTGCCTTCCGCGGCTTCCGCGCGCAACCTGCCTAAGGCCGAGCCGCCGCCCAGGGTCGCCCCCTGCAGCGGCCTCGGCGACGGCTTCGTCCGGGTGGAGGGATCCGATATTTGCGTGAAGCTCGATGGCAGCGTGCGGGCCGAGTTCGCCCACACCACCGGCGGTGGTTCTCCATCGCTGAGCGGACGCTAGCGCCTGTCCTGGCTGCCGACAGGCGCAGATCAAGACCGAGCTTGCCCACACACCCACACTGCAGCTCCCTTTCGACCTTGAGTCCGACAGGATCCACAACGACCGTGGCAGACGTGCGGAGCAGCAGGCGAACCCTGCGCCCATCCGGAGACGACCCATCATGTGCCGTAACGCCGCCCGGATCCTGGCGCTCCTCGTCGTCACTTCGGCGCTCGCGGGCTGCGACAAATGTGCCGACAATTTCATCGCCAACCCTTTCGTCACGAAGCCGACCGGCACGTGTCCCTCGGGTGCGATCCCAACCCAGAAGTGAGCGCAACCAAGCGGGCTTGCGGGGAAAGGCGAGGTACCCGTCAGGATACGGCTCGGGAGAGGTGAAGCGGGTTCCCGGCGCGAACCCGTGAAGCCTGGTTCAGTACGCGCATTCCGTGAACACCGGATCCACGCTTCCCCGCCAGGCCCCATGGAATCGGGCGAGGAGCAGTTCGGCCCGGGTTCGGCCCCGCTCCACGAGGTCGTCCAGCGGCGCCAGGTACTGTGTTTCGTCCCGACCTTGCGGGTCCAACATGGCGCGTCGCGCGAGCCCAACCCGCGCGATCGCGAGCATCTCGCGCGCGACATCCCGCAGATTGCGCCCTCCGATCTCGGCCCCGAACCCCTGGGCCGGAACGGCCTCCCGGAGGCTCTGACGCATCTCCGCCGACCAAGGCAGCACGAGATCGCTCGCGGCGGTCAGCGCGCCACCATCGTAGAGCAGGCCGGCGAACAGGGCGCCGAGCGCCGTGATCATCTCGGCCGAGCCGACGTCCTCGCCTCGCATTTCGAGATAACGCTTGAGACGGACCTCGGGGAAGATGGTCGACAGGTGGTTGGCCCAGTCGGACAGGGTGGCCCGCTCGCCCGGCAGCGCCTGGAGCTTGCCGGCCAGGAGGTCGCGAAAGCTCGTCCCGGAAACGTCGTGGTAGCGCGTGCCGCGCTTGACGAAGTACATCGGCACATCGAGCGCGTAGTCGACGTAGCGCTCGAACCCCATGCCGGGCTCGAAAGCGAAAGGCATCATGCCGGACCGAGCCCGGTCGGTATCGAGCCAGATGTGGGAACGGGCCGACAGGAAGCCGTTCGGCACGCCATCCGTGAAAGGGGAATTGCTGAACAGCGCGGCCGCGACCGGCTGGAGGGCCAGCGAAACGCGCAGCTTGCGCACCATATCGGCCTCGTCGGCGTAGTCGAGATTGGCCTGGACGGTCGCGGTTCGGAACATCATGTCGAGGCCGCGCGTGCCGACCTTCGGCATGTAGCTCGCCATGATCCGGTAGCGGCCCTTGGGCATGACGGGAGTGTCGGCCAGCGACCACTTGGGGCTCGACCCCAGGGCCAGGAAGCCGATGCCGAGCGGTTCAGCCACGGCCTTGAGGTTGTCGATATGCAGGGCAAGTTCGGCCCTGGCCTCGTGCAGGGTGCGCAACGGGGCGCCCGAGAGCTCGAACTGGCCACCCGGCTCGAGCGAAACCGCCCCACCGAGGTCGTCGTTCGACAGTCCGATGGGTCTGCCATCCTCCTCGATCGACTGCCAGCCCTGCCGCGCTCCGAGCCCGTCGAGCAGGGCTCTGATGCCGCCGCGCCCCGTCGCCACATCGCCCTCGTAGGGCACGGGGGCGAGTCCGTCACGGTAGAACGGGAACTTCTCGTGTTCGATGCCGATCCGGAAGGCCTCGGCCGGCTTGCTGCCCCGTTCAAACCAGCGCACGAGTTCGTCGCGGCTGCTGATCGGCGTCGTGTCCGTGATGTCGCGGGCCATGCAGTGCTTTCACGCCAGAACGAGGCCCGCTTCGGCCGGGCAGGGCCGGCCGGTTCGGATACCGGTGAGACGGCCCGAACGGGACCGCGCGCCGTTAGTTAGGCAAGACCCGCCGAACTGGCAACGTGCCCATTCGGCACCACCCACGGCGAATCAGGATCTGTCCGGAAGCCTCGGGAAACAATCGTTTGCGACAGGCGTTGCGTGCAGGTCAGGCCGTTGCGTCATTTACCTGACTGCTGGGCGGCGGACAGCTTGAGGGAGTCCATTATGAATTCAGTTCGGAAGACCATCGCGCTCGCCTGTGCAGCGTCGGTTCTCAGCTTCGGGGTCGCCATTGCCCAGACCGCCCCGCCTGCGGATCCGACCGTGACGGCGCCAGCGCCCGCGGCCGATGCCCCGATGGCGGGTGACACGATGACCAAGAAGCCGATGAAGAAGAAGACGTCGATGAAGAAGATGTCCAAGAAGAAGATGTCCAAGAAGAAGATGATGTGATCACCGTCCACCGTCTTTGACCGAGCCCCGGTCCTCTCGCAGGATCGGGGCTTTGTCATTCGGGGCGCGCTTGGTCGGCTTGCTCCGGGCCTGCAATCGGGTTCCTGCGGCCAGCATCCCTTCATTAAGCTTTCAGTGCCAGGGTTCGCTGTCGAGCTTGGGACATCGCCAGTGATCCGCCGTTTCTGGATGGACGACCGCGCCGCTACGGTGGTCGAATATGCCCTGGTTGCCGGGCTTATCTCTATCGCCGTAGTGCTGGGTGCCACGACGATCGGCACCAGGCTGTCAAGCCATTATTATGGTCCGGTCGCGGACGGGCTCCGCTGAGCGGTCACCGCCTGGGCGGCGCGCGGTCTGAGCGGATCGCTGCCATCGTTGCTCGACATGGGCGTTTTCTCACCAGCATAAGACAGGTTGTCGAGGCTCGAGATGATATGGCCGGCGAGCGCGTCGCTGAGCGGCGAGGGGTCGGCCCGGTTGCGGACCAGCGCCACCTTGCACGATGGCAGCGTCGGATAGTCGTCCGCCGGCCCTAAGACCCGCATGCCGGGCCTCAGCGCGCTCTCGGGCAGCACGGAGACCGCAAGGCCTGCCAGCACGGCTGCCCCGACTGCCGTGGAGTTCCAGCTCGAATAGAGAACCCGATAGGGCTTGGCCCTGACGTCCAGGGCGGCCGTCGCGGCTTGGCGCCAAGTGCAGAAGGTTCTCCCGAGCGCCAGAGGAAGCGGGCTCTGCTCGTGGGTGGTGTGCCGGCTCGAGGTCACCCAGAGCAGCCGCTCGCGGCGGATCACCGAAACCGAGCCGCGCGAGCCGACATGGGTGATGATCGCGAGGTCGAGGTCCGCATTCTCGATCCGCTCCATCAACATGGGGGTCGGCTCGCACACCACGGTCACCTCGACGCGCGGATTCGATCGGGAGAAGCGGGCGAGGATCTCCGGGAGGTAGCGTTCGGCGTAATCGTCCGGCAGACCGAGCCGTACGCGGCCGGCCAGTTCCGCTTCGGCGAAACTCGCGAGGGCCTCGCCTGACAGCCGAACGATGCGGCGGGCGTAGTCGAGCAGGCGTTCGCCCTCGTCCGTCATCCGCGACGCTCGTCCGTCCCGCTCGAACAATGCACGACCTACCGTTTCTTCCAACTTCTTGATCTGCATCGACACCGCGGACTGCGTCTTGTGCACGGTTTCGGCAGCACGCGTGAAAGTTCCGGCATCGGCTATGGCGATGAACGTCCGCAATTGGTCGATGTCGAGCAGGGTGGTCATCGGATGGGGCTCGTCGCGCTTCCACTCGGCTGCCGAGCGGCAACGACCGATCAACAGGATCGATCGTTAGCATCAATAACATTCGTTTCTATGATTTTCAATCCTCGGCTATGGTTGGGGCCCGTCAAAGGAACAAGATCATGCACGCCCCCAACTTCCCCCTCCACGTCCTCAAGGCGGCCACTGGCGTCGTCAGCCGTTTCGTCGCCAGGGCGAGCGAGGCTCATGAACGGCGACGCATCGTCCACGGCCTGGCAGGTCTCGACGATCACATGCTGCAGGACATCGGTCTGAATCGCTGCGACGTCGACTCCGTCCTGGTGCAGCCTGCCCTTACCGACGGTACCCTGCTGTTGGCCGAACGCGTGCGGGACTCGCGGCGCCATCAGCACGCCACGACGCAGGAAGCGCAGGACTGGGCCGCGCTGATGCCGAAGACGGGTCCACGTCTCGCCTGATATGTTAACAAGTCATGAATGAGGCGCTCAGCCATCGTCACCGACGATGAATGTTCGGGCGGCGGCGATCGATGGCGGAGGGGCTGCAATGCCGGCCGCCGGGCATCTGTGGCGGCCCGTTCACGCGCCTGGGGCCGCACAACCACATTCGGGAGCACCGGTCCGGGGACTGCCCCGCCGCCGCAATCGACCCGATGCCGCGGGTGTCGTGGTTCGGCACCCGAACTTCGCGTAAGGCTCGTTTTCGCGATAGGCTCGGATTCCGCCGCACCGGACCGCGCCCTCGGTGCCCCTTGATGCGCACCCACCATCGTCGTGGACCGCCGCCTGGACCGATAGCTCGCTCCTGGCGCATAAAGTGATGGCCGGGACAAACGGTCGGCTTGACCCTCGGGCCCTCATCCCGCAGAACCCGCGGGGGACTTCGCTCGGAACAACTCGATGATCAAACCGCCGCTGCAAATCCTGCTCTGCGCACCGCGCGGCTTCTGCGCCGGCGTGATCCGCGCGATCGATGCGGTTGAGCAGGCGCTTGCGATTTACGGGCCGCCGGTGTTCGTGCGACACGAGATCGTGCACAATAAGTACGTGGTCGAGTCCCTGAAGAAGAAGGGCGCCATCTTCGTCGAGGAACTCGACGAGATCCCGCCGACCGATGCACCCGTGATCTTCTCGGCCCACGGCGTGCCGAAGGCCATTCCGCTCGAAGCCAGCGCCCGCAAGTTCTTCGCCATCGACGCCACCTGTCCGCTTGTCACCAAGGTGCATCGCGAGGCCGAACTGCACCATCGCCGCGGCTATACCATCATCCTGGTCGGCCACGCCGGTCATCCGGAGGTCGTGGGCACCCTGGGGCAGCTGCCGGACGGCGCCGTGCTGCTGGTCGAGAACATCGCCGACGTCCACCGCATGGCCGACGAGGCAACTCCGGAGTTCCTGGGCAAGCCGCTGGCCTTCGTGACCCAGACGACGCTGTCGGTCGACGACACGCAGGGGATCGTCGAGACCTTGAAACGGCGCTTTCCGGCCATCGTGGGTCCGCATAAGGAAGACATCTGCTATGCCACCACCAACCGACAGGAGGCTGTGAAGCAGATCGCCTCCTCGGTCGACGCATTGCTGGTGGTCGGCTCGGCCAATTCCTCCAACTCCCAGCGCCTCAAGGAAGTATCGGAGCGGGCCGGCTGCAGGAACAGCCAGTTGGTGCTGCGCGCATCCGACATCGACTGGGTGCCGCTCGGCGATATCCGCAAGATCGGCATCACGGCGGGGGCCTCGGCTCCGGAGGTGCTGGTCGAGGAGATCATCGACGCTTTCGCGGAGCGCTACACGATCGAGGTCGAGACGGTGGCGACCGTGACCGAGACGATGTTCTTCCCGCTTCCGCGCGAACTGCGCGCCATGGTCGAGCCCGCGGCCATATCCGCCGTGCACTGAAGGCGTCGTCGGCCGCCCGACTGGTGGTCGCTCCATGGGACTCGGGTGCTCCCTGAATCCAAGCAGGGTCTGGTGCGCCTGCTTGGACTTGACCTGTCGAGCAGCGCTGATCATCGCGATGAGAAAGCGACGTCGGCGGTGGCGCAAGCCGTGCAAGGCTGCTTACATGCACGACGCTATCTCGTACCGCGCCGCTGTCGCGGCACAGGACAGCTTCTGCAAGACCGCGGCGTGCAGCAGTTGTCGCCCCGCCGATCCGGACCCTTCATGGCCGTCTACACCGACGTTTCCGACGGCGCACTCGCCGGGTTCCTGAGCCGCTACGACGTCGGGGCCCTCCTGTCGTGCAAGGGCATTGCCGAGGGTGTCGAGAACTCGAACTTCTTCCTCCATACAGAGCGCGGGAACTTCATCCTGACGCTCTACGAGAAGCGCGTCGCGGCCGCGGACCTGCCGTTCTTCATCGGCCTCATGGACCATCTCGCGGCGCGTGGGCTTAATTGCCCGAGGCCGGTGCGGAGCCGGGACGGCTCGGCGCTCGGCATACTGGCGGGGCGCCCGGCCGCCATGGTGTCGTTCCTCGACGGCATCTGGATCAGGGACCCTGGAGCGACCCATTGCGAGGCCCTCGGCCGCGCGCTGGCCGAGTTGCACCTCGCGGGTGCCGATTTCCCGATGCAGAGAGCGAACGCGCTCTCGGTCGAGAGCTGGCCGGCACTGTTCGCAGCAGCGGGTCCGGGTGCCGACGCAGTAGCGGCCGGCCTGTCGGCCCTGGTGGCTGCGGAACTCGCCCACCTCGCCCTCGCCTGGCCGCGCGACCTTCCCGGAGGGGTCATCCACGCCGATCTGTTTCCCGACAACGTGTTCTTCCTCGGCGATCGCCTCTCGGGCCTGATCGACTTCTATTTCGCCTGCACGGATGCCTTCGCCTACGATCTCGCCATCTGCCTCAACGCCTGGTGCTTCGCTCCGGACGGTCGCCTCGACCTTGCCCGGAGCACGGCACTGTTCGAGGGCTACGACGCGGTGCGGCGGCTGATGCCGCAGGAGGTCGCGGCGCTGCCCATCCTGGCGCGGGGCTCGGCCCTGCGATTCCTGCTGACCCGCCTCGTCGATTGGCTGAACGTGCCGCCTGGCGCGCTGGTGAGGCCCAAGGATCCGCGCGAATACCTGCGCAAGCTCCGCTTTCACCAGGCGGTCGATTCCGCCGACGCCTATGGGTACCGATGAGCGAGACGATCACGATCTGGACCGATGGCGCCTGCTCGGGCAACCCGGGTCCCGGCGGCTGGGGCGCCATCCTGCGGGCAGGCGACCGCGAGAAGGAATTGTCGGGCGGCGCGCCTGCCACCACCAACAACCGCATGGAACTCATGGCCGCCATCATGGCACTCCAGGCACTGACGGGTCCGAGCGAGGTCGACATCCACACCGACTCGCAGTACGTCCGCGGCGGCGTCACCGGCTGGATCCACGGCTGGAAGCGCAACGGCTGGCGCACCGCCGACAAGAAGCCGGTGAAGAACATCGAGCTCTGGCAGCAACTCGACGCCGCGACGGCGCGCCACCAGATCCGCTGGCACTGGGTCAAGGGCCATGCCGGCCATCCCGAGAACGAGCGCGCCGATGTCCTGGCCCGCCAGGGCATGGCGCCGTTCCTGCGGCGCTGACGGGCTCCATCGCCGCCGAGCGGCTTCGCCTTGCTCCACCGAGCGTGACGCTCGCCAAAGCCATGGTGGGTCTGTACAAACCGTCCATGCTGCCTTCACTGCTCTTCGACATGGATGGAACCCTCGTCGACACCGAGGACCTCCACTTCGTGGCCTTCCGGACCATCCTTGAGCCGCATGGCGTCGCGCTCGACTGGGCCGATTACCGTCGCTTCATCATGGGCCACCCCAATCACGCCATCGCGGCGCATTTCCTGCCGCACGTCGCACCGGAACGCCACGCCGGGTTGATGGACGACAAGGAAGCGCATTACCGCGCCCTGGTGAAGGACGTGACGCCGGCGGCCGGTCTCATGGACCTCCTCGACTGGGCCGACCGCGAGATCATTCCCTTGGCGGTCGTCACCAATGCACCGCGCGCCAATGCCGAACTGGTTCTCGAGGCCCTGGGCATTCGGGGCCGCTTCAAAGCCGTGGTGGCGGGCGACGAGGTACCCCATCCCAAGCCCCATCCCATGCCGTATCTCACCGCGGCGGAGCGGATCGGCGGCGACATCGGGCGCTCGGTGGCGTTCGAGGATTCCGGCTCGGGCGTGGCATCCGCGGTCGCGGCGGGCCTTCCGGTCGTCGGAATAGCCTCCGCGCTGGACGAGAACGGGCTGAAGGGCCGGGGTGCGGCCCTGTTGATCCAGGACTACCAGGACCCCCTGTTGCTGGGCTTTCTCCATCGGCACCTCCGGCTGGCCCAGGAACGCGGCGGCACGCCGGATCTTTAGGCTGGTCGGTCTCCGTTCGGCCAC
The DNA here is from genome assembly GCA_964249275.1 of uncultured Lichenihabitans sp. Lineage (GTDB taxonomy): Bacteria > Pseudomonadota > Alphaproteobacteria > Rhizobiales > Beijerinckiaceae > Lichenihabitans. The sequence goes on from CAXUCF010000019.1 coordinate 9,823, forward strand.
GGCGCAAGCGCGGCGGGTGGCCCATGCCATGCTTCCTTTTGGAGCCCGCGGGCGTTACCAAGGGCTCACGCTTTCGGCGACAAGGCCACGACGGTTCAGATGCGGTTGTCTCAGGTTCTCGTATTGCTCGCCGCCGAGCCTGAGGAACGTATCAGTTTCAGCGATATCCTCGCTATCCTGAGCGACCGCTCCTTTGCCATTCTGGTCGTGCTGCTCGGGTTGCCGAATTGCCTCCCCATGCCGCCGCCCATCCCGACGATCTCGGCCCTGCTCCTGATCATGATCGCGGTCCAGATCGCCATGCAACGGCCGGAGCCGTGGTTCCCGGGCGCCATCCTGCGCGGTTCGGTGGCGCGCAGCGACGTGCTCAGAGCCGTGACACGGGCCCTCCCGGTCGTGAGTGTGCTGGAGCGCTGGTCACGGCCCCGGCTCGGCGTTTTCGGCCAGCGCACCGGCGCCACGCTCAGCGCCCTTCTCCTGACCACCATGGCGCTCGGCATGCTGATGGCGGCGCCCCTGATCGGCCAGGTTCCCTACGGCCTCGCGGTGTGTCTGATCGGCCTCGGTCAGATCGAGCGCGATGGCGTGCTGGTCCTGTCCGGTGTGGTGGCCGGCGCTGTCGGCGTGGTGCTCAGCGCGAGCTTCGTCTATGGCGTGATCCTGGGGCTCCGCAACCTGTTCTGAGCCCAAGGCCAGCTCCGCGCCGCGACCGCCGTCGTGAACACGAGAGGCGGCCAGCGGTGGCCCGAGCGGCCGGTCGGTGCTCAGATCCAGGCGGGGCGGCGCAGGTCGAGCGTCATCGGGAACTCGCCGGAACGTTCTTCGGGCAGCACGACGATGGTGCCGCTCGTATGGCCCAACTTCGTGAAGCGGGCGCGACGTCGCGCCTCGGCCTCGAAGGCATTGACCGGGAACGTCTCGTAGCTCCGCCCACCCGGATGTGACACGTTGTAGACGCAGCCGCCGATCGAGCGTCGCGACCAGCGGTCCAGGATGTCGAAGGTGAGCGGCGCCTGCACCTTAACGAAGGGCTGCATGGAGCGCGACGGCTGCCAGGCCTTGAACCGCACGCCGGCCACGGACTCGCCCGCGATCCCGGTCGCGGCCAGCGGCACCGGGCGGCCGTTGCACAGCACCATGTAGCGGCCGGGCGTCGCGCCCGACAGTTTCACCTGCACGCGCTCGACCGAAGAATCGACGTAGCGCGCCGTGCCGGAGCTGCTGCCCTCTTCGCCGAGCACGTGCCAGGGTTCCAGCGCCTGGCGGAGTTCCAGCGTGACGCCGTCTCGCTCGACCGTACCGTAGAGCGGGAAACGGAACTCGCGCTGTGCGTTGAACCAGGCAGGGTCGAACGGATAGCCGGCGCCGTCGAGGTCGCGCAGCACCTCGCTGAAGTCGTTCTCGACGAAATGCGGCAGCATGAACCTGTCATGGAGGGTCGTGCCCCAGCGTACCAGCGGCCCGTCGAGGGGCTCCCGCCAAAACCATGCGACCAGCGCCCGCACCAGGAGCTGCTGTGCCAGGCTCATGCGGGCGTTCGGCGGCATCTCGAAGGCGCGGAACTCGACCAGCCCGAGCCGCCCCGTGGCGCTGTCGGGCGACCAGAGCTTGTCGATGCAGATCTCGGCCCTGTGGGTGTTGCCCGTGACGTCGACCAGCAGGTTGCGGAACAGCCGGTCCGTCATCCAGGGGCGGATGTTGGGCTCATGCGGCCCCGGCACCTGGGCCAGAGCCAGCTCCATCTCATAGAGGCCGTCGTGGCGGGCCTCATCGATACGCGGCGCCTGGCTGGTCGGGCCGATATACTGGCCCGAGAACAGCATCGACAGCGACGGGTGCCGCTGCCAGTAGACGATGATGCTCTTCAGGAGGTCTGGCCGCCGCACGATGGGGGAGTCGTTGGGCGCCGAGCCGCCCAGCACCACGTGATTGCCGCCGCCCGTGCCGGTGTGGCGCCCATCGGTCAGGAACTTGTCGGCGCCGAGCCGCACGGCCCGCGCGTCCTCGTAGAGGCCGCGGGTGATCGCGACGGCGTGGTCCCAACTGGTTGCAGGCTGGACGTTGACCTCGATCACACCCGGGTCGGGCGTCACTTTGATGACGTCGAGGCGCGGGTCGTAGGGTGGGCCGTAGCCCTCGATATGAACCGGGAGACCGAGGTCGGCTGCGGATCCCTCGACGGCGGCAAGCAATTCGAGATAGTCCTCCAGCCGGTCCAACGGCGGCATGAACACGCAGAGCTGCCCATCGCGCGGCTCGACCGCTATGGCGGTGCGGATTTCGGAAGCGGCTCGGGTGTGGTCGGGGACGGAATGCTGGAGCGGGCGCGAGGCGCGCGACTCCGTGATCGTGGTGAGCTGGTCCGGGTCGGGCAGCGGTGCGCGAGGCTCGGTCGGATCCTGCGGGGCCGCATAGGGAAAGCGCGACGCTGGAATGTAGTCGAGCGAATCCAGCGGAAGACGGAAGCCGAGCGGCGAGTCGCCTGGCACGAGGAAGAGATGCTCGCGGCGCGTCTGCCACACCTCGCTGGCCCAGTCGCGGCCCCAACGCTGTATCGGCATGGCATAGCCGGCGGGCGTGGCGAGGCCGCGTTCGAACACGCGGGCGATGCTGGCCCGCTGTTCGGCCGTGCCGACGGGCGATTGCAGAGCGTCGATCTCGCGGGGCAGCGAGGCTTCCTTCAACAGCCAGTGGGCCGGGTCCTCGTAGGCGCTCTGCACATAATGGTGTTCGAGCCCGAGCCGGTGCGCCATGGCCTGCATCAGGCGGCGCGCGTCCTCGACCCTGGCGCTCCGCGGGCCGGTCTCGCCGGCGATGAGATCGGGGTTCCGCCAGATCGGCTTGCCGTCCTTGCGCCAGTAGAGCGCGAAAGCCCAGCGCGGCAGGCTCTCGCCCGGATACCACTTGCCCTGGCCGTAGTGGAGGAAGCCGCCGGGCGCGAAGCGCGTGCGCAGGCGGCGAATCAGGCCATCGGCGAACCCGCGCTTGCTCGGGCCCAGCGCCTCGCCGTTCCATTCGGGGGCCTCGTAGTCGTCGATCGAAACGAAGGTCGGCTCGCCGCCCACCGTCAAGCGGACGTCGGCGGCCCTGAGGTCGGCGTCGACCTGCTTGCCGAGCCCGTCGAGCGCCTCCCAGGCCTCGTCCGAGAAGGGTAGCGAGATGCGCGGTGCCTCGGCGACGCGCGACACCTCCATGGTGTGCTCGAAGGTGATCTCGCAGGGGTCGAGAGCCCCGCTGATCGGCGCCGCGGCGCGGTAATGCGGGGTCGCCGCGAGCGGAATGTGCCCCTCGCCGCAGAGCAGGCCCGAGGTGGCGTCGAGGCCGATCCAGCCGGCGCCCGGCAGGTAGACCTCGGCCCAGGCGTGAAGGTCGGTGAAGTCGTGCCGCGTGCCCAAGGGCCCGGACACGGGGTCGATATCGGCTCGCAACTGGATCAGATAGCCCGAGACGAAGCGGGCCGCGAGCCCGAGCCGGCGGAGCAGTTGCACCATCAGCCAGGCCGAGTCGCGGCAGGAGCCGGACTTCAGCAGCAGGGTCTCTTCGGGCGTCTGCACGCCAGGCTCGAGGCGGATCACATAGGCGATCTCGCGCGACAACCGCGTGTTGAGATTGATCAGGAAGTCGACCGTGCGCCTGGGCTCGCGCGGCACCGTGGCCAGGAATGCCTCGCTCTGCGGCCCGGCCGGGTCGGGGTCGACATACGCTGCGACCTCGGCCCGGGTCTCGGCGTCGTAGGTGAACGGGAAGATCTCGGCGCTCGGCTCCACGAAGAAGTCGAAAGGGTTGATCACCGCCATTTCGGCCGTGAGATCGACTTCGATCCTGAGCTGTTCGGTCTTGTCCGGGAAGACCAGGCGGGCCAGCCAGTTGCCGTGCGGATCCTGCTGCCAATTGATAAAATGATGGGCCGGCGTGACCTTGAGCGAATAGCTCGGCACTTCGGTCCGGCAATGCGGGGCCGGGCGCAGCCGGATCACCTGCGGGCCGAGCGACACCGGACGATCGTAGCGATAATCCGTCACGTGATTGATCGCGGCGCGCACCGGCATCGCGGGCTCCTCGAAGATCGTGGTGTGTGAAAAAGGGCCGAAATGGCTTCGGGCGGGCAGTAAGGCGAGCCTATCTCCTCGTCAATCGTGCCGCGTGCTCAAATATTGTGCCCCAGCCGGTGGCCGTGGCTCAGCCGTGCGGCTTATCGGCGATGGCAGGCGGGTCACGCAGCCAAAGCGGTGCTGCAGCGTTGAGCGGCAGTGTTGCACACCAGGAACTGATTGCCCGATGACGACCGAACTGACCTATCTGGCTTGGACGCTTGTTCTCGCGTTGATCTACATCGGGCTGCCGTCGCAGCTCCGCACCATGGAGACCGGCACGGCCTACAACGCCAGTGCCCGCGACGACGCCGGACCGCCTGTCGGCAAGACCACCGCCCGGCTGCAGCGGGCGCAGAAGAACCTCTACGAAACGCTGCCGCTGTTCATCGGCGCGGTGCTCATCGCCCACCTGGGCGGACGCGAGGGGTGGCTGACCGGCTGGGGCGTGGCGCTCTACTTCTGGGCGCGGGTCGTCTACCTGCCGCTCTATGCCTTCGGCGTGCCCTACCTGCGCTCGCTCGTGTGGCTCGTGTCGCTGGCCGGGCTGATCATGGTGATCGTCGCGGCGCTGCATGGGTGAAACGGGGTGGTCGAGTTCGCGCCGTGGAGATCGTCGTACCCTCAAGTGTTCGAGACCAGGGCCGCGACGGCTCTCAGAAACTCTTCTGCCCGTGCGACCGCCCAGGACGCATCGGCGGAAGAAATGGGATCGTCGAAGTAATCGGCCGCCAGGCGAAGCCGCTGGACCTGATTGAGTGTCTTACCAAATGCGATTGGGATGCGTTCGGTCCTGACCAGCTCCCTGCTAAAGAACGACAGTAGCCCGTTGTGCGTCTTGATCCCGGCGATGGCGTTCCCGAACCCTTCCGCAATCAGCGCTGCGTGCGCCGCGTCGAACACCGCATAGTAGGCCCGGCTGCACGCGCCTTCTGCATCGCCGGTAGCCAAGAGGGCGCGTGCCCCTTCGAGCGCGCGCTCCGCTTTCGCAAGATATTCTGGAGCGGAGGTCGGCTTGCTCACAGCCTCCGACCGTCTCGCCGTATGTTTCGGATCAATGTGGGGTTGCTGCACGTTTCCGGCTGATCGAATTCGCCCTCCCAGATCGGAGTTGCTTCGACCAGGACACCGAAATCCATCAACACCTCGACTGCAACACCGGACATGTCGATGACGGTCGCCGAACGGTCGACCTTGGCGCCGCGGAGCACGACCGCCAGATCGGCGTCACTGTCCTGGCCATGGCTGCCCCGGGCACGGCTGCCGAACAGGTAGACGTCTCGGATCGGGTAGCGGCCTTCGACGGCACGGATGAAGGCGCGGGCCGCTGCTTCCGTCTCGAGGTCGATAACCGGCGCGGCTGCCTCGAGCTGATCTATCGGCTCATCCTGCATGGCGATCGGTCCGATCCCGCGAGGCTGACGTCTCAAGCTGCCGCTTGTCGGGCTGCCCGTGGGGCTGCTTACATAGCAGATCCCGAAGGGGCTGACCAAAGCATAACCCGACCGCCCTCACATGTTCGGGTAGTTCGGTCCGCCGCCGCCCTCCGGCGGCACCCAGGTGATGTTCTGCGACGGGTCCTTGATGTCGCAGGTCTTGCAGTGCACACAGTTCCCTGCGTTGATGACGAAGCGCGGGTCGCTCTTCTTCGCTTCGTCGCCGTACACCACCTCGTAGACGCCGGCCGGGCAGTAGAGCCGGGCGGGCTCGCCATAGAGCGGCAGATTCGTCTCGATCGGAATCGAAGGATCGGTCAGCACGAGGTGGGCCGGCTGGTTCTCCTCGTGAACCGTGCCCGAAAGATAGACGGAGGACAGCCTGTCGAAGCTCAACACGCCGTCGGGCTTCGGGTAGGCAATCGGCTTCACCTCGGCGAGCGGCTTCAAAGATGCGTAATCCGGCTTGCCATGGCTCAGGGTGCCGAAGATCGAGCCGCCGAAGAGTTGGTTCGACCACATGTCCAGCGCGCCGAGTGCCACGCCCGGCATCGTCCCGAACCGCGACCACAGCGGCTTCACGTTCTTGACGCGCTTGAGGTCCGTGCCGATGGCGGACGACCGCCAGGCTTCCTCGTAGGAGGCGAGATCGTCGTTCGTCCGGCCGGCATCGAGCGCACGGGCGACGTGCTCGGCCGCCATCATGCCGCTGAGGACCGCATTGTGGGATCCCTTGATGCGGGGCACGTTGACGAAGCCGGCCGCGCAGCCGACCAGCGCCCCGCCCGGGAACGACAGCTTCGGCACCGATTGCCAGCCCCCCTCGGTGAGGGCGCGCGCTCCATAGGCGATCCGCTTGGCGCCCGCGAAGGTGTCGGCGATCATCGGATGGGTCTTGAAGCGCTGGAACTCGTCGAACGGCGACAGGGTCGGGTTCTCGTAGTTGAGGTGAACCACGAAGCCCACGCTGACGAGGTTGTCCTCCATGCCGTAGAGGAAGGAGCCGCCGCCGGTCCGGTTGCCGAGCGGCCAGCCGAAGGAATGCTGGACGAGGCCGGGCCTGTGCCTCTCGGCCGGAACCTCCCAGAGTTCCTTGAGCCCGATGCCGTATTTCTGCGGATCGCGGCCCGCGTCGAGCTTGAACCGGCTGATCAACCCCTTGGCGAGCGAACCGCGGGCGCCCTCGGCCACGAGCAGGTATTTCGAGCGCAATTCCATGCCGCGCGTGTAGCCGTCCGTCACGGCCCCGTCCCTGCCGACCCCCATGTCGCCCGACGCCACGCCGACCACTTCGCCGGCCTCCCCGTAGAGCACCTCGACGGCCGCGAAGCCGGGATAGATCTCGACGCCGAGCGCCTCGGCCCGACGCCCGAGATAGCGCGACACGTTGGCCAGCGAACCAACGAAATTGCCATGGTTGCTCATCAGCTTCGGCATGAGGGCGTTGGGGATGCGGGATCCGCCGGCCGGGCCGAGATAGTAGAAGCGGTCGTCCGCGACTTCGACCGTGAGCGGCCGATCCTCGGCCTGCCGCCAATCGGGCACCAGCGCGTCGAGCCCGACCGGATCCACCACCACGCCCGACAGGATGTGGCTTCCGACCTCCGACCCCTTCTCCAGCACCACCACCGACAGGTCGGGCTGCAACTGCTTCAGGCGGATGGCGGCCGACAGACCCGCGGGGCCGCCTCCGACGATCACGACGTCGAACTCCATCGCCTCGCGCGCCGGCGCCTCGAAGGACCGTGCCGCGCCGTTGCCGTCCGCCATGGTGATGCCGCTCCCGCCGATGCTGTGCCGTGGCTCTACATCTATGAAGCCCGGCGGACTGGCGCAAATGCGTCATACGGCTCCGCGCCAGGGCCTGCGGTCGGCTCTGGAAGGCGCTTCGAGCACGAAGGCGTCCTCACTCGGTCGGGTCTGGTCTGCCTGCGCAACTCCGGGACGGCCCCGCGGAAGCGGAACGTAGAAGGGTGATCGCAATCTGCAGCCGACGATGCCGACCGGGGCGTCGGCCGGTGCGCCGACTTCAACAAAGTCGCGAACCGTCCTATGAGAGGGCATGTCCCTTGAGGCCGCCACCCGCGACGAACTCGAAGCGCTGCTGCGCTGGTATGTCGACATGGGCGTCGATGTCGCGGTCGATGCGGCGCCGCACGACCGCTTCGCCGAGACCCTGGCGGCCCGCGACGGTGAGCCCGCTCGGGGTGAGGGGTCGCAGCGCGACGGTGCGCTGCGCGACCCGGAGGGTCTTGATCCGCGGCCCCGCCCGACGAACGGTCCACCCGCGCGCGCTCCGGCGCTGCCCGGTTTGGCGTCCTCGCCCATTCTGTCGGCCGCGGCCGTTTCGGTGGATTCAGCCGCGCGGTCTGCCCGCGAGGCCGCGGCACAGGCTGCCACGCTCGACGAACTGGAGGCGGTGCTGGAGCGCTTCGACGGCTGCAGCCTCAAAGGAACCGCGACGCGACTCGCCTTCGCGGACGGCAACCCGGCGGGACGGCTGATGCTGGTCGGCGAGGCGCCAGGCGCCGAGGAGGATCGGCAGGGCAGGCCCTTCTGCGGCAGATCCGGCCAGCTGCTCGACCGCATGCTGGCCTCCATCGGGCTCGACCGCACCCAGGTCTACATCGCCAACGTGGTGCCCTGGCGTCCCCCCGGCAATCGCACCCCGACCCCGCAGGAGGTGGCAATCTGCCGGCCCTTCATCGCCAGGCAGATCGCGCTCGCCGACCCCGACGTCCTTGTCTGCCTCGGCGGCCCGGCGGCCCAGAGCCTGCTGTCGTCCAAGGAGGGCATCATGCGGTTGCGGGGGCGCTGGCAAGACTTCGACACCGGGCAGAGGACCATCAGGGCCCTCCCGATGCTGCACCCGGCCTATCTGCTGCGCCAGCCGGCCCATAAGAAACTGGCCTGGGCCGACTTGCGGCAGCTTCGCCGCGCGCTCGACGCCCTCGAAGCGACGGCCTGACGGGCGGTTCGCCGGCACTCGCCGAGGGCACGCTGGCGTTGCGGCGGCGCTTGCGGCAGAAGGCCGGCATGATCACGAGCTACGACGCGGCCGCGGCCGCCAGCACCCTCGCGTCGAGCGCCTCCCGGCTGGCCATGCCGGAGGGCACGCTCTGGATCGACCTGGTCGATCCTTCCGACCAGGACGACCTCCTCGTGGAGCAGGCGACCGGGCTCGTGCTGCCGAGCGCCCATCAACTGGCCGAGATCGAGACATCGAGCCGGCTCACGACCGATGGCGATGTCCTGAGGATGTCGACCCCGGTGCTGTACCGGGAGGAGGGCTTGCTGCACAACGTGCCGGTCGGCTTCATCCTGGGCCGCGACGTGCTGGTGACGGTCCGGAGCCACAGCCTGAAGAGCTTCACGGATTACGTGGCGGTCCGTCAGGCCGCCGCTGCCGAGCCGTTCGACGGACCCATCGACGTGTTGATCGGCCTGCTCGACAGCATCATCGCCCATATGGCCGACGGCATGGAGGCGGTCGGCGCCGAACTCGATGCCGTTTCGATTGAAATCTTCAGCATGCGCCATCGCGGCGATGGTCAGAAACCCAACAGGCTGGAACGCAGGCTGCGCGCCACGCTGCAGACCGTCGGGCGGAGCGGCGACACCACCTCCCATGCCCGAGACAGCCTGCTGGGCCTGAACCGCCTCCTGACCTTCCTGGTCAACAAGGGAGGCCATCGCATCACGCCGCACCATCGCGAGCGGGTCGACACGCTGAAACAGGATATCGCGGCACTCGGCGAGTACGAGAACCGTCTCAGCGACAAGGTGCAATTCCTGCTCGATTCGACGCTGGGCTTCATCAACATCGAGCAGAACCGGACCTTCAAGCTTCTCACCATCGCTTCCGTGATCGGCATCCCGCCGACCTTCGTGGTCGGGCTTTACGGCATGAACTTCAAGAACATGCCCGAGTACGACTGGGTCTGGGGCTATCAATGGGGGTTGCTGCTGGTGCTGGTGAGCTTCGTGGTGCCGGTCGTTTGGCTGAGAATCAAGGGCTGGTTCTGAGCAGCCGCGATCGGGCGATGCCGCTAAAGCCGGTCGAGGGTCGCCCGGTCGGGCTCGCCGCCGAAATACCGGGCAAGCGACATGCGGTAGCGCTCGTCGTCGGGCGCGGCGCGCGAGAACAAGGTCATCGAGGAACGGAACTTCACGTCGTCGGGCGAGCCGAAGATCGCGGCGGCCGACCGGCCCTCGATCCGGTTAACCAGATCCGTGCAGTGCCCGAGCCGAGGCCCCAGCCGGTCATGAGCGAGATAGGCTCGCGCTTCCTCGAGCGACCGGATGGCGTAGCGCCGTGCCATGGCGCTGAAGCCCAGGCCCACGATCTGCGGAAACACGAACCACATCCAGTGGCTTCGTTTCCGCCCGGCTTCGAGTTCGGCCACGACCTGGTCGAAGACCGGTGCCTGTGCGTCAACGAAGCGCTGGAGATCGTAGAGGTCGGGCATGGAGCCTCGCGGGGCCGGCAGTGTCTTGCCGGGTCAACGCAGGATCTTGGAGACGCGTTGCTTGACAACGGCGGCCACGGGCGCCAAGGCGCGTTTCCGTCGCCTCCTCGTCGCTCCAGGCCGTCATGACCCCCTCGCTCGACAGCTTCCGCCGCATCGTCGTCAAGGTCGGCTCGTCGCTGGTGGTGGATGCCGGAGCCGGCGCGCCGAAGCACGCCTGGCTCGAGGCGCTCGGCGATGACCTCGCCGGGCTGCACCGCTCGGGCGCCGACGTCATGGTGGTGTCGTCGGGCGCCATCGCGTTGGGCCGGCGCGTGCTGAAGCTCGGCGGCGGTGTGCTCAGGCTCGACGACAGCCAGGCGGCGGCGGCGGTCGGGCAGATCGCGTTGGCCCGCACCTGGGCCGAGGTGCTGGCGGCGCGCGGCATCACGGCCGGCCAGGTGCTGGTGACGCCCGGCGATACCGAGGAGCGCCGCCGCTACCTGAACGCCCGCGCCACGCTGGAGCGGCTGTTGGGGCTCCGCGCCGTCCCGGTCATCAACGAAAACGATACGGTCGCGACCAGCGAAATCCGCTACGGCGACAACGACCGGCTCGCGGCCCGCGTCGCCACCATGGCGAGCGCCGATCTCCTCATCCTGCTCTCCGACGTCGACGGGCTCTACACGGCGCCGCCGGCGCTGGACGCGTCCGCCACGCTCATCCCGCTGGTGGCGCGGGTCGATGCCGCCGTCGAGGCCATGGCCGGGGGGGCGGCGTCCGGTGATTCCCGCGGCGGCATGCGGACCAAGATCGAGGCCGGCAAGATCGCCATCGCCGGCGGCACCCACATGGTGATCGCCGACGGGCGCGTGGTCCGGCCGATCGCGCGCATCCGCGAGGGCGGGCGCTGCACGTGGTTCACCACGGGGTCGAACCCGCGCGCGGCCCGCAAGGTCTGGATCGGCGGCACGCTGGAGCCGCGCGGGGCCGTGACGGTCGACGCGGGTGCGGCGCGAGCGCTGGCCCAGGGCGCGAGCCTGCTGCCGGCCGGCATGACGGCGGTCGCGGGCGACTTCATGCGCGGCGATTGCGTCGTGATCCGCGATGGCGGCGGAGGCGAACTCGGCCGCGGCCTCGCCGCCTACGACAGCGCCCACGCCGCACTCCTGGTCGGCCGCAACAGCCGCGAGATCGAGGGGCTGATCGGCTTCGGCGGCCGGGCCGAGATGATCCACCGCGACGACATGGTGCTGCGGACGAAGTGAGGTTCGGCGCGATCGTTTCGGCGGTTGACGGGCCGTTCCGGACGCCAACTCGCGTCGAAATCGCACAAAGGCCGGAACTCTCGGCAGGGTTCGACGTCATCGACTCCGAGGGGTTAACATTCATTCGTGAACCCCGGGGAGAGAACGATGCCATTGCAACCCGTCGATCTCCCGGCCCGTGACGATGGGGTTGCAGTGAGCTTCGTCATGCTGGACGGCGTGAGGCATATCCGGTGCTACGCGCAACAGGGCACGCTCGATGCGATCGAGCAGAGCAGAACCGGCAGTGCCCGCGAGCGTCTGGAACGGTTCGGCCGGCATCGTGCCGCATTCGAGGCGGTGGCCAGCGATCTTTACGACGCCGGCCTGCCGCTTCGCATCACCGCGGATCACATGACATGGCTGCAACGCTGCTCGGGCCGTCGGCGACGAGCCGTGGCCTGACCTGCAGTCGGAACGCCGGCGCCTGCGGCGTGTCTGCATCGAACGCGTGCGCGACGTGGACCAGCGAGGCCCCTCTTGCAAGGGCAGGCGACTGTGTCTCGGACCGTCCTGGACAGGGCCTCGCGGACAGCCAGGATGTGTCGCGCTTCCAGTCCGCACCGGGCAGGGGCCTTTAACTCCGGTCGATCGATTGTATAAAGGAAGGCATGCGGCACTCTCGCGATCGTTTCAGGTATCATGTCGAACCCCCTCGTTCTCAAACTCGAAAACTTCGTCCGCCTGTCGTTGCCGGAACGGGACGTCCTCGAGCGCTTGACCCGCGACGCAGTCCATGTCGGGCCGGGGCAGGACCTCGTCCGCGAAGGCGACGCCCTGCCGAGTGTCCTCATCGTGCTGCAGGGCTATGCGTGCCGCTACAAGCTGCTGCCCGACGCTCGCCGTCAGATCACGGCCTACCTGATTCCGGGAGATTTCTCCGGCCTGCACCTCCTCTTTCCGGATCGCATGGATTGTTCGGTCGGCACCCTGTCGGCTTGCAGGGTGGTGCGGATCCCGCACGCGACGATGTCGGCGCTGATGAAGGAGCACCCGGGCATCGCCGGTGCCATGCGACGAGCAGCTTTCGCGGACGAAGCCGTCCTCAATGAATGGGTGGTGAACATCGGACGGCGAACGTCCTGCGAGCGGCTGGCGCATCTCTTCCACGAGTTGCTGATACGACATCGGGCCGTGGGGCTGGCCCACGGGGACGGCTATGATTTCCCGCTCACGCAAGCCGATCTCGGCGACACGATGGCGCTATCGACCGTGCACGTGAACCGGACGCTCCAAGCCCTCCGCAGCGATGGGCTGATCGGGCTCGAACGCAAACGCCTTGATGTGCTCGATGTGGAACGCCTGAAATCGATCGGCATGTTCAATCCCAACTACCTGTACTTCGATCCCGATCGACGCCAGACGGAGAGGTGGGCAGCGACCGTCTGACTGTCCGAACGGGACGAGGCATGGCGAACGGCGAACCGGTCAGACCTGTCGGGGCGGCCCTGCTGCGTCGGCACGACTTGTTGCGCGTCGACTCCTCGGCGTGGGACGCCATGCTGGCAGGGCGTTCCGATCTCGTGGAGGTGCCACTCGTGGCGGGCTGGGCGCGATGGCGCTATCCCCTGATCGTGAGGCGGCGCCTGCGCCAGGATGGGGCCGATATCGTTCCTGCCGCCTTGCCCTTGCCGCCGAGCCACGGCAAGCGTCGCCTGGCCATCGCCCTGACTCCTGAGGCCGTCGCGGTGCTGCCACCCGTGCTGCTGGCCGACGCCGCTGCCGCGGCTCCCCCGGCATGGCAGGGTGTCATCGCGGCCCTCCTCGACCTCGGTGCCGCCCTGGGGACGATGCCTCGCGTCTTCGGCGCTTTGCTGTGGGAGCATGCGACGGGCCTCCCCTACCTGGCTCGGGGCTCGGATCTCGACCTGATCTGGCCCGTTGCGGAACACGGCATCCTCGAGGGGCTGCTCGAGGGGCTGCTGAGGCTCGATACCGGTGGCCCGGTGCGGCTCGACGGCGAAGTCGTGCTGCCGGACGGCCGGGCCGTCCATTGGCGCGAGATCGCCCAGGCGCGGGTGCCCTCTGCCGAAGTGCTGGTCAAGACCATCGATGGCATCGTCATGTGCCCGGTGACGGAGCTGTTCCGCCGAGCCGCGCCGGCTGCATGACGGCGCGGCTTCACCCGGCAACCCCGCTCCGCCGGTCCGCACGGCCACTGCCGCATGGGCGGGCGGAGCACGTCGCCCTGACGGCTACCGCGGCTCTGCTGAGCGAACTGGAGACATGGCCGAAGCCGGGCCTCGTCAGCCACGTCGATTCCGGCAGCCATGGCGACATGGACGCGACCACCTTCCGGGCCAGCGCGGCCGCCCTGCGGCCCTTCTTCGCCGAACTCGCCCTCGCCGGTGCGGCGGGCGCGACGATGGACGTGCTGCGCCGCATCGGTCTGCGGGGCGAGCGCGCGATGCTGGAGGCCACCGGGGGCGCCAACACGCACCGGGGCGCCGTCTTCGGTCTGGGCCTGCTCTGCGCCGCCGCGGGGGCCGATGGGGACGGGAGGTGGCGTGCCGGCCAGCTCTGCGCCAAGGTGCGCCGGGCGTGGGGACCGGCGATCCTCTGCGGTCCCATACCGCTCCGCAGCCACGGCACGGACGCGCTCCGGCAACATGGCGCGGGGGGCGCCCGGGCAGAGGCCGCCGAGGGCTTTCCGCACGCTCTCCATGTCGGCCTGCCCGCGCTGCGCCTCGGGCGCAGGCTCGCCCCTGCGGAGGCCGATGCGGCCCGCGTGCAGGCGTTCTTCGCATTGCTTGCGACCGTGGACGACACCAACCTGCTGCACCGGGGCGGCAGCGCCGGGTCGCGCTTCGCCCGGGCCGCAGCGGCCGGGTTTCTCGCGAGCGGCGGCGTTGGACGGGCGGGGTGGCGTGACGGGGCAGCGGCCATCCATGGGGCCTTCGTGGCTCGCCGCCTCAGCCCCGGCGGCAGTGCGGATCTCCTGGCCATGACGCTGTTCCTCGACGCGCTGGAGACCGGGACCCGATGAGCCTCGGCTGCGATCTTCGCGGCATGCTCGGATCGCCATGCTTCGCGAACACCTCACCCAGGCTTGCGGAAGACAGCGGGGAAGGGCGGAACCGCCACGCGTCCGGATGTCCGTCGTCCTCTGCCAATTCGGACGCGTCGGTCCTCATCCGGAGAAGTCCAAGGCATCACCGAAGGGGCGCCGCTTCACCATCGCGGGATCGCCCGCGAGGACTTCGTGCCTCGTGTCCTCTCCGTCGCGCCAGAAACGGATCGACAGGACTTCGCCGCCGACTCTCACCTTCGAGAGCGTCACGTCCGGCATCCACGCCGGCAGGGCGGGGTCGATGAACAGGCTCCGATGCGGCGCGTCGGGTACCATGCCCAGCATGGTCTGCAGCAGCAGGAACGCGGAGCCTGCCGCCCAGGCCTGCGGAACGTTGGCGCCGAGATACTGAACCGGGAAGTTGGTGCCGTCTTTCTGGATGCCCGCATAGAGCTCGGGAAGTTGGTTGGTCTCGAAGTGACTCGCGGCGCCGCTGATGTCCCGGGCGACCCGTGCTGCCTCGGCATGGAACCCGTAACGCTTGAAACCCGCCGCGATGATCGAGTTGTCGTGCGGCCACACGGATCCAAGCTGATAGGCATAGGGGTTGAACGATACGTGGTCGGCCGACAATGTCCTGATGCCCCACCCCGACCACATGTCGGGCGCCATCAGGCGCCTGACGACGCGCGCGGCGCGGTCGCGCGGCACGATGCCCGACCATAGGCAGTGCCCCGGGTTGGACGCGACGGAGAGGACCTGCTTCTTGTCGCCGTCGAGCGCATAGGCGTAAAAACCTCCTGCCTCGTCCCAGAAGGCCGCGTTGAACCGTTCGAACAGCCTCGCCGCCTTTCCCCGCAACTGTTCGGCGCGTGCCGCATCGCCGAGCGCTTCGTAGATCTTGGCCATGCGCTGCCAGGCATCGTACACGTATCCTTGCAGTTCGCAGAGCGCCTTGGGCCCGCGGACCAGGCTGCCGTCGGGGTACATGACGGCCTCGCCGCTGTCCTTCCAGCCCATGTTTTCGTAACCGGCAGTGGACCGCGTCTGGTATTCCTGAAAGCCGTCGCCGTCACGATCGCCGGATTCGTCGATCCAGGCGAGGCAAGCCTCGGCGGTCTCCAGATGGCGGTCGAGCAGGTCCCGGTCGCCGGTCGCGCGCCATGCGGCGTGCAGCGTGATCAGCCACAGCGGGGTCGCGTCCGCCGTGCCGTAATAGGGCGTGTGCGGGATCAGCTTGAAATGGGCAAGCTCGCCGTAGCGCAGTTCGTGCATGATCTTGCCCGGCTCGGCATCGCGGTAGTCGTCCCGCTCGGTCGCCTGCAGGCCGCCGAGCACGTCGAGGGCGCCGCGGGCGAATTCCGGATAGACCATGATGTTCTGCACCGACACGATCAGGCTGTCGCGGCCGAACGGGGCCATGAACCAGGGCAATCCAGCGGCCGGCAGGAACACCATGTGGTCGCCGCTGACGCTCGGCAGGCGCAACGCCGCCATGTCGTCGATCGCCTGGTGGAAGAAGCGGTAATACTCCTCGTTCGAGGTGGTGATCGACAGGACGCGGTTCTGCCAGTCGCGCAAGGTTTCGGCATGGCGGCCTTCGGCGTCGTGAGCCACGCAGTCCGAAGGGGCCTGGAAGACGGTCTGCCCGTCGGCCAGGTCGTAGCGCAGGCAGCAGTGCCAGCTTGCACCCGGGGCCAGCTCGATCTGGAAGCTGAGGCGGCCGTTCGAATAGAGTGCCGGCGCGCCGCACGCCGTGATGGTGACGGCGCGCATGAAATCCGCGTTGCGGTAGGTGTTCGACAGCGCCTGCCTGTCAGGGCTCCACATGGTGCTGATCTGGCCGCGCCGGATGACCCTGTTCGACTTGGCTTCGAACGTGTCGGCGAAGTCGCAACGGGGTGCGACTTCGAGATTGAAGCGCACCGCTGCGTTCCCATGGTTGGTGATGTCGAGATCCTCGTGCATGCCGCCATCGATCTCGCGGCTGATCACGAGCGAAATCGTGCGAGCCGCGACCGGACCGTCCTGCGTCAGGAAATCGCCGTTGGTGAGAAAGATCCGCGTGGCGTAATAGGCGATCGCCCCGCCATTCAGCAACACCCAGGGCGCACCATTGGCATAGATCGACCACGAACTGATCAGGCGTGTGTCGAGGAAGTAGAGACCCTTTTCGCTCGGCCACCCGATCTGTCCGTCTTGCTCGGAGATCAGCACGGTCTGGCCTTGGTGGATGGCGATCTGCGGTGGGCCGACTTGGACCTTGAAGGGCATTGGCGCGACCTTTGTCCGTAAGCTGGGAAGGAACATGAGCGATCACGAACGGCTCGACCGGTCGACAGCGCCGGGCACCATCATCGGTGCTCGGCGGTGCTCGACGGTTGGTTCGGGCGAGCGTCATCGGCGCCATCGTCCCGCACTGTCGTTCCTCGTGATCGCCTCGGCGGACGGTAGCACAACCCGCGCGGCACCTGAGCGGCGTTGAAACCGCATCGTGAAGCGATCCATCGAGTTCATAGCGGCCCGTCTCTCAGCGTCCGTCGGATCGCCCCGGCCGTGGTGGCATGGAGGCGCCTGCCCGACGCCGTCTTTCCGGGCGGACACTCGCGGTCGCCGGCATGTCCTGCCCGGCCGGGTAAGCGTCCGGGAACGTCCGCTCCAGGAGCGGAGACTGGTGCATCTCGCTTTCGGCCAAGGCCGGAGCAGCCGGTGCCATGCACAGCGCCGATGCCAACGCCAGGGCCGTCGCCAGCCGGATCACCGTCCCATCCTTTTCGGCATCGTCCAGCCGCGTCGAGAGGTCTGAGGAGCCGGCTAAGCGCATCCTTGGAGGCCCTCGGTCAAGCTTCGGGCCGCGAAGCTGCGGTCGGTCCCGATGGGCACCCGCCCTACTTGGTCTTGAACTTCAATCTCGTCGACGGCGGAATGGTCGACAAGTTCCTGCTCCCCGTCTGCGCCGAGGCGCGGGTCGAGTTCAGCGCATCGTAGGGCATGCCTTCGACGCCGAGCTTGGCGAAGCGCAGCTTGCATTTGTGCATGACCTCGGCCGCCTCACGTTGCGCCACCGTAGCGATGGGGGACGTCAAGGCGATCCTGTCGCCGCGATAGAGCTGCAGCGTGATCGCGACACGACCATCCGTCGATATCCGAGGGGTCAGAAGATAGCGGATCGGCGCCGCGCTGCGGTTGTCGGATGCGGAATCCATGACGGCTCATCCTTTGCGAGGCTTTCACCTCGGAATGTTGCCCGTACACCGCACCACGGCCGGACAGGACAAAGCCGGCTGACTTGCGAATTAGAGCATGACGACGAGGCGTGCAAACGAAAACCATCCGATGCGGCATGGCCCGCTGCGCGGCCTTCGCAGTGCCCAAGGACCCTGGCGGACGGTCTCAAGCAGCGCTGCTCCATCTTCCGGCGGAGAGGTCGTCGACGGGGCTCCGTGGGCGGCGGTGAGGCAGCGGGACCGGCGTGGCATGAGGATGGGAACATCAACCTTTCCGCATCAACATCCAGGCCAATGCCAACATGAACAGGCCGAGGATGCCGCCCACCGTCAAAACCGCCCACTCCATGCGTCGCTCCTCCAATGCCGAGCCGGAGGTACGAGGCAATCGGACGCAGGTTTCAGCCACCATGCGGATTATGGTGCTGGCCGAGGCGCTGACGGTGCCGCGTTGAAGATCGCGACGTTCAACATCAACGGCATCAACAAGCGGTTCGCCAACTTGAAGGCCTGGCTCGACGAGGCTAAGCCGGACGTGGCCTGCCTCCAGGAGATCAAAACGACCGATGCCGCCTTCCCGCAGGCCGAGTTGCAGACCGCCGGCTATGGCGCGATCTGGCACGGGCAGGGGCCTCATCACGGGGTCGCCATCCTGACGCGTGGCCGAGTGCCGATCGAGACGCGCCGAGGCCTCCCCGGAAACCCGGGCGACCGCGAGGCCCGCTACATCGAGGCTGCCCATGAGGGCGTGCTCGTCGGCTGCCTGTATCTGCCCAACGGCAATCCGCAGCCCGGTCCCAAGTTCGATTACAAGCTCGCCTGGTTCGAGCGCCTTCTCGCCCATGCGGCGAGCCTCGAAGCCGCCGGCGTACCGGCCGTTCTGGCCGGCGATTACAACGTCGTTCCGACCGACGCCGACCTTTACGCGATGCGATCCTGGCGCACGAATGCGCTGACCCAGCCTGAGCCCCGAGCGGCCTTCGCCCGGCTGCTGGCCCAAGGCTGGACCGATGCCATCGGCGACCTCAACCCCGACGCGCCTGCCTTCACCTTCTGGGACTACATGCGCGACGCCTGGGCTCGCGATGCCGGCCTCAGGATCGACCACCTGCTGGTCAGCCGCAGCCTCGTCCACCGGATCGTCGAGGGCGGGGTCGATCGCGAGATCCGCGGGCGCCCTGGCGCCAGCGATCATGCGCCGGCGTGGGTCGCGTTCGACGGTGAGGCTGCCGCCCCTGCGTCGCCCGTCAGATCCCGCGGTCGAAGATCCGCCCGCAGGCAGGGCTGAGTTGCGCCCGCTTCTTGGTGAAGCAGGCCGTGACCTTGGCTTCATCCGGGATGGCGCCGGGGCACAGCGTCTTCGCATCGAGATAGCAGGCGCGCTCGGCTTCGGCCCGCATCTGCTCCTGAGCGCTGCGGATTTTGGCCGAGCTTGGCGTCGACAAGGCCACCAGCAGGGCGGCGCACAGGACGATTCGTGTCGGCATATGGGTGTTTCCTTGGTCGGGCTGGCGCCCTCGGCGTGCCAACCATTCTGCCTGATCCCGATAAGGTGCGGAAGAGCGCCGCGTACGTTCCCGACCGCGACCTTGCGCTTCTCAAGACCGGCGCCTTCTTGTTCTCACATCGCGGGTTCACTTCGCGTGCGACCACGCCGGCGAGCCCTCAGCGCGGATCGTTGTCATGGCCGAGAAGGCGCAGACAGGCGCAGATCGGCGCCGGCAATCTTGCTCAGGATCCCTACGGAAAGACGTCCTGCGCGAGCACTGGCCCGGCGCCTCGCCGACCGCCCTCACGGGTATCGGCAGCATCTCGGAGGGCATTGGAACAATGCCTGGGTCGTGCAATCCTTGGCGTGGCGGCTCCGATCGCAAGCCGTCAAATCATGGCCGGGACGACCTCGCGAGGGCTGCTGAAATGCTTGGTGCCGCAAGAGGGATTCGAACCCCCGACCCCCTCATTACGAATGAGGTGCTCTACCAGCTGAGCTATTGCGGCGGCCGATCCAGGCATGGCTGCACGCGCCGGATGCGGTCATGGTTTCTTAGCAGATCGCGGCACGGTGGCAAGCGAAACGGCGTGGTCGATCAGGGCGATCGGGTGAAACAGGGGGGTGACAAACGCGGTTGCGGCTGAATCT
>CAXUCF010000020.1:0-16403 GCA_964249275.1 uncultured Lichenihabitans sp.
GCCCCAGCCAGCGACCGCGCGACGCCGCGGGCACGAATTCGGTGAGCGTGGAATAGCCCACGACGTTCTCGGCTCCGAGCCCGATGCCGATGACGAAGCGAAGGCCGATCAGCACCGCCATGTTGGGCGAGAAGGCGGCGGCGATCGAGGCCAGCCCGAACAGGAGGAGATTGGCCTGGTAGGTGAACCGCCGCCCGTAGCGGTCGCCCAGGAACCCGGTCAGGAACGAGCCCAGCATCATGCCGACGAAAGTGGCCGACACGAACATGGCGTTCTGGCCGAGGGTCGAAAACCCGCTCTTCAGCGTGGTGCCCAGCACCGTTCCGGCCACGTAGATGTCGAAACCGTCGAAGAACATGCCGATCCCCACCAGCCACATGACGCGGCGATGGAACGGGCCGATCGGCAGTCTGTCGAGACGGCCCCCGGCGTTGACCGTGGACGGCATGATTTGGTCCTCCCCCCGAGTGCATGCCGGGCTCGTCCCGGCATGCGGCATTTATCAATGTGCGAGGCGACCGGCCGAACTCCCGTCTGTCGCGGGATGTGGCGGCCGTACCCGATGAGGGTCCCCGGAGACGATTGCTCCACCTCAATACGCCGTCGCTGCATCGAGCGCCACGCGTTGCAGGACGATCGTTGCCGCGGGCTCCTCAGTTCAGGCGGCGCTGCGACGCCGTATCGGCGTACCAGTCGAAAGGCTTGTCGCTGGTCGCCACCATGACGCTCTTCACGTCGAAGTGATCGTTGAAGCTTTCGAGCCCGAATTCCCGGCCGAGGCCGCTGTCGCCGACCCCGCCCCAGGGCGACGCCGGATCGAGCCGGTGGTGGTCGTTGACCCAGACGATGCCGGCCTTGACGCCCGCGGCGACGCGATGGGCCCGGCCGACGTCGCGCGTGCGGACGGCTGCCGCCAGGCCGAAGGGCGAGTCGTTGGCGAGCCGCAGGGCGTCGGCTTCGTCCTTGAAGGGCGTCACCACCGTGAAAGGCCCGAACACCTCTTCCTGGAAGATGCGCATGTCGGAGCGCACGTCGGCGAAGACGGTCGGCTCGACGAAATAGCCGCCCTCGAAACCCGGCACGCGGGCGGCGTTGCCCCCGCTGGCGAGCCGTGCGCCCTCGTCGCGACCGAGGCCGGCATAGCCGAGAACGCGGTCGCGCTGCTTCGACGAGATCACCGGCCCGAGCTGGGTCGCCGGGTCGAAGGGGTCGCCGATGCGCAGCGTTTTCGCCTTGGCGGCGAGCTTCTCGACGAAGCCATCGTAGATCGTCTCCTGCACGAGATGCCGGCTCGCGCAGACGCAGGTCTGGCCCGCCCCGATGAAGGCCCCGAAGGCGGCGTAGTTCACGGCCTGGTCGAGGTCGAAGTCGTCGAACACCATGACGGGCGTCTTGCCGCCGAGTTCCATGGTCTGATGGGCGAAGACCTGCGCGGCGGCGCTGCCGGCGATGCGTCCGGCTTCCGTGCCGCCCGTCAGCACCAGCTTGTTGATGCCCGGATGCTCGGCCATGAAACGGCCCGTGGTCGGCCCCAGGCCCAGCACCACGTTGAACACGCCGTCGGGCAGGCCCGCCTCGGTGAAGATGCGGGCCAGCTTGAGCGTGGTCAGGGGCGTGTATTCCGAAGGCTTCACGACGGTGGTGCAGCCGGAGGCCAGCACGGCCGCGAGCGATTTGCACATGATCATCAGCGGATGGTTGAAGGGCGTGCAATTGGCCACCACCCCGATGGGCTGGCGCAAAGTGTAGTTGAGATAGGCACCCTCGACCGGGATGACGTCGTCGCGCCGCGCCAGGGCGAGGCCGGCGAAGTAGCGGAAGAAGTCGGGCAGGCGCCCGAGCTGGGCGCGGGTCTCGTTCAGGGGCCGGCCGTTGTTCAGCGTTTCCAGCCGATAGAGCGTATCGAGGTTGGCCTCGAAAGCGTCGGCGAGGCGGTTCACCAGCCGGGCGCGAGCCCGCACATCCATGCCGCCCCAGGCGCGTCCTTCGAAGGCCGCGCGGGCGCTCTTCATCGCCCGGTCCACGTCGGCGGCCGTCGAGTTCGGGATCCTGGCGATCACGATGCCCGTGGCCGGGTTGCGGACTTCGATGGCCTCGCCCGTGCCGGCCTCGACCTCGCCGCCATCGATGAAATTGCCGTGTTCCTCGACCTTGCCGGCCGGCCTCTCGAAGGCGTTCACGTGGCGCTCCCTCAATTGACGATGACGGCGCGCGACAGCGCCGACATGATGCGCTTCTCCGCCCGGGCGATGTGGTCCCGGACGAGGCGGGCCGCCGTGCGGCCGTCGCGCCCCTGGACGGCGTCGATGATGGCGCAGTGCTCGTCGACGAGCTGGGCCGGGTCGCGGCCCCGGATGCTGTTCAGGCTGACCCGCGTCAGCCGATCGGACTGCTCGATCAGCTCGCGCGCCGCTCGCGCCATGCGCCGGTTGCCGCCCGCCGTCGTCAGAGCCGTGTGGAACAGGCGATTATAGGTCGTGAACCCATCGTCTTCTTCACCGGCCGCGAAGACCCGAAAGCCGTCGAGCCCCTCCAGGGCCGTTCCGGTGCCCCGCTCGCAGGCCTCGATCGCGCAGGCCGGCTCCAGCACCAGACGGAAGCGCAGGAGGTCGCGCGCGTCCGAGACCGAGACGGCGTTCACGCGGTAGCCCTGGCGCGGCAGGACCGTGACCAGCCGCTCCTGTTCGAGCCGCAGCAGCGCCTCGCGGACGGGTTGCCGGCTGACCTCGAAGCGCACCGCCAGATCCTGCTCGCGCATGTCCTCGCCCGGTGCCAGGCGGCAGGCCAGGATCTCGGACCTGATCGCCTCGTAGACGTCGTCGCGCAAAAGAGCGTTCGTGTTTTTCATGCTGTCCGAAATTGGCATTCCTGAAATATCACGTCAATGGCGTCCTGCTTGTTCCCGCTTGGCTATTCCGGTCCTACTGTGCGGCGGAGCGACGACGCTGGACGATCAGAGGTCAGGATGAGCGAGCCTTTCGGGAACGGTTGCGTGGCGGTCTCGGTCACCGGGGAGGGCCCGCCGTTGTGGCTGTTCCATTCCCTGCTGGCCGACCGCGACAGTTTTGCCCCGGTGCTGGGCGCGTTCGCCGAGCTTTTCACGGTCTACCTGCCGGAACTTCCCGGATTCGGGGCCTCGGCGGCGGTAGCGGGCGGCATCGTGGCCGTGGCGGACCGCATGGCTGCGGCGCTGCGCGAGCGCGGTGGGGAGGCCCCGATCGTGCTCGGCAACGGCTACGGCGGCTTCGTGGCGCTGCAGATGGCCATCCGGCACCCAGGGCTCGCGCGCCGCCTGGTGCTGGCCGACTGCGGCGCCTGCTTCTCCGAGCCTGGACGGCAGGCCTTCCGGGCCATGGCGGCGGGCGTGGAGGCCGGCGGCGCCGCGAAGATCAGCGAGGCCGCCATGCGGCGTCTCTTCGCGCCCGACTTCCAGGCCGAGCACCCGGATCTCATCGCCGAGCGGCGCGCGGCCTTCCTGGCCACCGACCCGGCCGTTCTGATCGAGGCTTGCCACGACCTGGCCGCACTCGACCTCAGGGACCATCTGGCGGGGGTCGCCATCCCGGTGCTGGTGCTGGTCGGGGAACGCGACGAGGCGACTCCGCCGCCCATGTCGCGCGAACTCGCCGCCCTGCTGCCCGACGCGAGGCTCACCATCCTCGACGGATGCGCACACGTGCCCCAGCTCCAGGATCCCGGGCGCTTCCTCGCGGCGGTCGGCCCGTTCCTCGCCGACGCCTGAACCGGGCCGTGGTGCTCGCCTTGCAAAGCGACCAGGCATGACGCACGTGCTCGTCAGACCTCGCCCGACCTCTCCTGCGGCGCGACGGGATGCCTGTTGCGGCCGACCGCTCGCGCGCCTCGTGTCAGATGATGGCGGAGAGGGACCCCCCAAACGCCAGTCCGATAACGTGCGTTGCCGCGTGATGACGATCTGGAGATCCGGGAGGTTCTCGCGAGGTCCAGTACCGCATCGGCTTGGTAGGGATAGATCATGAGCTCGAGATGGAGCCTGCGGTCGCGGAGCCGCGCGACATCCTGGCGCCTATCGGGTCGAAGCCGGGGCGCGGATCCTTCGCCCTGAACACAGCGCAGATCGCGGCGAAGATCCGGAGCCTGCAGTTCGGCGCCGCAGATTGACAGTCGCTTCTGGAGCGATAAATCGTAAGCCAAGGGTCGTGCGGAGCGCGGGTGCCGCTCGCGTCGAGCGGCTTTCCGACCGCCTTGCGGAAAAACCCAGCCTGGGAGGTGTGACCTTGATCGAACACATGCGTTTCGGCAAGATCGGCTGTCTCTTGCTCACCGGCTTGCCGATCTTGTTCGGGCACGCGGCGCGAGCCGACGGTGATGCTGCGGCCGGCAAGGTCGTTTTCACGAAGTGTATGGCTTGCCATTCGCCGGATGCAGGGGTGAACAAGGTCGGCCCGTCGCTGCACGGCATCGTCGGGCGCCCGTCCCATAGCGTCGCCGACTACTCCTATTCTGCCGCCATGCAGGCCTATAACGTCACGTGGGACGCCGCTGCTCTGGACAAGTATTTGGTCGATCCGCGGGGTGTCGTGGCGGGCACCAAGATGATCTTCGCGGGAATAAAGAAGGATCAGGACCGCCAGAACCTCATCAGCTACCTTGGCACCTTGAAATGAGGTCGTCGGCGACCTCCGCGCCATAGGCAATCCCGCGGCGGCGCGCTTCGCGCGGCACCGCGATGTCGTATCGGACCAGTGCCGGTGCCGTGGTCATCACCAGGATACGGTCGGCCAGGGATGCAGCCTCGGCCATGTCGTGGGTGACGAGGATGGCCGTCGTGGGGCGGCGGCGCCAGGTATCGAGCAGCACCTGCCTGCCCTGCTCGGCCGTCGCGGCGTCCAGCGAGACGAATGGCTCGTCCAACAACATCAATTCGGGATCGGTCGCGAAGGCGCGGGCTATGGCGGCGCGACGCGCCATGCCCAGGGAAAGTGTCGACGGGTAGGCGTCGCTGGATGATGTGAGGTCGAGCGCGGCGAGAAGCGGATCCACCGATGCCGGGTCCGGCGGCCGTACCAGCTCGATGTTCTGCCGCACCGTTCGCCATGGTAGCAGGCGGGGTTCTTGAAAAACGGTGCCGATGCGAGGGCGCTGCCCGCCGGCCCAAAGCAGACGGCCCTCGAAAGCAGCGTCGAGCCCGCCCACCAGGCGCAACGTGGTCGACTTGCCACAGCCCGAAGGCCCGACCAGCGCCACGATCTCACCCTGGTCGAGCTTGAAGCGAAGCTTGGCCAGGACGACACGCTCGCCTGAGCGTGTTTGGACGGCCTTGCGCCTGATGTCGGCTTCCAGCATCACCGCCACTTGTTGGCCCATCGCTCCAAAGGCTGCAGACCACCCCATTCCAGCAACTGCACGATCAACACGAAAGCGAGCGTGTAGGCCAGGATGCCGGTCACGTCGAAAAGCTGGAAGTAGACCCCAATCTGAAACCCCACGCCATTGCTGCGGCCGAGCAGTTCGGCGACCAGCACGATCTTCCAGATCAACGCCGATCCCGAGCGCGCGGCCGCGAACAGGTAGGGCGCCAGTCCCGGCAACACGACATGGCGCAGGATGGCATAGGGCCTCATGCGGAAGCTTCGTGCCATCTCGACCAGGCCGGGGTCGAGCGCCCGCGTCCCTTCCCGCACCGTCACGGCTGTGCTCGGCAGCTTATTGAGCGCCACCGCGACGATCGCGGATGCTTCGCTCAGACCGAACCAGACGTAGATCAGCACGATCAGGACCAGGGCGGGAACGTTCAAGAGCCCGATTACGAGGTTGTCCATCACCGCATCCAGTCCGCGCCAACGGCCCATGGCGAGGCCGAGCGCCACGCCCAGCACCATGGAGACCGCGAACGCGCAACCGGCCCGCGCCAGCGTATAGGCGAAGTTCAACGGCAAGGCCCCCGAAGCCGTTTCGCGCGCGAGCGCCGCCATGACCGCGGTGGCGGCCGGTAGGGTGCGGCTGCCGAGGATGCGGGCCGCGACTTCCCAGAGCAGGAAGAAGCCGATGACCGATGAAAGCCGCGCGGGCAGCAATCCGCCGCTCCGCATCATGTCGCCGGCCAGAACGTCCCCGACGGCAGGGTGACGGCGGGTCCGACCAGGGCTTCCCCGCCGATCCGAGCCAGCACGTCGAATAATCGCGCGGCCCCGCGCCGTTCCAGTTCGCCCCAGCGTGGGACGAGTCCGCGCCGATACCACGTCTTGAGACGGTCCAGCTCCGCCTCGTCGGCAGCGGCTGTGAGCGGCGCGATGCGCCGCCATTCGTCGTCGGAGACCGCCAGTATGTCCCGCGCGCGCCGCGTCGCCGACAGAAAGCCGTCGAGGCCCCCGCGGTTCCGCCCTGCCCATCCTTCCGAGAACACGAAACCGACGAAGGGGACGCCCGGCGCGATGCCCAGCGCTTCCACTGCATCCTCCACGCCTAATACGCGACGCATCCCGGCCGCTTCGGCCTTGGCGACGTAGGGCCAATAGGTCAGAGCGGCGTCGAGCCGTCCAGCGGCCAGTTGTTGGGCCAGAAGCGGCGGCGGTCCGAAGCTCTTATCCACTCGGTCGTCGAGATCGAAGCCGAGCCGTTGGCGCGCGTAGGCGCGCAGGATCAGCCAGCTCTTGTCCAAGGAGCTGCCCGCTATGCCGAGGCGCTTGCCGGGCAGGTCGCTCGGCTGGCGCACGGGCGAGCCTTCGGGGGCGACGATCGCGCCCGCGGCCGCCGATGTCGGCGAACACGTCCAGTCGGCACCCGAGGCGCGTTGCCGCGCGACCCATAGCCAATCGAGCACGATCACGTCCACCCGGCCCGCCTGCAACGCTACCTGCGTGGCCTGGGCGGCCGCGAATTCGATCGTCTCGACAGCGATGCCCGCGGCGGCATCGAAGCCGTGCGCGCGGACAACGTCGAGTTCCCACGCGACTGAGCCGAAGCGCAATGTGCCGACGCGGACCATCGGTTGCGCAGCGGCCCGCGCCGGCGGAACCAGGGCCGCACCGGCCGCGATCAGGATGGAGCGCCGCGTCGCCATCATGGCGTTCGGAAGAAGCGTTCGTCCAGAAGGTAACGCAACCCGCGGCTCCAGGATTCGTCCGTGTTGCCGCGGATGTCCACACTGTCGGCATGCACCCGCCGGCCAGTGGTCGCGTCCTCGATCACGACGTTGATGTTCAGGATAAGGTCGCTCACCTTCTGCACCCAGCCATAGGCCGCGTAATCCGCCTTGAGGTCGCGCGCGTAGTCAAGCTCGCAGCCGTTGCAGCCGCGGATCGACGCCCGCCCCGCGAGCTTGTCGCGCATCGGGCCGTCGCCGACCACGTCGTAACGTCCGGGCTCGGCCAGCGCTTGCCTGAGCTGGTCGCCGAGGCGGCGCAGCCGCTCGAGTTCTGCTGGCGTCGACGGCGCGGGCGACGTGTTGACCAGTTCGAAATCGAACACCGCGACCCGCGGCGTCTGTTCCGCGGCGTGGGCCGGGGCACAGACGAGCAGCGCGCAGAACAGTGTCGATCGAGGCCGCATCGCTCGCCCTCCTGGTCCCGGTCCTGGTCGTTGCGCAGGCAGGCTTTCCCGAGCCTGCCTACACCTGGTCAATCTGGGCAACATCGGTTCGCCGCGCCCGGACGCGAGAACCCTACGATGCTGGCGGGGATCGGGGCTATAGAGGAAACGGCCGTCGTTGGCCGGCGCACCACTGCCCGTCTCCGGGACGGGGATTAATTTCGCCACAAAGCAGGCTTGTTGGTGGCCCATGATCCGGACGGACATCGACTGAGCTAGGCAGGCTTTCGGAAGTCTGCTTAGAGTCTGCAGTCCGAGCAGCTTCGGTGTCGCTCACGCAAAAATGATGACGGCCTGCGCACGGGGCTGTGCAGAGAACGGGTCAGGGAGAGAAGGCGAATGAGGGCGAGGCTCGCTGCGCACGCGTGGCTGCTGGCGGTTCTGGCGTCCCTGCCGGTCATCTCGGCTCGATCGCAAGACGCCGGCGTCGACATCGCCTTTCTCGCATTATCGACGAAGCGGGTCTTGCCGCAGAGCTTCCTCGATCAGCCGCCCGCCGACGAAGGTCTCCAGGGCGCGCGGCTGGCGCTGGCCGACGACCAAACGACCGGGCGCTTCATCCATCAAACCTACCGTTTGCGGGAAGAGGTCGCGCCCGACGATGCAGGGGTGGTCGAGGCGTTCAAACGCCTGGCTTCGGATGGTCAACGCGTCTTCGTCACCGACCTGCCGACGCCGCTCTTGTTGCGCGTGGCCGACCTGCCGGAAGCCAGGGACGCCACCATCCTCGACGCCACCGACGAGGACGACGAACTCCGGGGCAGGTCGTGCCGCCGCAACGTGCTGCACCTTCTGCCCAGCCGCGCCATGCTGGCCGATGCGCTCATGCAGTACCTGTCCGTAAAACGGTGGCGCAACCTTCTTCTCGTGACCGGCCCGCACGACGCCGACCGCGCTTTCGCCGACGCCCTGCGCCGATCCGCCCGCAAGTTCACCCTGCGCATCGTAGACGACAAGCCATGGACCTTCGACCCGGGCGCCAAGCGGACCGACACCGGCCATTTCGCGATCGAGGCGGAGGTCGCGCGCTTCACGCAAGGGCTCTCCTACGACATATTGGTGGTGGCCGACACGGCAGGCGAGTTCGGCGACGACCTCGCCTATCGCGGCACGGATCCGCGTCCGGTCGCCGGCACGCAGGGGCTTGTCCCGACGGCCTGGGCGCGGCCCTTCGAGCAGTGGGGCGGCACGCAACTGCAATCGCGCTTCCTGAAGCTGGCCGGCCGCTGGATGACGGATCCCGATTACGGTGCCTGGATGGCGGTGCGGGCCGTGGGCGAGGCCGCGACGCGCGGCAGCGCTGATCCCGCCAAGATCGGCGCGGCGCTGCGCGGCCCCGGCTTCGAACTCGCCGCCTTCAAGGGCTCGCGTTTGACGTTCCGGTCCTGGGATGGGCAGTTGCGCCAGCCGGTGCTGCTGGCCGACGCGCGCTCGCTGGTGTCGGTTTCGCCGCAGCCCGGCTTCCTTCACGAGCATTCGGAACTCGACACGCTCGGCATCGACCAACCGGAAACGCAATGCCACATGTGACGGTTTGCGCGCTGCTGCTGTTCCTGCTCGGCTCCACGGCCGTGCGGGCCGAGAAGCTGCTCGTGTCCAACGAGAAGGACAATACGATCACGGTGATCGACGGTGACACGCTCGGCGTCATCAAGACCGTGAAGGTGGGAGATCGCCCGCGTGGCATCGTTCTGTCCCGCGACGGCAAGAGCCTTTACATCTGCACGAGCGATTCCGACCACATCGAGGTGCTCGACATTGATAGCCTTTCGGTTTCGCGCATCCTGCCGAGCGGACCGGATCCGGAACTGTTCACGCTGAGCCCCGACGGGACCACGCTTTATGTGTCGAACGAGAACGACAACATGGTGTCGGTGCTCGATGTCAGCGCCGGGCGGATCGTGACCGAGATCCAGGTCGGGGTGGAGCCGGAAGGCATGGGGATCAGCCCGGACGGCAAGATCCTGGTCAACACGTCCGAAACCACCAGCATGGCGCATTTCATCGACACTGCGACCCATGAGGTCGTGGCCAACGTCCTGGTGAAGAGCCGCCCGCGGGTGGCGCGCTTCACGGCCGACGGCAAGCAGGTGTGGGTGTCGGCCGAGGTGGGCGGCACGGTGTCGGTGATCGATGCCGCGACGCATGATATCATCCACGAGATCACGTTCGCGATCCCGGGCGTGGCCTCGGAAAGCGTCCAGCCGGTCGGCATCGCCCTGACGCCGGACCGCAGCCTCGCCTTCGTGGCGCTCGGCCCGGCGAACCGGGTGGCCGTGGTGGATGCGCAAACCTTCGAGGTGAAGAAGTATCTGCTCGTCGGCCAGCGCGTTTGGAACCTCGCCTTCTCGCTCGATGGCAGGCGACTCTACACCACCAACGGGGTCAGCAACGACCTGTCGGTGATCGACGTGCCTAGCCTGCGCGTCGTGAAATCGGTGGCCGTGGGCCACCTGCCCTGGGGCGTCGTGGTGGCGCCCTGACATGCCGGCAGGCATCGCCGCAACGGCGCGCCCCGCGCTGGAGGTGACGGGCTTGAGCCACTCTTTCGGTGGCCGAAAGGTGCTGGATGAGGCCAGCTTCGAGGTTCATCCAGGTGACTTTTCCGTGCTGCTCGGCCTCAACGGTGCCGGCAAGACCACGCTGTTCGCTCTCGTCACGCGGCTTTACCACGCGAACCGGGGCAGGATCAGCGTGTTCGGTGCCGACATGCGGCGGAACCCGCGCGCCGCCCTGGCGCGCATCGGAGTCGTGTTCCAGCAACCGACGCTCGACCTCGACCTGACCGTCGAACAGAACCTGTTCTATCACGCCGCCCTACACGGGCTGTCCCGCGCCGCGGCAGCGCCCCGTATCGCGGCCGAGGTGGAGCGCGTGGGCCTGTCGGCCCGCGGGCGCGACCGGGTGCGGCTGTTGTCGGGCGGGCAGCGCCGCCGCGTGGAACTGGCGCGCGCCTTGATCCACGATCCGGCGCTGCTCCTCCTCGACGAGCCGACCGTGGGACTCGACATCGAAAGCCGGCAGTTCCTCCTCGATCATGTGCGCGGCCTTTGTGCGGCACGCGACCTCGCGGTCCTGTGGGCCACGCATCTGATCGATGAGGCGGCCGGGGACGCGCGCGTCATCGTGATGCACAACGGGCGGGTGCTGGCCGACGGCCGCGTCCCGGACGTGGAGCGGCAGACGGGAGCCGACGGCCTACGCGACGCATTCGACCGCTTGACGCGCGACGCGCCGGCACCCGGAACGCCGGATCGGGTAGCGCCGGCATGAGGGTGACCGCGGAAACGACCGCTTCGGAGAGCCTTGATGGCGGCGACGCGATCGCGGGCCAACGTGGAGCGGTTCCTTCCGGGAGGGGCCTGAGCCTGGCCCAATATGCGCGATGCCTCCTCGGCATCATGCGGCGGGAAGCCCTGCGCTGGCTGCACCAGCGCGGGCGCTTCGTCTCGGCCCTGGTGCGGCCGCTGGTGTGGCTCGCCATCTTTGCGGCCGGGTTCCGCTTCGTGCTGGGCGTGTCGATCATCCCGCCCTACGAAACCTACGTGCCCTACGAGGTCTACATCGCACCGGGGCTCGTCGCGATGATCCAACTCTTCAACGGCATGCAAAGCTCGCTGTCGATGGTCTACGATCGCGAGATGGGCAGCATGAAGACCCTCATGATCAGCCCATTCCCGCGCTGGTTCCTGCTCCTGTCGAAGCTGCTCGCGGGCGTCACGGTGTCGGTGGTGCAGAGTTACCTCTTTCTGGGCATCGCCTTTTTCTGGGAGATCGAGCCCCCGCCATGGGGTTACCTTGCGGTTCTGCCGGCCCTCGTGCTGTCGGGCCTCATGCTGGGTGCCTTGGGATTGGTCCTGTCGTCCTTCATCCGGCAGCTCGAGAATTTCGCGGGCGTCATGAATTTCGTGATCTTCCCCCTCTTCTTCGCGTCCTCTGCCCTGTACCCGCTGTGGCGCGTGAAGGAATCGAGCTTGACGCTGTATTGGCTTTGCGAACTCAACCCTTTCACCCACGCGGCCGAACTGATCCGTTTTGCGCTGTATTGCGAGGTGAATGCGGTGTCGGCCCTCGTCGTGCTGGGCTTCGCGCTTCTGTTCATGGGGGTGGCGGTCGTGGGATATGATCCAGGTCGCGGCGTGATGGCCCGAAGGGTGGCGGAATGAGGGTGCGTTCGGCCGTCTTGGCTTTCTTGCTCGCGCTGGCGCCAGCCGCCGTCCGCGCCGCTCCCCCACAGCAGGACCCGGACTGGCCCTGCATGCAGCGCCTGGTGCCCATCCTCACGCCCGGCATGTTCTGGGGCGGCCCCATCACGGCCTCCGATTGGCGGGCCGATCCCCGCGTGTCCGAACTCGTAGACGCGGTCGCACCCCGAAGCGTGCCGGCCCGGCAAGGCGTGGCCCGCATCGATGCTTTCGAGGCCGGGCTTCCCGCCGCCGACAGGGCGGCGCTGGGCCGGGAAGCCTTCGTTGGCATCGTGGACGAGACCAATCGTCAACGGGCCGAGATCATCGACAGCCTTCGCGCCTTGAGCCGGCGTGAACGCGGCATGGCGGATGTCATCGCCCGGGTGACGGCGGAACTGCGGGCCTTGCCGGCGGACGCCGACGATGCAAGGCGGGACGAGGTTACGCAGCGCCGGCGCTTGCTCATCCGACAGTTCGAGGCCACGGAGCAGACGGTGCGCTATGCATGCGAAGTGCCGGTCGGCCTGGAAGGGCGGCTCGGGGAATATGCGCGGTCGCTGGGCGGCGGTTCGGATGGAGCTCCTGCCGCGAACGCTACGCAGGATCGCGGGATCGACAGAACGCCGTAGCCCCTGAGCGCCGGTCAGATCGCGTGGTCCCGGGCGAGCGATGAAGGCGGCGGAATCAGATTTCGCGCCGCTGGCCCGGGAAGCCACGGTACAGGTAGTTCGGCATGAGCCCTCCCGTCTCGGCCCGCACCACGTCGTCGATCCTGCCGTGCAACGGCGAAAGGTGGCAGACAGGGTCAGCATTGCGGGCGTCGCCGGTCAGTGCCAGGGCCTGGCAGCGGCAGCCGCCGAAATCGATATCCTTACGAGGACAGGAGATGCATGGCTCCATCATCCAGTCTGTGCCGCGGAACGATGCGAAGGCGGGCGAAGACGCCCAGATGTCGCTCAAGGAACGGTCGGGCACCGACCAGAACTCCAGTCCGGGGATCGACTCGGCGGCGTGGCAGGGCAGGACGCGGCCGGTCGGCGTCACGTTGAGGAGTCGCCGGCCCCAGCCGCCCATGCAGGCCTTGGGGTATCTGGCGTGGTAGTCCGGGATGACGTGGTCGACCACAATGGTACCGGCGTGGAGCGCCTTCAGCCGCTCGATCTCGGCGATGGCGGCGAGGGCCTCGGCGCGGGTCGGCATCAGGGCCGAGCGGTTGTTCTTGGCCCAGCCGTAATATTGCGCGTGGGCGATCTCAACTCGTCGCGCGCCCCATTCGATCGCGCGCTCCAGCACGGCGCCGGCCCGCGCGACATTGGCGCGGTGGATGACGGCATTGATCGTGAGCGGCAGCCCGGACCGCACCACCTCGGCCGCGACGTCGCGTTTGCGGGCCGCGGCGCCGCGATATCCGGCGATGCGGTCGGCGCGCTCGTCGTCGGCATCCTGGATCGACAGTTGGACGTGGTCGAGCCCGGCATCCGCCAACGCCCCGACCAGCTTCGACGTCACGCCGATGCCCGACGTGATGAGGTTGGTGTAAAGCCCGGCGGAGGCGCAATGCGCCACGATCTCGACGAGGTCGCGCCGTGACGCCGGCTCGCCCCCCGACAGGTGCACCTGCACGACGCCCAGCGCCGCTGCCTGCGAGAAAACGCGTAGCCAGTCGGCGGTAGGCAGTTCGGCATCACGCGCATCGAGTTGGAGCGGGTTCGAGCAATAGGGGCAGCCGAGCGGGCAGCGGTGCGTCAGTTCGGCCAGGAGACCGAAGGGCGGGGCGATCCCCGCAGGCGACGCTGGGACAGGGAAGGGCGCGTTCATCGCATGTCCACCAGCCGTTTCGCTACAAGGCCGGCCAGCATGGCCTCGACATCGGCCGCGATGCGGTCGCGCGGCGCCTCGAATGCCTGGGCGAGGTCGTCCACAATGGCGGAGAGCGCTGCCTCGCCGGTACAGCGCCTGAGGATCTCGACCGACACCGGGTTCAGCTTCAGCATGCGCTCCGGCGCCAGCAGCACCCAAACATCGCGCGTGACGTCGTGCTTCAACCGCACGCCGCGCGGCAGCGTGGGCTTCGACGTGGGATCAAGACCCGGGGATTCGGCCTGCGCTCCGGTGCTGGTGAACTCGGTCACGTCGCCTCCTCCTAGCCGGGGCGCCACGCGCCGGGCGGCACGGCCCCGCCCACATAGGCGCCCCACAGCGCGTCGAGCTGTACCCACAGCACGTCGCATTTGAACCGGAGGGCGGCGAGCGCGGCCTCTTGCTCGATGCGGGTACGCGCTTCCCGCTTCACGAAGTCGAGCGCGAAATCGCTGTCGCGCTTGGCCTGATTGGGCCGGGCCGTGAAATAGCTCAGTGTGTCGCGGCTCACGAAGGGGTAGTGGGCCAGCATGCCGGACACCCGCTCGCCGATGATCTGCGGAGAGAACAGCTCCGTCAGCGACGACGCGACGGCTTCGAGCAGCGTGCGGCTCGCGCAGAAATGCACATAGGCATCGACTGCAAAGCGCGTTGCCGGCAGGATGCCGCGCGACGACGTCACGTAGTCGTCGTCGAAGCCGAGGCTCGCCGTGAGCTTCAGCCAGCGGGCAATGCCGCCGTCGCCCGCCGCACGCCCGTCATGGTCGAAGATGCGCTCGCGCCATTCGCGGCGCAAGGCAGGATCTCCCATGCGGCTCAACACCGTCGCGTCCTTGATAGGGATCATGGACTGGTAATAGTAGCGGTTCAGCGCCCAGGCCCGCACCTCGTCGCGGGTGCAGAGCCCGTGGTGCAGGCGGTGGTGGAACGGATGGAGGTTGTGGTAGCGCTCGGCCCCGATCCGCCGCAGGCTCGCCTCGAGGTGGTCGGGGCTCATCGTCTCGTGCCCCGCGTCGGTCACAGCCCGAACTCCATCCCGTCATGGGCCACGCGCCAGCCGGCTGCCTCGACAACGCCGCGCTCCGCAGACCCCTCGACCAGCACCGGGTTCGTGTTGTTGATATGGAGGTAGACCCTGCTGCCCACTCGCGCGTCAGTCAACGCCGCCAGCGAGCCCGACGGTCCCGTCATGGCAACGTGACCCATTCGGGCCGCGGTCTTGGGTGAGAAGCCCTCGGGCGACAGGCCGAGATCCACCATCTCTCCGTCCGTGTAGGTGGTGCCGTCGAACAGCAGCAGGTCGGCACCGGAGATTCGGCCCAACAGGCCCGCCGTCACGGCGGCGCAACCCGGCACGTAGACGGCGCGGCGACCGTTCGCCGCGATGTCGAGCCCTATCGTCAGATCGGTCTCGCGGCCGACCTCGACGTCGTCGTCTTCGAGGAACAACGGCACCTTCCCGGGCACCGCGAAGGGCGTGACGCGGAGGCCCGCGACGGCGCTCGCCTCGTCGAGCGCCATGGGGCGCCGAGTAACGAGGGCGGGGTCGAGCACGGTGAAGATGGCGTTACGGGCCAATGTGCCGAGCACCGACGGCGAGGCATGGAGCGCGAAGGGCTGGCGCTCGCGCAGCGTGAGCAGGCCCGCTACGTGGTCGACATCGCCGTTGGTCAGCACGACCGAGCGGATCGGCGTGTGGCGCTGTGCCTCGCGCGGATGAAGCGCCGGCGTGGCCATGATCTGCTGTCGCAGGTCGGGCGATGCGTTCACCAGCACCCAGTCGCGGCCATCGGCGCTGACCGCGAGGCTCGACTGCGTGCGCGGGGCGACCCGCGGGTCGCCCGCCCAGGCAAGGCGGCAGTTCGGACAGCGGCAGTTCCACTGCGGGAAACCGCCCCCCGCAGCGGAGCCGAGGACGATGATCTGCACGGCCCTGCCGCCACGCTCAAGGTTCCGAGGTGATCAGAACTCGATCTCGGCTGACTCGTAGCTCGTCACTTCCATGCCGAGGCAGATTTCTTCGATCGTCGGTGTGGTCCAGGCCATGTGTTCCTCCAACTATTGTGAATGCCGCATCGCGGCGGCAGTTCCGATCCTAACAGCCAGCCGGCGCCACGGCAATCGGCGACACGCCCGACGCGCCATCGAAAGGTGAGTGTCGAAGCACAAGGACGCAGCCGCGGATCTGGACCGCCCTGGTGTCCATCCAACGCTCCCACTACGCTCGGCCAACCGGGGAAGCCCCAGTGCTTATCGAGAAGCTTTTCTGGTGGAGGCCGCTCGGCGCTGGATCCCCGCCGTCCTAAATGGTCCGGGCCTGGACGGTGCGAGGTACCCTGCGTCACGGCAGCCACTACCGGGCATGCTTCATTGTACCGGCTCGGGCCAGGCTTGCTGCATCGGCAACCCGGCGGCGTGCCAACCATCGCTGCCGTCGGGATACCAGATGGAGTTGCGATAGCCATAGCTCGCGGCGCGCTTCGTCGCGTTCCAACTCATCCAACAATCCGGCAAACAATAGAACACCAGAGGTTTGTACCGATCGCCTCCGGTCAGTTCGTCGAGCCGTCGGCGGAAGCGGCCGTCAAGCGCCGGGTCGAGGGCACCGCGGCCGACCTCGGGCAGCCACACACTCCCCCGTATATCGTTGCGCGAGAGCGGCATCCATGGTGCGCCGGCCTTCATGCCTTCGGGCCGGCGCGGGGCCGGCAGCACGTCGACAAGCACGGCCTCCCCCTTGTCCACCATGGCTTTCAGCGCGTCCGTGTGAACGACCCGCCCCCCCGC
>CAXUCF010000020.1:16413-23288 GCA_964249275.1 uncultured Lichenihabitans sp.
CGGTAGTCATCGGTGCGATAGCCGACGGGTTCCGGCACGCGAGGGTCGGCCGGCGCGGCGACGCTGCCCGCGATCCAAAGCGCCGACGCGAGAGCGATCACCCTCATGGCCGGCCCGCCGCCAGCGGCCGGTTCTGCTCGTCGAGCAACGGCACACCATAGTCGGCCAGCACGCGGTCGATCTGCATCTGCTGCTTGCCGATCGCCATGTTGATGCGGCGGCGCCATTCCGGCTCATTGGCCCGCACTCCCATGGCGATGCGGAAATCCAACCGGGCCATGTCGGGTTCGGGCGCGATAAACACGGCTTTGAGGGGCAGGTGGTCGTGCGTGATCGCGTATCCGGCGATCGGCCCCCATAGCAGCCCCACGTCGATGGCCCCGTCCACCAGGTCCCGGACCATGCCGCGCGCCGGATTGTCCTCGCGCGTATCAACCGCCAGCGCATAGGAACGGACATGCGGCATCAACCCGTGACGCAGCAAGAGGTCGGTCGGCGGCGTCGCAGCGATGAGGCCGATGGTCTTGTCGGCCAGCACCGGATCGTCGAGCGATTGCGCATCGATCCCATCGGCCGCGCGGGTCACGATCATGTAGCCCGTATGGTAGTAGGAATTCGTTGTTTCCATGGTGCCGTCGCCACTGACCGCGCCCATGACGAGGTCGCACTGCCGCGCGCTCAACGTGTTGCGCACGAAGCCCACCACCTGCGGAAACCATACATAGGTGACGGGTAGGTGAAGGTCGGCTGCGATCAAATCGGCAATCTTGTTCTCGAAACCTTCCCGGCTCTGATTTGAGAACGGCAGATTGTGAGGATCTGCGCAAATGCTGAGTTCCGTTCGGGACACGACTTCCGCCCGTTGCGCTCCGGCTCCGGAGGCGGCCAACATAGCGGCCACTCCGACCGCCGCCATGCCACGAAACCGGAGACTAATCATCTTCCCCGATGCGCTTCGGCCGCCCACGCCCCAATTGGCCGTCGGAGCGCGCCTTCAGGTAACCGTAGATGTCATCCATATAGTTGACCACATCCTCAGTCGTCCCGAACGAGGGCATGACGTTGTTGCTCGCCGAATTGACATTCTTGCGGCCGTTGATGATGACGTTCACGACGTCATCGTAGCTCATCCTCTTCAAGGATTCGGTCAAGTTCGGCGCGTACGAGCTGCCGGCGCCGTCCGGACCGTGGCATCGGAGACACGAGTCCCCGTAGCGGCGGAACCCGTTATAGACGTGCTGATCCACCTGGCCGTTTTTCACCACATAGACGGGTTCGTTCTCGGCTCGGGCCGAGAACCCGCCGCCGCAAGCGACCGTCAACCCAAGCGCCGCCGACAGGGCAAGCATCGCCTCCCTTCGCATCATCGATTCTCCAGTGAGGGGATGAACTCCGGCCAAGAACGGTGCGCGGCCGGGGCCCATGACATCCTGATCCGAGCAGCCCTTGCGTGGCGGATGTCACGGTCGATTCCGCCGCGTGAGCGAAAGCCGGGCTGCTCGGATTGCGAAGTGTGAGCACGCGTGGGAACGCCTGCTCAGTCGAGGCCGAACACCGACAACACGCCGCCCAGCTGGGTGTAATTGGACAGCGACTTGTAGGCACCGACCGCGCCGAGACCGGCTTGATCCTCGCTCAAGCCCGCCGCCATGCCGATGCCGGCCCAGCCGCCCACGCCCGACAGCACGGCGACATATTGCTTGCCGTTGTGGGTGTAGGTGTTGATGTTGCCGATGATGCCGGACGGGGTCTTGAAGCGGTACAGCTCCTTTCCGGTCTTGATGTCCACGGCTTTCAGATAGCCATCGAGCGTGCCGTAGAACACGATGTCGCCGGCCGTCGCGAGCGCGCCGGACCACACCGAGAACGGTTCAGGATCCGACCACACGATCTTGCCGGTGCCGGCATCGAAGGCAATGAAGTTGCCGAGGTTGGTTTCGCCTTTGGGCGGGTACATCGACAGCGTCGCCCCGACAAAGGGCTGCCCCGCCGTGTAGGACACCTTGAACGGCTCGTAGTCCATGCAGACGTGGTTGGTCGGCACGTAGAACAGGCCGGTTTTGGGTGAGAACGCCGAGGGCTGCTGGTCCTTGGAGCCCAGCGCCGCCGGGCAGATGTTGCGCGAGTTCTTGTCTTCGCCTTGCGCCTGGGTCGAATATTGAGCCACCACCTGCGGACGACCGGTCTGCATGTCGACATGCGTCGCCCAGTTGACTGCCGGGTCGAACTTTTCGGCGACCAGCAGTTCACCCGTGTCGCGGTTCAGCGTGTAGGCGAAGCCGTTGCGGTCGAAATGAACCAGCGCCTTGGTGGGCTTGCCCTTCACGTTGATGTCCGCGAGGATCATCTCGTTGACGCCGTCGTAGTCCCACTCGTCATGCGGGGTCATCTGGTAGACCCATTTGGCCACGCCGGTGTCGGCGTCGCGGGCGAAGATGGTCATCGACCATTTATTGTCGCCGGGGCGCTGGGTCGGGTTCCACGTGCTGGGGTTGCCGGTGCCGTAATAGACCAGGTTGAGGTCCGGGTCATAGGAATACCAGCCCCAGGTACCGCCGCCGCCGGTCTTCCATTGGTCGCCCTGCCAGCTCGACACGGAAGAGTTCGCCCCGATCGGCTTGCCCATCATCGTGGTCTTGTTCGGGTCGACCATGATCTGGTCGTCGGTCCCGACCGAATAAGCCTTCCAGGCCAGCGAGCCATCCTTCAAGTTATAGGCGGTGAACCGCCCCTGTACGCCGAACTCGCCGCCGCTGATACCCACGTACACCTTGTCCTTCACGATCATGGGCGCCGCCGTCATGGTTTCGCCCTTGGCCGCGTCGCCATTCTTGACGCTCCAGACCAGCTTGCCGGTCTTGGCGTCCAGCGCCACGGTGGTGGCGTCCGCTTGGTTCATGACGATCAGGCCGTTGCCGTAGGCCACGCCGCGGTTGATCGTGTCGCAGCACATTACCGGGATGACGTTCGGGTCCTGATGCGGCTCGTACTTCCAGATGATCTTGCCGTTGTCGTTCAGGTCCAGCGCGAACACGTTGTTCGGAAACGGCGTGCTCAGATACATCGTGTTACCGATGACGAGCGGGCCACCCTCGTGACCGCGCAACACGCCTGTCGAGAACGACCAAATGGGGCGAAGATTCTTGACATTGCTGGCGTTGATCTGATCGAGCGTGCTGTAGCGATGGTTCGCGTAATTGCCCGTGGGCATGACCCATTGGCTCGCGTCGTCCTGCAGCTTTTTCAATTCTTCATTGGCGGACGCCGACTGGCAGCCTAGTCCCGAAACGGCCAAGCCGAGCACGGCAGTGCAGGCCAACAGCGATCGTTGAAAATGCTTCATGGCTTTCCCTCCCCAGCAGGATCGAGCGGCCGCAGCGGGTCACCCGTTCGCGGACCGTCGACAATGCGACGCTTGTGCCCCGTCAGGGCCAAAGCGTTCCGCTTGCGATCGGCGCCAAGTCTAAAGTTCGCATATGCTCGCGCTTACTACAAGCGTTCAAAACGCCGGCTGTTTCCAGGTTCGACGGATCAAGCCAGAATTGCGATGCAACATCATTTCCCTCGCAGTGCAACAATGATGTCCCCGACGCAATCTTGGCCCGACGAGGTCGATCTCGGCCGTTCAGGTTTGACATGGACCGCGCCGATCGATCCCTGTTAGATTGGCCTGACCTCACGAAGACTTGACCCATCGAGCTTCGTCGACGACCGAGCGAGGAAGCGATTGAGCCGCCGACACGCAGCGCAAACGTCTTCGTCAGATCGGCGTTTCCCGCGGTTTGTCGCGCTCGCAACGCCATCGGGACAAACGCCACTGCTTGTGTGTTTCCACATAGCGCTCTCCTACCTCCTGCGCGTTGTAGACGCATTCCGTTTCGCTCAGCGGGTGATCGAAGAACTCCCGCCGCTCGACACAGCGGTCCGGCGCGGCGACCATGCAGTAGATGAGGACCAACTCGATCATCGTGTTCTTCCTGGGTGGTGCCAAATGTCCATGTCACGGATGGGAGCCGCGCTGTTCGTTGTCGTTGCCGCATCCTGGGGATCGGTGGCGCTAGGCCTCGCACAAAGCGCCGAGCCGCAGGACACGCGCCCTCTTAGCCCCGCGCAGACCGCGTTGTTCGAAACGCCGCACCTGCACAATGTGTCTCAGCCGGAAACCCTGGAATACAGCTTCGTCCGAAGCGGCGCTTCGGGTTTCACCGATCGAGTCGCGGTCCATGTCGGCGCACCCCATACGGACGGAACGAAATCCGTCAGCTTCGATTTCCTCACCGGCGCCCGCCGGCTGCCTTACCCGCCCGTCGACAATTTCGCGGGCAACCCGCTTCTCATGATGTTCCTCGAGCGTGACGTGCGCGACATGAAGGAGCAACTCGGCCTGTCCGCGACCTATTTCCGCAACCGCATTCGTGAAGCCCTCGTGGATCGGGCCGTGGTGGCCGACGCGTCCTTCACGCTCGATGGTCGCGCCTTGCCGGCGCGTCAGATCACCCTGCGGCCCTTCGCCGATGACCAAAGGCTCGAGCGGTTGCCTTCGGTGCGGGGCAAGACCTACGTCTTCGTGCTGGCGGACGGCGTTCCGGGAATGCTTGCCGAACTTCGCTCGGAGCTGCCGCCCGACCCAGCGCTGGGAGCGCCCGCACTGCGCGAAACATTGACCTTCGTGGGGGAAAAGCCGTGAAGCCCTTCGCCTTGATCGCGGCCGCGTTTCTCGCGGTCTCCCTGGCCGTGTCGCCCACCCTTGCGCAGCAAGACCGGCATCCCGCACACGATTATCCCACGACAGCGCGGGCCGACTACGTGATCGGCTGCCTCGCCGCCAACGCGTTCAAGCGGGAATACCTCGATCACTGCGCTTGCGGCATCGACACCATCGCGGACCTTCTTCCCTACGACGACTACGAGAAGGCCGACACGATCCTGCGCATGCAGCAGGGCGGCCTGGGCCAACGCGGCGCCATGTTTCGTGACACGCCGATCGCCAAGGAGGAGACCGA
Organism: uncultured Lichenihabitans sp.; assembly: GCA_964249275.1. Classification (GTDB taxonomy): domain Bacteria; phylum Pseudomonadota; class Alphaproteobacteria; order Rhizobiales; family Beijerinckiaceae; genus Lichenihabitans. The sequence goes on from CAXUCF010000020.1 coordinate 21,417, forward strand.
GAAGCTCCGACGCGCTCAGGCCGAGGTCAACCTTCGCTGCCACTGAAGGTCAGCCTTTCGCGGCCGCCAGGTCGAAGCTGTGGCGGAACACGGCCTTCGTGCTGTCCCGCACCTCGACGCCGAGGGGTCCGGGGCCGCGCGGCACGAAGTCGAAGGTGATGGCCGGGTCCTCGCTCAACGAGATGTCGGTGTCGGCACTGAACACTATCGTGTCGCCGTACCGCACCTGCATGTCCTGGATAAAGCGCGCCGGCACGAAGTTGTGCGACAGTTGATCGACCTGCATGCCATTGTTGTTGGGATGGCTTATCAAGAGCTGCGCGGTCGCGGGCCGGCCGTCAGCAATCGCCGCATTGTCCTCCACATGGAGCCGCATCTGGCCGATCCGGGCCAGCGCCTGCTGGGGATCCTTGAGCGATGGGGCCGAGCATCCGCCTGCCGCCTTGACGAAGCGCTCGGCGCCGAACAGGCGCCCGTCCTCCGTTTCCGCCACGGCGTGCATCAACGTATATTGGTCGACGCGCACGCGCGTTTTCAAGACATGCGCCGCGGCGGCGGGGCCGAAGTGAAAGGTGACGGCCAGAGGGGAGGGATTGCCGTCCACCATGATGTAGAGCGCCTTGACCTTCTCGGGGCCGGGCAAGGTCACCGTGATAGGGACCACCGACGCGTCCAGGGCACGGGCCGGCGCGTCGAGCACGATGACGCCGGCGTCGTCGCTCACGGCGCGATCGCCGAAGACCGCGTGCTTCAACTCCCCCCAGCGTGCGACCCGCGCCGCGTCGTCTTCTTCCGCTCGCGCGGGCATTGCCGCCAGCAAGGTCAGGCCCAGTGCCAATATGATGGCCTTCATTCCGCTTCCTCCCGTGTTGCGCAAGGTGGATCGCACTTCACTCCCACTCGAGTTCCTTGAACGCGCTCGTGACGTTGCGGCCGTTATAGTCGTCGAACAGCGCCCAGCGCCCCCGCTCGCTCAACCCGACCGTGGCGACCGCGGTCTCGATGTCGCCGCCGCGCGCGGTGATGGCCCGGATCTCGCGCGCGAGCGTGCGAAGGTATCGTTCCTCGTCTTCGGTCGCGGCTGGCCAGGGGAGCGAAACCGGGCCATGGCCGGGCACCACCCGATCCGCGGCCATCGCCTTCAGGGCTTCGATCTCCTTCAGCCATCCCAGGATGCTGCCATCGATCGCGGGCACGCGTTCAACGAACAGGAGGTCGGCCGCCCAAAGCGTGCCGGTAGTCCGGTCGAAGACCGTCAGGTCGTTGTCGGTGTGGGCCGTCCCGTGCGCCTTCAGTTCGAGCAACCGACGGCCGAGGTCGATGGTGGCCGATTGCGCCACGAGGATCTCCGGCACCGCATAGTCGCCAGCCTCCTCGCGGCCGAGGACATCGGACAGCCGGCCGCGATAGAACTCCCCCCGATCCACCAGGATGGCTCGCATGCGGGCGTGTCCGATCACGGTGGGCGCGTCCGCCTCGAAAGCGGAGGCTCCGAAGGCGTGATCCGGGTGCATGTGCGACAGCACGAGATATCGGATCGGCTTATCGGTGACGGCCCGGACGCTGGCCCGCAGGCGCGTTCCGTCCGTGCGGCTTCCGCCAGGATCGATGATTGCGACGGCGTCCTCGCCAACGATGAAGCCGATGTTGGCGATGGCGTCATCGTTCGCCCGGGTTGCGTCCTCGTGGACGCCGTGGCGTACATGGATTCCGGGCGCGACTTCCACCATGGGGAAAGGCACCTCCGCGGCAACGGAGAATTTCGCCACGGAAGCGAGAGCCCGAGGCGCCGCAGCCGTGGCGGCCAGTAGAGCCAGCGCTCGTCGTCGCTGCATGCGGCTCGCTCCCGTCCCCCCGATCATCGCGACAGGC
>CAXUCF010000020.1:23298-29166 GCA_964249275.1 uncultured Lichenihabitans sp.
GCGACAGGCGCCCGCCGCCGACATGCCGCCGCTCGCGCAATGGCGTCCACCCACCCGAGCGTGTCGGTCTCTAGTTCGAGCAATCCTTCAGATCGTCGTTGCCGAGCGAAAGCGCGTATTTGCCGCCCGCCTTCAACTCGACATCGCGAACCGTGCAAATGCGTCCTGTCGTATCGGCCAATCTCACATCGTAGCGGCCCGGCTTCACTCCCGTCAGGCGCAACCGTTCATCGGCCGCAACGCTTTTGTCCGAGTCGTTCTCGCACTGGTTGGCGCCCCAGGCCTTCGTGCCCGGCTGTGCGAATTGCAAACGCGTGATCGTCATCGTCGTCGTGTTCCAAAAGCGTAGTGGTTCCTCGGCCCGCGCCCACCCTGTCGCCGCCGACGCCGCTAAGCCGAGAAACACGAGCCACCCCTTCGGCATCCGTCCAGACCCACAGCAGTTGACTCACGGTTATGTTGGCTTTCGCGGCCCTGGCATGCGTCAGGGGGAAGCGAGCCTGCTTACAGATCCCCGGTGAAGCCGGGCTCTCGCCCTGGCCCCCTCCGGCCGACGCTTGGGTAAATCACCGTCGACAGTCGATGAGCGGGGATGCCGTTCTGCACCGCACCCGCCTCGCCCGAGCCAAGATCGAGCCCAGGGCGAGGGCCGGCAAGTCACGGTCAGCCGCCCATCAGGTCGCGCGTGTGCTTGCCCGAGTCGGCGCAAGCGCGGTCATCTTTCTGGTCCAACATGCGCGCCTTCTCCAACTCCATTTTGGCCGACGATATCCGGTCGTCCGGCTGTGGGCTGGCGGTTCCAGTGGGCGTTGTCTCGACCGACGTCTTGGAGCCTCGCGCCGCGACCTCCGCGGCCGTCGGCAGTCCCTGCTGCTGGGCGCGTGCGTCCTGGGACGATGTGGCGACCTGACCGACGACCGCGTTCAGTTCCTTGGTTCCGGCGGTACCGCCTTGGCGGCTGTCGGCCGATGTGCCGGTCTTCGACGGTGTCTCACCCTGTCCCGCAGCCCCTTTGGGCTGGATGCTGCCCGGTCCGGCGCCGGACAACGCGCCCGTCGTGGTGGGACCGAGAGCCGGGGACGCCGACAGCTTGCGGCCGAGTTCGGCGACATCGTCCGAGCAGGGCCCGGCAAACCCCAGGGTCGGGAAAGACGCGATGGCCATGCCGACCAGCCAGGCGCGAGCCTTGATGCTTCCAAAACACATAGGACGTTCCCCCATTGTTCTATCGTTGGCTTAACTCCTGTAACCTCGTCGGCTGGTCGATCGTTCCCCCGTTGGCCGTCCAGCGTGTTTGGCTTCCCGAGGGAGCGTCGTTCAATGTGCGTCTTCGAGGCTGCGGCGTCCCCAGGCGCGCGGCGTTCGAGGCTGCCGACGATTCTCGCTTACGGCGGCAGCACGCCCGACGCCTTCGCGGCATGCGTCGCTATGGCGTCCATCAAGGGCGGTGACAGGCAGTCGTAAGGTTCCAGCTTCAGCTCCTTCAGCCTCGCGCGTACCGCGCCCATCTTGTCGGGGCTCATACCTCCCTCGATGGCCGAGGAGACGAAGGCGGCAAATTCGGGGGCTGCCCAACCGCTTTCGGCCGACAGTTCGGGGTGCACGAAATCGAGCCCATGGAAAGGGTGTCGTTCGTTCTCGATCCGCCCGTACATGTGTGCGCCACATTGCTTGCAGGCGTGACGCTGGATGCTGGCACTGGGGTCGACCACGCCGAGTTTGTTCCCATTCTCTGTGACGCTGACCTTGTCGCGCGGCACGACACCCACGACCGAAAAGACAGCGCCTTGCGGTTTCCAACATTTGGTGCAGCCGCAGGCGTGGTTGTGCGCGATCTGACCGGCGACGAATACTTTGACGGGATCCTGCGCGCATTTGCAACTGAGCGTGCCGCCCTTGAAATCGGCTGCTCCGGGCTCCACGCCGCCATCGACAGACGGATGGATTCGGATCGCTTCGGCCATTGTGTTCCTCCCTGATCTCGATTGAAGCGCACGAGCGTTCTATCGGCTCGGTTACGCGGTCTCACGAGGCCATGACCGTTACCATGGCAATGGCGCTACTGCGGACCGCTCTCGACCGGTCACTCCATTCTACCAAGCAGCCTGCGGAGTGGACGACGGACCGGCTCCGTAGTCAAGAGGGCGAACGAACTCTCCTCCATTGGCTCCTGGACTTCCATCTCGGGGACAGCGACGGCAGCATCAGGCCAACCCGAAGCATCGGCGGCCCCTACCGGTCGGCTAACGCGACCTCGCGCGATGGATCCCAGCGAGAGGGTGGCTATTCGCTGTCGAGCCCGTTAACATCGGATGGTCTCGTCTTTCGAAGCTGGAACGTGCTCATGAAGACTCGCGCCGCCGTTGCCTGGGCCGCCAACAAGCCGCTCACGGTCGAGACCATCGAGATCGCGGGGCCGAAGGCCGGCGAGGTGCTGGTCGAGAACATGGCGACGGGCGTGTGCCACACCGACGCCTATACGCTGTCGGGCCTCGATTCCGAGGGCAGGTTCCCGGCCGTGCTGGGCCATGAGGGCGCCGGCATCGTGCGCGACATCGGCCCGGGCGTCACGGCCGTGAAGGTCGGCGACCACGTGATCCCGCTCTATACGCCCGAGTGCCGGCAGTGCAAGACCTGCCTCAGCCAGCGCTCGAACCTGTGCACGGCCATCCGTTCGACCCAGGGGCAGGGCCTGATGCCGGACGGCACCTCGCGGTTCTCCTGCGACGCGGGCGAGATCTTCCACTACATGGGCTGCTCGACCTTCTCGAACTTCACGGTGCTGCCCGAGATCGCGCTGGCCAAGGTCCGCGAGGACGCGCCCTTCGACAAGATCTGCTACATCGGCTGCGGCGTCACCACGGGCATCGGCGCGGTGGTCTACACCGCCAAGGTCTGGCCCGGCGCCAATGTCGTGGTGTTCGGCCTGGGCGGGATCGGCCTCAACGTGATCCAGGGCGCCCGCATGGTCGGGGCCGACAGGATCATCGGGGTCGACCTCAACCCCGGCAAGGTCGAGATGGCCGAGCGCTTCGGCATGACGCATTTCGTCAACCCGGACGAGGTCGGCCGCGACAAGGTCGTGCAGGCCATCGTCGACCTCACGGGCGGCGGCGCCGACTTCTCGTTCGAGTGCATCGGCAACGTGCACACGATGCGCCAAGCGCTCGAATGCTGCCATCGCGGCTGGGGCGAATCGATCATCATCGGCGTGGCGCCGTCCGGCACCGAGATCGCCACCCGGCCGTTCCAACTGGTCACGGGCCGGGTGTGGCGCGGCTCGGCCTTCGGCGGAGCGCGGGGCCGCACCGACGTGCCCAGGATCGTCGACTGGTACATGGACGGCAGGATCGCCATCGACCCCCTGATCACCCACACCATGCCGCTCGATCGCATCAACGACGCCTTCGACCTCATGCACGAGGGCAAGTCGATCAGGTCGGTGGTGACCTTTCAACCTGATCAGGCGACCGCAAACAGATGAACTCTCGGTTCGCCCCATCGAGGCGGGAGCCGCGCTGCTCGCGGGGAAAGCCGCTGTGATTTGAGGGGGAACTCGGATGAATTCACATTCGTACCGACACCCTGCTCCTCTTTGTCCTGACTGGATTGGCAATTGTAAAATAGCGCATGCCTTTGTGCCAGCTTATCAAAGGAAAATGGCGGAGGGGAGAGTCATGCGCGAACCCTGCTCCGTTCTCCCTGCTTCAGGGGGAAAAGCAGGGAGAAACGGTGTTTCCGTCGACCCGGATGTGGACTCGGCGTGGCCCGCTGACGCAGGCGCGCTAGCGGTTCGCAGATCCGGCACTTTTCGCCGAAGAGTATTAAAGAACAAAACACGAACATATGAGCCGTCCTCACCTTGTCCGAGCTTCGCCGAAAAAGCTTGAGCGCCGGCTCGGAGGTCGTTATGGAAGGAGCCGGCCGATCATCGGATCGGCCGTTCACGGGCGACTGAGTCGTCGACCGTGCAGTAGCCTCAGCAGTCCGAGGGACAGTGTCCCGTAGGCAAGCTCCGGTTGGACCCCTTGGCGCCCAGGCGCCAGCGTCCTTCTCGTGCTTGCTGCTCGGCTCGACGGGTTCGGTCTCCACAGGAGACTGACATGATGGCTTCGCCTCATTTTCGAAAAACTAAATCTCGGCTTTCGGCCGAACCGACCCTCAAGTCCAACGCACTCCCGATCGACGAGGCGCAACGCTTGGAGGTCGGCTCTGGCGTCTCGGCCCGCTACGGGCTCTGTCCGGTCTCGGCTCTTCAGCCGAACCCGCATAACGCTCGCACCCACTCGAAGAAGCAGATCCGCAAGATCGCACGCTCATTCGATGTGTCGGGCGCGCTCTCTCCGGTCATCGTCGACGAGAACTGGACCATCCTCGCCGGCCACGCCCGCGTTGAGGCCTGCAAGATCACTGGTCGCACCGAGGTGCCGATCATTCAGATTTTCGATGCCTCTGAAGCCCAAAAGCGGAATTTCCTGATCGCAGACAACCGGATCGGCGAGGATGCCGGCTGGGACCGGCAGAAGTTGGCGCTCGAGTTGCCGGAGCTCGAGCTGCTCCTGCAGGCGGTCGATTTCGACCTGACCGACACGGGCTCCGAGGTGGCCGAGCTCGACCAGCTCGCGATCAATTTCGAGGACCAGGCAGCCCATCCCGACGACGACATCGAGGAAAGCATCCTGTCCGCGCCACCTGTTCTTCGGTTGGGAGATCTCGTTCAGCTCGGCGAGCATCGCCTGCTGGTCAGCGACGCGCGGGATCATGCCGCCCTCGATCGGCTTATCGACGGGAAGCTCGCCGCTGCTGCCTTCCTGGATCCACCCTACAACCTCAGGGTGCGCGATATCGGCGGTCGTGGGCGCTCCCAACATCCCGAGTTCGCCTTTGCTTCAGGCGAGATGTCCCGAGCCGAGTTCGTCGCGTTCCTGACGGCATCGGTCCGCAACGTGGCGGGCCTCTCTCAGGAAGGCGCCGTTCATTTCGTCTGCATCGACTGGAAGCATGTGCGCGATCTCGTCGAGGCCGGCGCCGAGGTCTATGGCGCGATGCTCAACCTGGTAGTGTGGAACAAGACCAACGCAGGGCAGGGCGGCCTATACCGAAGTCAGCACGAGTTGATCGGCGTGTTTCGGGTCGGCGACGAGCCGCATCTTGACAATGTTCAGATGGGCCGCTTCGGCCGGAACCGCTCGAATGTGTGGACCTACCCCGGCGCCAACACCTTCAGATCAGGCCGCAAACAGGATCTTGCCGACCACCCCACAGTGAAGCCGACTGCACTTGTAGCCGATGCGATCAAGGACGTCACGCATCGCGGAGACATCGTGCTCGACACGTTCGTCGGCTCGGGCACCACCATCCTGGCCGGCGAGAGGGTCGGGCGGCGGGTGATGGCGATGGAGATCGAGCCGAAATATGCCGATATCGCGGTGCGCAGATGGCAGGCCATGACCGGCCGGGACGCCATCGATGTCGAAACGGGCATGACCTTCGAGGCGCTGGGTGCCTCCCGCAGCGCTCCACCGCCGCGTGTCCGTGTACGGACGCGGACTGGTTAGCTCCGACCACACACACCAGGATGTCGTCAGTCTTGCCGGCGACATCCTGGCCTGTCATCGAAGATGATGCTTCTGAAGCTCCTTCTCCCCCAGATCTCGGGTCGAGAGGCGAGCTCCAGGGGAACGAGAAGTCGTGCCGTAGTAGCCGTGACCAAGAATTGGACATACGCTATCGGCTATTTTGCTTGTTGACGCGCTTCCGGCCGAGACGATAACGTTCGAGTGTCGCTCCCGGTAGTCGGAGCGGCACCGAGCGCCGCTAGCAGCCTGTCGGACTTAACGGCCATATCGGCTTGCGGTATGGTGAGGG
>CAXUCF010000021.1:0-15281 GCA_964249275.1 uncultured Lichenihabitans sp.
GCTGGGGACTCTCCGATGACGCTGAAACGCCGCCTTCGTTCCACGAGCGCCATGCTGGCCGTCATCGGGATGGTGCAAGGCCCGGGCGCCATGGCCCAGACTGCCGGCGTTCACGGTCAGCCCAGGAGTTCGAGCCTCACGATGAGCTTGGCGACGGAGCTCGCGCTCGAGCCGCAGCTTTCCTCGGAGGCGCAACTCGCCCTGATCCGACAGAAGGTGAAGTATGTCTTCGTCCTGTTCCAGGAGAACAGGTCCTTCGAGCAGTTCTTCGGAACGTACCCGGGCGCCGAGGGTCTGTATTTTCCCAAGAAGACGCCCAAGCCGGGCATCAGCCAGCCTATCGTCAACACGGACGGCTCGACGGGCAGCATCTCGCCCTTTCTCATCCCGTCGACCGTGACCGACGTGAACGGCGCGACGGTGCCGCTCTACCCCGCCGACACAGACTCGGTCGACCACAGCCATACCGGCTACGTGAACGACATCGACGTCGACCCCGCCACGAACGCCGCCCGGAACGACCGCTACGCGCTGAACGCGGAAGGCCTGACCACCAACGCCGCAGGCCAGATCGTCTCGCTCGCTACCGGTCTGCCGGCTTCGACTAGGCCGACCTTGCTGCAAAAGCAGCGCGCCGAACTGGTCATGAGCCACGTCGATTGCGACACCGTCCCGTTCCTGTGGCAGTACGCCGACAGGTTTGCGATGTTCGACAACTTCCACCAGACGACCCTCGGCCCCTCCACGCCCAATGCCATCGCCATGATCGCGGGCCAGTCGGGCGAGACGCAGTGGGCCCTGCACCAGAACCAGGCCAGCAGCAACACGTCCGATCCGGCGGTCGTGGCGTCAGGCGGCGAACCCGTGGTGGCCGATCCCCCGCCCTACGGCGGGTCGAACCTCGATCCGACCCGCCCGGCCATCACGTTCGGCGGCGAGAACCCCAACAAGCCGACCTTCAACCAGACCTACGCGACCCTGCCGCTGTCGTTCATGGGTCCCCAGGTCACCAACATCGTCAAGGCCGACCAGAACCCGGCGGTCGACCTCGCCGACGTCCAGAACGACATCAGCACGATCGCCTCGAAGAACCTGAAGCAGGTGCAGTGGGGCTGGTACCAGCAGGGCTTCGACCAGGAGCCCAGCGACGGGAACGAGCCGGCGTCGCACTCGGGCTATGTGACCCACCACAACGGGCCGCAGTACTTCGGCTACATCGCCGACAACACCAAGGAGGTGCTTCACCTCCACGGCAACGGCGACTTCTTCACGGCGATCAATGCCAGATCGCTGCCCCAGCAGGGCGGCGTCTTCTACCTCCGCGGCGGCTACAACAACAACGATCTCCTCGTCCCGGTCGACAAGAACCCTGCGGTGCAGAAGGCTTTCCAGGGCAACGACGACCATCCAGGTTACTCGGACGCCCAGATCTCCGAGGCCCTCGTGGCCGACGAGGTCAACGCCATCGCGCAGAGCCCGTACTGGAAGGACAGCGCCATCATCATCACTTATGACGAGACGGACGGCCTCTACGATCACGGCCTCTCGCGGATCCGTTCGCTCGACCCGGAAGGCAACCCGCTGGCGGGAGGGCCGCGCATACCGACCATCGTGATCTCGCCCTATGGCAAGTCCCACGTCATCGTGGACCAGTATTCCGAGCACAGCTCGGTCATCAAGTTCGTCGACCGCCTCTTCAACCTCGTCCCGCTGGCCGACCTCCCCGATGAGGTGCAGGGCCGCCAGATCGGCAAGCAGGCGCTCGGTCAGAACAACCTGGGGCCGGCCGACGACAAGGTGGCGGGCATCGGCGACCTCACGATCGCCTTCGACAATAGCCGCCTGCTCGGGACGCAGCCGCCGCTTCCCCCGTCCTTGGCGATGATCCCCCCGGCGCAGGTCACCTCGCTCCCGCACTACGGCGGTCTCGGCTGCAAGACCGTCGGCGTCACCCCGACCGACTATGTCGGGGGAACGCTTACCGACCCGCCTCCGGCCGATTTCAACCCGCGTCCGGGCACCACGCCGGGGGTCCCGACGTCGGGGACGTGGACACATTGATCGGCGCGGAGGGCTGACGGGACGCCGAGGATGGTGCTGCGGGTGTGCCGACGGATGTCGACGGATTGGCTGCTCGCCGGGGTCGTGGTCTGCGGCCTCGTCCTCCCGGCGGCGGCGGGTCCCGTGCTCGACCGCGTCGAGGCCGCGAAGGGACTCAACTGCGGCGTGCTGGCCGTGCCCGAGGACTTCGGCAAGGCGGATGTGCACGGTTCGCTCGACGGTCTCGGCGCCGACCTCTGCCGCGCCGTGGCGGCTGCCGTGACAGGCGAGGCCGGCAGGGTCAAGATCCAGGCCTACCCGGACGAGCGGCACGGCTTCGACGCGATCGCGGCCGGCAGGATCGACCTCCTGTTCGGGGCGTCGCCGGCCCCGTCCGCCGAGATGGTCCATAGGCTCAGGTTCGGTCGTCCGGTGTTCTACGACGCGGAAGGCCTGCTGGTCCGCCGCGAGGGCGGCATCGCCTCGTTTGCCGACCTCGCCGGAAAGTCGGCATGTTTCATCGGCAGTACGCGGGCCGAGGATGTCCTCGACAGCGAGGCGTCCAAGCGAGGCGTCAAGGTCCTGCCTTTCCCCTTCGAGGAGGACGGGGAGGTGAACGTCGCCCTGCTGAGGAACCATTGCGACGCCATCGTCTCGAGCGTGTCTCGCCTGGCCGATACGAGGTCCGGCTTCCACGGGGAGGTCGACGACTTCGTCGTCCTGCCCGACCGCCTGTCGATCGAACCCATGACCCCGGCGCTGCCGGACGGGGACCCGCAATGGGCCGCGGTGGTGGACGCCACGATGAACGCGCTCCTGATGGCGGAAGCCGCCGGCGTCGGGAGGGCTGCGGCCGCAGGGTTGCGGACCACCGAGGATCCCTTGCTGCGCGTGCTCGGTGGGCTGGTGCCGGGGGTCGACGAGAAGGTGATCGACCGCGACTGGGCCGTGCGCGCGATCGCCGCGGTCGGAAACTACGGCGAGATCTACGACCGCGACGTCGGGCCGGGTACGGCCATGGACCTGCCGCGCGGGATCAACGCGCTCTGGACCAAGGGCGGCCTCATGGTGCCGGTTGCACCGCGCTGAACGCCGACCGTGATCGACCGCGACGACCTGAACCCATCGCATCAATCGGGTGGACAGCACCGACGTCGTGTTGGCGACCAACGGAGGCCCGCCTCATCCATCTCCCCGCTGCCGATCGGGACCCCGCCGCGAAGCAGCCCTGTGTCATCCGACCGTCGCGAGGCGGACCTACCGTCATCGCCCCTTGAGACGGTTGCCGGAACATTCCGCGGACGAGCGTCGCGGGCCGGCCGCAGCAAAAGAGTGCGCCAAGACATGCATTACTTCCGTGCGCTTGCCACCGACTACGACGGTACGATCGCCCATGACGGTGTCGTCGACGACGACACACTGGCGGCGCTCGAGCGGCTGAAGCTGACGGGCCGGCGGCTCGTGATGGTGACGGGCCGGGAACTGCCCGACCTCGAACGTGTCTGCCCGCGGCTCGACCTCTTCGACCGGGTCGTGGCGGAGAACGGCGCGCTGCTCTACGCGCCCGCCACCAAGGAGCAGCGTCCTCTCGGGCCGCCGCCGCCCGAACCCTTCGTGGCGCATCTGAGGGCGCTCGGCATGGAGCCTCTGTCGGTCGGCCGCGTCATCGTGGCGACGTGGGAACCCAACGAGACCGCCGTTCTGGAGGCCATTCGCACGCTCGGGCTCGACCTGCAGATCATCTTCAACAAAGGCGCCGTGATGGTGCTGCCGAACGGCATCAACAAGGCGTCCGGCCTCGAGGCGGCGCTCGAGGACCTCGGCCTCTCGGCCCACAACGTCGTGGCCACGGGCGACGCCGAGAACGACCTCGCCTTCATGCGGACATGCGGCTGCGCCGTCGCGGTCGGCAACGCGCTGCCGGCCGTCAAGGCGGCGGCCGACGTGGTGACGGAGGCGCTCCGCGGCGCCGGCGTCGCGGAGGCGATCGAGGCCTGGATCGACGGCGAATCCCGTCTGCTCGACGCCGCGATGGCCCGCCACTCCGTGCCGATCGGCATGAGGCTCGCCGACAGGCGGGAGGTGATGCTCCGGCCGGATCGGGGCAGCGTGCTGATCACGGGCACGTCGGGCGGCGGCAAGTCGACCCTCGCGACCGCGATCCTGGAGCAGTTGGCAGCGTCGAAATTCCAGCTCTGCCTGTTCGATCCCGAGGGGGACTACGGCAACTTCGCCGACGCGGTGACGTTCGGGGACGCCAACACGCCCGTGACACCCGAGCCGGTGCTGGACGCCGTGCGCAAGCTCGGCACCAACGTGACCGTCAACCTGCTCGGGTCCAGGGTCGAGGACCGGCCCGACGTGCTGGCGAGCCTGTTTCCGGCCGTGCTCGATATCCGCGCCAAATATGGTCGGCCGCACTGGATCCTGGTCGACGAGGCGCACCACGTCCTGCCACGCGGGCGGGACGCCGGCGACGGGGTCAATCTCGACGGCCAGATGCCCTCGATTTTCATCACGGTCCATCCCGACACGCTGGCGACCGGGGTGCTGCGCAGCCTCGGCACCGTGCTGGTCATCGGCCGGGACAGCCGCGGCCTGATCGAGGTTCTGAGCCGCGTCCTCGGACGGTCCTGTCCAGCGCTGCCCGACCGCGGGCCGGAGGTCGGCGAAGCCCTCTACTGGGAGTGCCGCACGGAGGCGCCGCCCATGCTGATCACCGTCGGGAAGCCGAAGGGCGCCGTGAAGCGGCACACGCGCAAATACGCCGACGGGACGCTGGGGGAGGACCGCAGCTTCTTCTTCCGCGGACCGGACGGCGCGATGAGGATCCGCGCCCAGAACCTGTCCATGTTCCTTCAGGTCGGCGACGGGGTCGACCCCGACACCTACCTGTTCCACCTGCGCAACGGCGACTTCGAGACCTGGATCCGCACGTCGATCAAGGATGACGACCTTGCCGACGAGGTCGCCAACTTCGCCGCCAACCACGACCTCTCAATCGACGAAGAGCGTAGGCTCATGCGCGCCGCCATCGAGGGGCGCTACACCGCACCCGCCACGCCCGACTGACCGGAGCCGAGCGAGAAGGACATCTTCGAACAAACAAGACCGCTTCTTGCAGCGGCGATCGGCGGAAGATTGTCGACCTTGGCCCAAACCTATAGGCCACGATCGCGACCCAGGTGCGGAACAGGCGCCATCGGATGAGCACGCGACTCGCGCTGGCTGGATTGCACCGGCGACGGCAGAGGTAATGCGGCGGCCCTGCATCGACATCGATGCATAAGGGTGGTGGCGAGCAACCAGCCTCGGGTCTTCGTCGGGTATTCTCCGTTCGCGGCTGGCTTGACCACCCGCCGTCAACCCTGCACGCCGAAGCGGAAGATCGTGGTGCTGTCGAAGACCTGCCCCGGCTTCAGCGCGGTCGTCGGGAAGTTCGGGTGGTTCGGGCTGTCGGGGAAGTGTTGGGTTTCCAGCGTGAAGGCCGCGTATTTGCCGTAGCGGCCGCCTATGCCGGAGACCGAACCGTCGAAGAAGCTGCCCGTGTATATCTCCAGGCCCGGTTCGGTGGTTGAACATTCCAACGTACGTCCGCTCTTGGGATCGTAGGCACGGACGGCGAGTTGCGGCTCGGCGGGGTCGCCGTGCTTGTTGAGAACCCAGTTCTGATCGTAGCCGTCCGCGATGGACAGTTGCTCGTTGTTCTCGTGAATGCGCGCGCCGATCGCGGTCGGATGGCGGAAATCGAACGGCGTGCCTGCGACGGAAGCCAGGGTCCCGAGCGGTATCTGCGCCCGATCGAGCGGCGTGTATCGGTCCGCGTCCACGGTGAGGACCTGCCCGAGGATGCCGCCGGCCGAACCGGCTCCGGCGAGGTTGAAGTTCATGTGGCTCGACAGATTGACGACGGTGTCCTTGTCGGTCGTCGCCTCGTAATGAATGGCGAAGGTCCCGTCGTCACCAAGGGTATAGGTCACGCCGACCTCCAGCGTGCCCGGGTAGCCCTCCTCCCCATCTGGGCTGGTGTAGGTCAGCCGCGCCGCGACGCTCCCACCGGAGCTCGTTTGGGGCTCAACCGTCCAGATCCGTTTGTCGAACCCCTTCTTGCCACCATGGATGGTGTTGGGCGGGTCGGATAATGTGAGTTGATACTGATGACCGTCCAGGGTGAAGCGGCCCCGGGCGATCCAGTTGGCGTAGCGCCCGAGCAGGGCGCCGAAGTAGAGTTCATCCTCGGCACCCTTGATCTCGTAGTCGCGCAGGGTCGCAAAGCCGAGCACGATGTGTCCGGGGCGGCCTTGCCGGTCCGGCGTCGTGACGTCGGTGATGGCGCCGCCGTAGCTCATGAAGCTCACGCTCGCGCCGCCGCCGGTCGACATGGTGTATCGCGTGACCGGCTTGCCGTCCGCCGTCGTGCCGAACGGAGCGCTCGTCAGCGTGGCGGCCATGGCCGGCGCTGTTCGCAGGAGCAAGGACAGGCACAAAGGCAGCGAGGCTCCAATGGCTGGCTTCATGGTGTCTCCATTGTCGGCGCCTCCGGAGGCCGGCAGCAATGTCGGCGGCAATCGGCCTCCCGCGGTTTCAGGACGGCTGAGCAGCGAAGTAGTTGATCTGCCAATCCAGCAGGTTCGGGTGCTCCCACTGCGGGGTCGCCGCGATGATGTCGGGCTTGTCGTCGCGGATGATCTGCTCGGCCGTTTTGCCGCCCGCGCGAAGCGCCCTGACTGTGCGACCGACCGCCTCGATCTGTGACGCGAGGTCCAGCGCGATCCCGATCTGCCCCGGGTCGCCGTGGCCCGGAACGATCAAGGCTGGATCGAGCCGTCGGAAGCCGTTCAGGATGCTCACCCAACGGACGGCGTCGACCTCGGTGTCGGCAGGCGGAAACCAGGGGAAGATCGGGAACATGCGCTCCTCGATCAGGTCGCCCGCGAAGAGGATCCGCTCCCGCGGCAGGAAGACGACCTGATCGCCCCGCGTGTGGGCGGTCCCGAAGGTTTGAAGCTCCACCGTCCGGCCGCCGAGGTCGATTTCGGCGCGCGACCCCTCGTAGACCACATGCGGCATGACGATCTCGGTGCCGTCGAGTGCAGCCGCGGCTGCCGGACTCTGTGTCTTGCGGAAGAGATCGATGTACCGAGCGCCCTTTTCGATCAGTTCGTCGCGCTGGGCGCGATTGTAGATGATGCTCGCGTCTCGACGGAAGACCTGAGTGCCGTAGCCGTGTTCGGGATGGAAATGGGTCAACGTCAGGAGCAACCGGCGGGATCCCGCGAGGCGACGGGCGAGAGTGAGGACCCGCTCCCCGTTGGCGGGCCCGAGCCCCGTATCGACCACGAGCGCCGCGTCCCTTCCCAGGATGACCGCGATATTCGGCACGAGCCAGATCCGATGGTCGCGCACGATCCAGACCCCTTCGACGATCTCCTCGGGATTCGACGTGTCGACGGTGGGGGGTCGGGGGTCGGTCACCTGAGCCGCGACGAAGCCGGTCGAGGCGCAAAGCGCCATCGCCACCCCGGACGCCGTGAAGGCGCGGCGCGAGATCGCGTGGCTCATCCGGCTCTCCCGGCGCGTGAGTTCGTCATGGGCCTGGCCGGTCGTGGCAAGGAGAGCGGACGACGTCATGGCTTGCCTCTTTTTGGCTCAGTGTCGAGCAGCAGGACTCGATCGCCGTCCGGATCGAGAACCGTCAGCATCTTGCCCGACGCCGGCCCGGCAGGGGCACGAGGACACGAACCTGATCCCCGCAGCTGCCAGTTTTGGCAACCAGCCGTCGAGATCATCGACGAACCGGTGAACGCCGCAAGCAACGACAAGGCTACGACGCTTCGCATGCCGTTCCGATGGGCGGCACCCACCGTCAAGTCCGCCGGGTATAGGTGTAGCGCTTGGCGAGGTACTTGACCCCAGTGCCGTCCGCCGGGGTGAAATATTGATCCTTCGTCTCGTGGTTGTCGTCCACCCGGGTGATGACCTGTTCCATGCGAAACATCTGCCCCGTCGCGTCCGGTCCGCTTCCTGCCGTGGCGAAGGGCAGGAAGCTGACGAAGATCCGCTCCGCTGGATCGTGGTCGAGGCTCCAAGCCACCATGAGCCCATAGGGGACGCCCGAGTCCATGGACATGTAGTCCCACCGGCCCTCGAGCCGATTGAAGGTCAGGTCGTCGACTCGCTCGAAGGACGTGCCGGACGCGCCCGGTACGGAACGCAGAACCTCCTGGAGCATCGGCCCGATCATCCGGCGGTCGGCCACGAGGCCGCTGAGTGTCACGGGAGCACCGCCCGTTCTGCTGAAACTCGTCAGCGTCGCGTCCCAGGTCCCGACCCGCGTCGCCAGTGCCTGACCCTCCGGCCCAAGTTCGTTCAGGGGCCTGTCGGCCGACTGGTCGGCCGCGAGGGCAGGCGTCGCCGTCTGGGCGGCAGCCTCCCGCATCAGGACGGGTCCAAGGAAAGCGCTGCCGAGAAACATTGCCCCTATAGCGGCGGCTCGGAGGAAGAAGCGGCGATCGAACATGGCAAGACCTTCGAATCGGGGGTGAAGGAGGCGACGTCGTCGCGTCGAACGGGCAAAGCGTCCGTGCCCGGGCCGTTCCGGGTCGCAACCTCCGGAGCACGCCCGCGATCGTCATGGCCGGCGGGCAAAGGCCCAGCGGTGCGCAAGCCGTTCCGTGAGCGCTCCCCCATGTTGAGTTCGCCTATGGTCCCGACCTTCATGACCGTTTCTTGTATCGACTTGCAAGTGACGGACGATCACTGCGTGAACCGAAGATGGTGGGTTGCGGGCTCGACATAAATGCTGTTCTTGGCACGGGTCTCCACACCGGGGGTTGCCAATGGACCGCCTTGCCAGAATGGCGGCCTTGGTCTGCGTGGCATCGACGCCGCCGGAGGTGCCGCTGCGCAGGGCTTGCTGAACACCATATCGCGACGGCCTGGAGGCCTGCATGATCCCGCTGTCCGAGGCGACCTTGCCCCTCCTTCCAGCGCCCGTTGCCGTGCCGCGTTACGATCGGCGGAAGCTGCGGGCCGGCATCGTCCATATCGGGGTCGGCAACTTTCATCGCACCCATCAGGCCGTCTACATCGACGCCTGCCTGCACCATTCCGGCAACGAGGCCTGGGGCATATGCGGGGTCGGGCTCACCGACGGCCCGGTCGCGCGTGCAAAGGCGGCCGCCTACCAGGCACAGGACGGCCTCTACACCGTGAGCGAGTGCTCGCCTGACGGCGCGGTGCAAACGCGTGTGATCGGTGCCATGGTGGCGTACCTGCATGCCCCGTCCGATCCGCAGTCCGTCCTGGTACGGCTGGCTCACCCCGAGACCCGCATCGTCACACTGACCATCACGGAGGGCGGGTACAACCTCGACGAGACGACAGGCGCGTTCCTGTTCGCCACGCCCGACGTCGCCCACGATCTCGGCGGCGGGGCGCCGCGTTCAGTGTTCGGCTTCCTGGTCGAAGGTCTGGCGCGCCGGCGGGGGGCCGGGCTCCCGGCCTTCACGGTCGCGTCCTGCGACAACCTCCGAGGCAACGGCGACACGGCCCGCAGGGCCGTCGTGGCTTTCGCCCGTGCACGCGATCCGGCGCTCGCCACGTGGATCGACCGCGAGGTCGACTTCCCCAACAGCATGGTGGACCGTATCGCGCCCCAGATCCCGGCGGCGGAACGGGCAAGCCTCAATGCCCGCAGCGGCATCGGCGACCTCGTGCCCGCCAAGGCCGAGAGCTTCAATCAATGGGTCGTCGAGGACCGCTTCCGTTTGGGGCGTCCGCCCCTGGAAACGGTCGGCGTGGAGTTCCGCCCCGACGTGGCGGCCTACGTGGCCGTGAAAGGGCGGATGATCAACGCCTGCCACATGCTGCTGAGCTATCCTTCCGTGCTCATGGGCCAGCGTATCGTGCACGAGGCCATGCGCGACCCCCGCATGGTCCGGCTGCTGACGACCTTTCTCGACCGGGACGTGATCCCTCACGTGGTGCCGCCGCCGGGCCTGTCGCTCGACGCTTACAAAGCCACCATCATCGAGCGGTTCTCCAACCCGGCCATCGGCGACCAGTTGCTGCGGGTGGCGGGCGACGGCGCCGCCAAGCTCCCGATCTTTCATGCGAAGACGATCGCGACGCTGGTGGCGGCCGGCGCCGACATCAGCCGGGAGGCCTTCCTGCTCGCCTGCTTCGGTCGCTATCTGGCCGGGCGCGACGACACGGGCGCGACCTTTTCGGTGTTCGAGCCCGGGTTGACGGACGACGACTGGGCCAAGGTCCGGGCCGAACCCGCCGGAATCC
Source organism: uncultured Lichenihabitans sp. (assembly GCA_964249275.1). Classification (GTDB taxonomy): domain Bacteria; phylum Pseudomonadota; class Alphaproteobacteria; order Rhizobiales; family Beijerinckiaceae; genus Lichenihabitans. Next base: position 10,336 of record CAXUCF010000021.1, read on the forward strand.
TGCGAACCGCACCCTTCGCGGGTCTCGGTCTCGCGGACCACCCCGTATTCCGGCCGGCGTTCGATGGGGCCGCGGCCGATATCGCGTCCCGCGGCGTCTCGACCACGCTCGATGCGCTGCTGCAGTGATGCGGATGCGCCGGCGGTCATTGTTTCATTGAAGCATCGACGCTTTCGGTTCTAAGATGAAGTCCTGGTCGGCCTGTCGAGAGCATAGATGCCCTCGCGAGTCGCCAAAGAGGCAGCGGCGGCAAGCCGCGTCAAAGGGAGGAATGGGGCGATGAAGACGGCGACGTGGCTCGGCTTTTTCATGGGGGCTTTGCTGGCTTCCGCCGCGGGACCCGCCGTCGCGGCGGGGCAGTTCGACGGCGTGACGGTCAACGTCATGACCCAGACGGGCGCCATCCAGGAACCGCTGCAGAGGCGCGCCCCTGACTTCGAGAAGCTCACCGGCGCCAAGATCAACATCATCGCGGTGCCGTTCTCGGACCTGTATCAGAAGGTCCTGACCGACTGGGCGAGCGGGACGAATTCGGTGGACGCCGCGGTTTTTGCGCCCCAGTGGATGGTCGACTACGCGGCCGGCGGCTATCTCGAAGATGTCGGCAGCCGGATCGCCGCCGACAAGGCGATCCAGTGGGACGACATCTCGTCCTTCTTCCGCGACTTCTCGTCGAGCTTCGGGGGCAAGACCTATCTGGTGCCGCTCGATGGCGACTTCCACATGCTCTATTACCGGACCGATGTATTCGACAAGGCCGGCCTGACGCCGCCGACCACCTGGGACGAATATCTGGCGGACGCCAAGGCGCTGAACGGCAAGGACTTCAACGGCGACGGCAGCAAGGGCTTCGGGTCCTGCATCGCCAAGAAGCGCAACGCGCAGAGCTACTGGTTCGTGACCGATGTCGTCGGCTCGATGGTGCAGTCCAAGGGCACGGGCCAGGGGACCTTTTTCAAGACCACCGACATGACGCCGCTGGTGGACAACGACGCCTTCCGCAAGGGGCTCGAATTCCTCAAGGAATCATCGAAATACGGTCCGCCGGACGAGCTCAACATGGACGTGAGCGATACCCGGCCGCTGTTCGTCTCGGGTAAGTGCGCCCTGAACCTCGATTGGGGCGACGTCGGCGTGCTGGCCATAGACCCGAAGACCTCCAAGGTGATCGACAAGACCGGCTCGGTCATCACGCCGGGCTCGAAGGAGGTCCTCGATTGGGACTCGGGCAAGCTCCAAGCCTGCACCACGGCCAGCTGCCCCAACGCGATCGATGGCGTCAACCACGCGCCTTACGCGGCCTTCGGGGGCTGGAGCGGCGGGATCAACGCCAAGGCCAACAGCAAGGTGAAGGATGCGGCCTACGCGTTCTTCTCCTACATGTCGCAACCGGCGCAGTCCGGGGTCGACGTGACGATCGGGGCGACGGGTTTCAATCCTTATCGCAAGTCGCAGCAGTCCTACGGCAAGGCCTGGAAGGATGGCGGCATGAGCGAACTGGCCGCGAAATATTATCTCGGCGCCATCCAGGCCAGCCTCGACAGCCCGAACATGATCCTCGACCTGCGCATCCCGCAGAACCAGAAATATCAGCAGGTGGTGCTCGACGAGGCCGTCTCGCGCTTCCTGTCCGGCGAAATCGACGAGAACACGGCGATCAAGACCATCGCGGACGGATGGACCGACCTGAACAACCAGATCGGCAAGGACGACCAGCTGAAGTTCTACAAGGAAACACTCGGCATCAAGCGCTGACCGGCGGAACGCGACGCGTCGCCGCCCTTCGATCGCGAGGACGGCGGCGCCCTCCCCCACGCTGATCGCGCTCGGCCGTTACAGCGCGCCGATGCCGCGCATGTCAGCCCGCGGGCGTAGCCAGCCAGCTCATGCTGTCGCCGACAAGCGCCGGCAACGCGACCCTGGTCGAAAACTGCGATGAAGCCGCGCTTCATATCAGTCCGACAGGCTCTGCGCCTCACAGTCCGGCCGCACCACGGGCAACCCTCCCGATGCACCTCAGCGACAACATCGAAGCCGTCACCACCATCGGCGCGCGGGATCGGCCCGGGTTCGGCCAATGGGTCGACCGCAACAGCGGCGCCATCATGGTGCTGCCGGCGGTGATCATCCTCCTGGTCTTCGCGATTTTCCCGCTCGTCATCTCGGCCTACCTGTCGCTGTCGCGCTTCGCCTTGGTGGCGGGCAGCTTCAAACTGACCTTCATCGGCACGTACAACTTCAGCCGGCTACTGGTCGGCGTGCAGCAATACCACCTCGTCGGGACCATCAGGGCCATGAGTTGGCCCACCTGGGCGGCCTTCGCGTTCTTCGTCCTGCTGATGCTGTTCTGGCTCGCCCGCTATGCCGCGACCGGCTTCGGCCTCGTCGGTTTCGCCGGTCGCCTCATATCGGCGGGCTTCGCCTCTGCGGTCGTCCTTGCGGCACTCGCCACGACCTTCTCGGGCGGCGTGCAGGGCACATTGCTGACGACGCTGCTCTACGTCTCGGTCGGCGTTCTCGCCCAGTTCGGCCTTGGGCTCGGGCTTGCCCTGGTCTGCGCCCAGCCGATCCGAGGCCGGAACTGGTTTCGCGTGATCTTCTTCATACCGCTGATGGTGACCCCGGTCGGCATCGCCTACATGTTCCGCATGCTGGCCGACATGCAGAAGGGCCCGTTCGCGCCGCTGAGCCGAGTGCTGGGTTTCAGCGAGTGGTCCTGGGCCACGCAGGGCTGGTCGGCGCGGCTCATGGTGTTGATCGGCGACACCTGGCAGTGGACGCCCTTCATGTTCATCGTGCTGCTTGCGGCGATCGAGAACCAGCCGCGTGACCAGGTCGAGGCGGCCCATGTGGACGGCGCCGACGGGCTGCAGATCTTTCGCGACATCACCTGGCCCGCGATCGCCCCGGTCGCCGCGACGGTCGTGCTGATCCGCCTCATCGAGGCTTTCAAGATCATCGACATGCCCAACGTGCTGACCGCTGGAGGACCCGGGATTGCGACCGAGTCTCTGACGCTGCAATCCTTCATCGCCTGGCGCACGCAGGATCTGGGAGGCTCGGCGGCGGCGGGTTACATCCTGCTGTTCGTCTCCACCGTGACCTGCGTGTCGTTTCTCAACTACGTGGTCAGGCACACGCGGAGGTTCCAGTGAGGAAGCCGCCCGACACACGCCCCCTCATGATGCGGCTGTTCGAGCCGAAGAGCCTCGACGTCATGGCACCGGTCCCGACGGTCGCGGCCTACGCGGTTCTCGCCGTCTGGACCGCCGTCGTGCTGTTCCCGCTCTACTGGGTGGTGGTCACCTCGTTGAAGATCGAGGTCGACGTGGATAGCGGGCCCTTCTACGTGCCCTTCGTGGATTTCAGGCCGACACTCGACGCGTGGACCTTCATGCTGCTGCACAACAACACGCTCTGGCCCTATCTGAACTCGATCGAGGTGGCGTTGGCCAGCACCCTGCTGGCCGTTCTGATCGGCTCGCTGGCCGCTTATGCGCTGGTCCGCATTCGCTTTCGGGTGAAGGTCGCGGCCATCCTGACCTTCATCGTGCTGGTCTTCGCTGTGATCGCCGCGGTCGTCGACTTCGCGGTGCCCTGGCCGATCGCCATCGCGATGGCCGTCGCGCTCTTCCTGCTTGCCCTCTCCACGCTGGTGCGCCGTTTCGAGGCGGCCGTTGGCAACAGCGACATCGAATTCTGGATGATTTCGAACCGGATCATGCCGCCGATCGTCGCCGTGCTGCCGATCTACGTGATGTTCCAGCAACTGAGGCTTCTCGATACTCAGTTCGCGCTGATCTCGACCTACACGGCCGTGAACCTGCCGATCGTCGTCTGGCTGACGCGCGACTTCTTCGCCGGCATCCCGCTCGAAATCGAGGAAAGCGCCGAGATCGACGGCGCCTCCAAGTTCCGCGTGTTCTTCACGATAGCGCTGCCGCTCGTCCGGTCCGGGCTCGCCGCGACCTTCCTCCTGATCCTGATCCTGTCCTGGAACGAGTACCTGCTGGCGCTCTTCCTGTCCAACGCGAACGCCCAGACCATGCCGGTGCTCGTCTCGGCGCAGAACACGACGCGAGGTCCGCAATGGTGGTACATGTCGGTGCTGATCGTCATCATGATCGCACCGGTGATCGTCGTCGCAGCCTTCCTGCAAAAACATATCGCGCGCGGCCTGCTGGCCGGCGCCGTGAAGGGCTAGGGCTCGACGATGCGGGTCAGGCTGAAAGACATCCACAAGTCGTTCGGGATCGTGGAAGTGGTCAAGGGCCTCGACATCGAGGTCGACGATGGCGAGTTCCTCGTCCTCTTGGGCGCCTCCGGCTCGGGAAAGACCACGGCACTCAGGATGATCGCCGGACTCGAATCCGTGACTTCCGGCCGCGTGCTGATCGGCGAACGCGACGTCACCGACGTCCTGCCGAAGTACCGGGACATCGCCATGGTGTTCCAGTCCTACGCGCTCTATCCGCACAAGACCGTCTTTGCCAACATCGCCTACCCGCTGGCCGTGCGGAAGCACCCGCGCGCCGCCATCGAGGCCAGCGTCATGGAGGTTGCCCGCCAGGTGCAACTCGACGCCCTGCTCGACCGCTACCCGCGGCAGCTCTCAGGCGGGCAGCGTCAACGGGTCGCGCTGGCACGCGCCATCGTGCGCAGACCTGCCGCGTTCCTCATGGACGAACCGCTGTCGAACCTCGACGCGAAGCTGCGCGGTCACATGCGGGCGGAACTGAAGCACATGCAGAGCCAGCTCGGCACGACGACCATCTACGTGACCCACGACCAGATCGAGGCCATGACCCTGGCCCATCGCGTCGCGTTGCTCGACAAGGGCGTGTTGCAGCAGCTCGACACACCGGTCGACATCTACAATGCGCCCGCCAATCTGTTCGTCGCTGGCTTCATCGGCTCCCCGCCGATGAACATGCTCGAAGGAAGCC
>CAXUCF010000021.1:15291-28795 GCA_964249275.1 uncultured Lichenihabitans sp.
TCCTCCGGCCGGCGCATTCGGCACGCGGAGCCGCGTCTCGTGCCGCGACGTCGTGGCGGGGATCCGGCCGGAGGATTGCAGGGTCACCGCGGCCGACGAGGGGAAGATCCGGGGCGACGTCTACGCCACGGAACTCATGGGCGACCATGTGCTGGTGACCTGTCGCTGCGGCGGCGCCACCGTCGCGGTCAAGGCCGACAAGACCTACACGCGCGCCATCGGGGCGGCGGTCGGCATCGCTTTCGACGAGGGATCAGTGCATCTCTTCGGGCGCGAGGGCGGCAGCCGCATCCGGTGATCCGCCGGCCCAGTTCCGCGTGATCGGGGAACCTGGCGGGCGGCGGCTCGACAGGAGCCCGAAAAGGCGGGACGGGGCGAGCCATTGAGCTCGACGACGGTAGCCCGAGGGACCCCGCGGCGTGCACCGGCCCGATGCCGCCTCAGGGCAGTCGGCTTCGGGCCTGCTGGCGCTGCGCTTCCTGCGCGGCCTTGAGCTGGGACCGGGTGTACATCAGCGCATGGGACGCAAGGTCGCCGCTGTCTTCCCAAAGGTTGCGCCAGATCCCGAGGATGCCTTCGAGAGGCTGGCCGACCACGCGCGACGAGAAGGACTCGAAGGTGATCGGGCCCGCGTAGCCCGACCGCACCAAGGCGCGGAACACGCCCGCGAGGTCGATGGTGCCGGAGCCCATGTAGCCGCGATGTGAGTCGCCCGTGTGGAAATAGCCGAGATAGGGGCCGGTCTCGACGATGGCGGCCGCGATGTCGCATTCCTCGATGTTCATGTGATAGACGTCGAGGTGGACCTTGACGTTGGCCGCGCCGATGCGCCGGCACATCTCGACCGCCTGCGAGGCCGTGTTGAGTACGTTGGACTCGTAGCGGTTCACGACCTCGAGCCCGAGCGTGATGCCGCTTCGGGCCGCGATCGCGGCCACGCGACCCAGCACCTCCACCGCTTGCGTCACGCCCTCGGCCGTGGTCGGGGCCGCGTATTTCTGGAAGGCCGAGTGGAGGATCCCGCAGACGTGGCTCCCGCCGAGGTCGCGCGCCACCGCGACGGCCTGCTCCAGGCGCGCCTGGCCCCGACGCGCCTTCTCGGGGTCGCGGCTCGATATGTCCGTCTCGGCGTCGAGGCCGAGCGACAATGTGATGGCGATGCCGTTCTTTTCCAGTTCGCGGCGCGTGAAATCGACGTCGATCGACGAGGGGTCGAGCGCCGGCGCCTCGATGAGGTCGAAGCCCGTCTCGGCGGTCCGCGCGATGGCGCGGGCACATTCGTCGTGGCTCCATCCCGCCGCCCACACGAGTGCGTGCACTCCCAGCTTGTTCATCGTTTGACCTCGGCGCGTTTGTTGCAGATGCGAAGATTTTGCTGCATTGCCATGGAAGAGAGTGTCCTCTCGGCAGAGATCTATTGTTGACTCAAAGCGACGCGAAGTCTACGTTTCCGTGAAACGATTTATGGAGGGCTCGGTACTGCTCCGGGCGAAACTGGAATTGCGTCCATGGCGGAGAGATCCATCTCCATCCGCGCAGTGGCGGCCCGAGCGGGCGTGTCGGTCGCGACCGTGTCGAACGTGCTGACCGGCAAGCCGACGGTCCATCCGGTCCTGCAGGCGCGCGTCCGGGCCGCGGCCGACGAACTCGGCTACGTCGCCGATCCCCATGCATCCCGCCTCCGTTCGGGCAAGCACGCGCTCGCGGCCGTGATGGTGCCGGACCTCGCCAACCCGATGTTCGGTACTTTCGTGTCGACGCTGGAACATCTGGCGCGGGTCGACGGCTTCGACCTGCTGGTGGTCAGTTCGGCCCACGATGCCTCGCAGGAGGCCGAGCGGCTCAAGGCGCTTCGAGCTTGGCGCCCGGCCGGCCTGGTCGTCATTCCGTGCGACGGTGCCTTGATGGAGCGGCTTCCGAACGGGCCGCAGCCGCCGATCGTGGTGGCGGACCGGATCCCGGACGCCGGGACCTTCGACCTCGTCGCGGTCGACAATGGGCCTGCCGCCGCCACGGTCGCGGCTCATCTCGCGGACATCGGTGCCGGATCGTGCCTCGTGGCCGGCAGTTCTCTCGGCATCAGCAACGTGAGGGAGCGCTGGGATGGCGTGCGGGGCGCGGCCGGTTCCATGGCGACCTCGTTCCTGGCCGTGGGTGTCGAACCGGAGGGCATCCGCCAGGGCCTGGGCGAGCGCCTGTCGCGCGCACTGCCCGACGCGCTCTTCACCCTGGATCATGTCACGTCGCTGCTCGCTTATTCGATGCTGGCGGAATTGCGCCTGCCTGTCCCGGGCCGGATCGCCTTCGCGAGCTTCGACGAGACCGAGTGGATGCGGCTGGTGACGCCGGCCGTCACGGCGGTGCGCCAGCCCGTCGAGGACCTGGCGGCCGCCGCCTGGGCCCAGCTGATGCGCAGGATGGCCGGAGGCGCCGGCCCTCCCGAAACGCGGCGCCTCGCTTGCGCCGTCACGATCCGCGGTTCGACACCGCGGCTTGCCGGACGACCGGCCCATGCGGCGGCATGAACGACCGTCCGACGGCGGAGGCCGAACCACGGAGGAGGAACACAGATGATCCTGACGCGACGCGAGCTTCTCGGAACCATCGGCGGCGGTGCGCTGGTCGGCGCGCTCGGCGCACCGGCCCTGCTGGCAGAGGGCAAACAGCCCCAGGTCGGCGTCGTCGTCAAGATCGGCGGCATCCCGTGGTTCAACGCCATGGAGGTCGGCATCAAGAAAGCCGACCAGCAATATGGCGCCGACGGCTTCATGATCGGCCCGACCCAGGCCGACGCGGCCCAGCAGGTGCGGGCCATCGAAGACCTGATCGCCCGCAAGGTGGACGTGATCGGCATCGTGCCCAACGATGCCGCAGCGCTCGAACCCGTCTGCCAGCGCGCCAAGGCGGCCGGCATCAAGGTCCTGACCCACGAGAGCCCAAACCAGAAGGACAACGACTGGGACTTCGAACTGACGACCGTCGAGGCCTACGGCGAGAAGCACATGGACCTCCTGGCCGAGCAGATGGGCCAGGCCGGCAAGTACATCGTCTACGTGGGCTCGCTCACCGTGCCGCTGCACAACGCCTGGGCCGATGCCGCCATCGCGTACCAGAAGACGAAATATCCCAAGATGGAGATGCTGGGCGACCGTTTCGGTGTCGCCGAGAGCCTCGACGACAGTCTCAAGACCACGCAGGACCAGCTCCGCGCCCACCCCGACCTCAAGGGCATCCTGACCTTCGGTTCCCAGGGGCCGATCGGCGCCGCCAAGGTGCTCGACGATCGCGGCAAGGCCAAGCAGATCGCGCTCGTCGGCGGGTTCTCCCCGGGACAGGGCGAGAAATACGTCATGAACGGCACCATCCGGGGCGGCTACATCTGGAACCCGATGACGGCGGGCGAGATGTTCATCCAGATCGCGACCCTGCTGGCGGCCGGCAAGCCCCTCGTGGACGGCATGGACCTCGTCGGCGTCGGGCCCGTGAAGGTCGACCCCACCAGGCGGCTGATCCAGGCGCAGAAGCTCGAAGCGCTCGACAAGGACAATATCAAGCGACTCGTCGCCCTGGGTCTCTGAAGCCCGGCGGCCGCGCCCACGGAACCCGCATGACGGACGCCCCCCCGTTTCTCCGCCTCGCCGGCGTCGGCAAGCGCTTCGGCGGCGTCGTGGCGCTCGACGGCATCGATTGGGACGTCCTGCCCGGCCAGGTGCATTGCCTCGTGGGCGAGAACGGCTGCGGGAAGTCGACCTTGATCAAGACGGTGGCGGGCGTCCATCCGCCATCGACCGGACTCGTCGAGATCGACGGCCGCCCGGTCCTGCCCCTGACGCCCGCCAAAGCCCGCGCGCTCGGCATCCAGGTGATCTTCCAGGACCTGTCGCTGTTCCCCAACCTCAGCGTGGCCGAGAACGTCGCGGTCGAGACGCATCTCGACGGCCCGGCCTGGCCGGTCAGCTACCGCGGCATGCGCAGGCTCGCCGAAGCCACCCTGGCGCGGCTCGATTTCACGCTCGATCCCGACGCAACCGTGGCCGACCTGTCGGTCGCCGAACGCCAGATCGTCGCGATCTGCCGCGGCCTCGCGGCGGAAGCCCGCCTTATCTTCATGGACGAGCCGACCGCTTCCCTCACGCGTGCTGAAGTCGACCGGCTGCTCGCCATCGTGGCGCGCCTCAAGGCCGACGGCATCGCGGTCGTGTTCGTGTCGCACCGGCTCGACGAGGTGGTGAAGATCGCCGAGCGCGTGACCGTGATGCGCGACGGCCGCAAGGTGGGGACCTGGCCGGTGGCCGAGGTCGACCAGCGCCGCATCGCCCATCTCATGACGGGCCTCGACTTCGATCCGCAGGTGGTGGCGCGGGACCTCGGCGACGCGCCGCCGCTGCTCGCCGTCGAGGGGCTGGGCCGGGACGGCCAATATGCCGATATCGATTTCACGCTCCGGCGCGGCGAGGTGCTGGGCATCGTCGGGCTGCTCGGGGCGGGACGGACCGAACTCGCCCTGACCCTGTTCGGCATGACCAAGCCGGACCGCGGCACCCTGCGGCTGGAAGGGAAGCCACTCCGGCTCCGCTCCAACCGCGACGCGCTCCGCGCCGGCATCGCCTACGTGTCGGAGGACCGGCTCGGCCTGGGGGTGATCCTCAAGCAGTCCATCGCCGACAATGTCGTCCTGGCGGTGCTGAAAGGGCTCCGCGGTCCGCTCGGGCTCATCCCGGAGCGGGCGCGCCGGACCCTTGCCGAGGACTGGGTCGGTCGACTCGCCATCAAGGTGCCGGCCGTCGACCGCGCGGTCGGGACTCTGTCGGGCGGCAACCAGCAGCGCGTGGTCCTGGCCAAATGGCTCGCGGCGCAGCCCAAGGTGCTGATTCTCGATTCCCCGACGGTCGGCGTCGACATCAAGAACAGGAAGGGGATCTACGATCTCGTGGCCGAACTCGCCCGCGATGGCGTCGGCGTCATCCTCATATCGGACGAGGTGGGTGAGATCTTCGCGACCTGCGACCGCGTGCTCCACATGCGGGCGGGCCGCCTCGTCGGGGACGACGTGCCGGGTCGGGTGAGCGAACGCGAACTCGAGGACCGCATCTATGCCTGAGCGCCGCGCTGCGCTGCGGCGCCTGCAGCGCCGGCCCGAGTTCTGGCTGCTGGCCGTCATCGTCATCGTGGGCGCGGTGCTGGGTGCCGTGGCGCCGGGCTTCCTCACGCTCGCCAATGCGGTCGACCTGCTGGAAACCTATTCGGTGCAGGCCATCATGGCCATGGGGCTCTTCGTGGTGCTGGTGTCGGGCGGCATCGACATCTCCTTCGCGGCGACGGCCTCCGTGGCCCAATATGTGGCGGCCCTGCTGGCCACGGGTGCCGGCCTGCCGCCCACGGTCTGCCTCAGCGCGGGGCTGCTGACCGGGGTGCTGCTCGGCTGCATCAACGCGGCGCTCATCCACTTCGTCCGCATCACCTCGATCATTGCCACCATCGCCACGATGAGCGTCTACTTCTCGCTGCTGATGTTCTTCACCGAGGGCAAGTCGATCTACAACCTGCCGGACTGGTGGAGCGACCGCATCGTGCTCTGGCAGACCGAGGACGCGGCCGGCGATCTCACCCGCGTCACGCTGCCGATCGTGGCCATGCTGGCCGCGGCCCTGTTCACCTGGCTCCTGATGACGCGCAGCAAGGTCGGACGGCAGATCTACGCCATGGGGGGCAACCCCGAGGCCGCGCGGCGGATCGGCATGTCCATCGGCCGGCTCCAGTTCGTCGCCTACGGCTACCTCGGCCTGATGGCATCGCTCGGCGGCCTGATCCAGGCCCACAGGGTCGGCGAAAGCGTGCCCAACGCGCTGTACGGCAGCGAGCTGACCGTGCTGTCCGCGGCCGTGCTGGGCGGCGCGAGCCTGTCGGGCGGCATCGGCACCGTGGGCGGCGTGCTCTGCGGCATCGTCCTCCTGGCCATGCTGCAGAACGGCCTCAACCTCCTGGGCGTGTCGTCCTACTTCTTCCAGATCGTCATCGGCCTGACGATCATCGTCTCGACCTCGGTCACGGTGATGAGCGCGCGCCAGCGCCGCCGTCGCCGCAATGCCGCCGGGGAGCCAGCCCATGGTTGACGCGCTGCGCTCCGAGGCGCACCCGGACGGTCTCCCGGCCCTGGTCGGCCGTCTCCGCCGAGGCCTGCCAGGCGGTGCGCCGGGCCTGCTCGGCCTGCTGATCGTGCTCGTCATCGCGTTCTCGACCGTGGTGCCGGGCTTCGCCAGCCTCGGGACCGCCCAGTCGTTCATGCAGCAGCTGCCGCTGCTCGGCCTTCTGTCGCTCGCCATGATGGTGCCGCTCATCACCGGCGGCCTGAACCTCGCCATCATCGCCACCACCAACCAGTGCGCGCTGCTGATGGCCTGGATCATGCGCGGCGCCCTCGCGCCGGATGCGGCGCTCGGCAGCGTGACGCTGGTCGTGACGCTGGCCCTGCTGGCCGGCCTCGCGCTGTCCATCGTCATCGGCCTCGCGACCGGCGCACTCGTGGCCTATACGGGCGTCCACCCGATCCTGGTCACGCTCGGGACGAAATCGCTGATCGACGGTGTCAGCATCGATCTGACGCGTGGCCAGGCGATCTCGGGGCTGCCGTCGGTTTATGCGAGCGCCGGGAATACGTCGCTGCTGGGCCTTCCCGTGCCCTTTCTGCTGTTGATCGCGGTTGGCACCGCGGTCGGCCTCGTGCTGCGGCGGACACCCTTCGGCGTCAGCTGCGCCATGATCGGCTCGAACCTGGAGGCGACCCGTTATTCGGCGGTCGACACCCGGCGCGTGCTTGTCGGGGTCTACACTCTGTCGAGCATCCTGTGCTTCGCGGCGGCCGCCGTGATGCTGGCGACTTTCAACTCCGCCAGCGCCGATTACGCACAATCCTACCTGCTCGCCACGATCCTGGCGGCGGTGCTCGGCGGGGTCGATCCATTCGGCGGCTTCGGCCGCGTGTCCGGCCTGATGCTGGCCCTGGCAATTCTTCAGGTGATCTCCTCCGGCTTCAACCAGTACGGCCTCAGCCCTTACCTCGCCACTGCGATCTGGGGCCTCACGCTGATCGGCGTCGTGGCGGTCCAGACGGTATGGCCCTACATTCACCTGGCGAGAACCGGCAGGGGCAGGCCAGGATGAGTGCGGTCGCGGTTTTCGACGTCGGCAAGACCAACGTCAAGCTGACGGCCGCCGATGCGGACGGGCGCCTGCTCGAAACCTTGTCGGTGACGAGCCCGGTCTCTCCAGGGCCGCCCTACGCGCATCACGACCTCGACCGGCTCGAAGGCTGGTTCGTTGCCGGCCTGACCGACCTGGCGTCCCACCACGACATCGAGGCCGTGGTGGCCACGGGTCACGGCTCCGGGGGCGTCCTGGTGGGGGAGGATGGCCCCGCCATGCCCATGATCGACTACGAGCAAGCGATCCCGCCCTCGGTGGAAGCTCGCTACCGCGCCGAAGTGGGTCCGTTCCGCGACCGCGGCAGTCCGGTGATGTTGGGGGCCGCCCATCTGGCGCGGCAGATGTTGTGGCTCGAGACGGGCTGGCCCGAGGCCGTCGCGGCGGCGCGCCATTTCCTCGCGCTGCCGCAATACTGGTCGTGGCGCCTGTCGGGCGTGGCGGCGTCGGAAGTGACCAGCCTCGGGGCGCAATCGCACCTGTGGAGCGCGGCCGATCGCCATCCGACCCGCTTCGCGGTCGACCGGGGCTGGGCCCGGCTGCTGCCGCCCGTGAGGCCGGCCTGGGCGTCGCTCGGCCGTCTCCGCCCCGAGATGGCGGTAAGGACCGGGCTCAGCCGGGATGTCCGCGTGATCAACGGCATCCACGATTCATCGGCGAGCTTCTATCGCCATCAAGCGGCCGGTCTCGCCGACTTCGTGTTGGTGTCCACGGGAACCTGGGTGGTGGCCCTGGGCGACGACCCGCGGGCCGACTTCGACCACGAGCGGCCCGGCTTCTGCTGCAACGCCGACGCCTTCGGGCGGCCCGTGCCCTGCGTGCTGACCATGGGCGGTCGCGAATTCAGTGCGGTCGCGGCAGGCCGCAGCGGCTTGGCCTCCAGGGAGGCCCTGGCCGGCATCGTCGCGAGCAACACCCGCGCGCTGCCGGCCTTCGCGGACGACGACGGCCTCTTCCCGGGCCGGGCCCGCAGCGGCTTCGTCGAAGGCCCGCTCGCCCAGGACGACGACCACCGGCTCAGCCTGGCGGTGCTCTACGCCGCCCTGCTGACGGATCGCTGCCTCGCAGGCCTCGCGGGCGCGACCGTGGTGCTCGACGGATCCTTCGTCCGCGACCCGCTGTTCGGCGCCCTGGTCGCTGCCCTGAACCGCGGCCGGCGCGTGCTGGTCAACCTCGAGCAATACGGCACGGCGACCGGCTGCGCCCTTCTGGCCTTCCACGAGCGGCGCACGGGTGCAGCGCCCCTCTCGCTTCAACCCCCGCCCGCTCTCGAGCTCCCGGGCCTCCTCGCCTATCGCGACGCCTGGCTCGAACTTGCCACATCGAGGAGATCGCCGTGACGACCGAAGACGACGCCGAACTTCGCCGCGACATGGTGGAGACATGCCGCCGCATGAATGCCACCGGCATCAACCAGGGGACGGCCGGCAACCTGTCGGTGCGCAGCCGCGACGGCTTCCTGATCTCGCCGACATCGCTGCCCTACGACCTCATGGAGCCGGACGACCTCGTGCGGATGGACTTCGACGGCACCTACGACGGCCGTCGCCGGCCATCCTCCGAATGGCGCTTCCACCGCGATATCCTGCAGGCCCGGCGCGACATCGACGTCGTGCTGCACTGCCACTCGGTCTACGCCACCACGCTGGCCTGCCATCACAAGACGATCCCGAGCTTCCACTACATGACCGCCATGGCGGGCGGCACGACGATCCGCTGCGCCCCCTACGCCACCTACGGCACCCAGGCACTGTCCGACAACGCCCTCGCGGCGCTCGACGGCCGGCTCGCCTGCCTACTCGGGCAGCATGGGCAGATCTCGCTGGGCAAGACGCTCGCGGCCGCGCTGGCCCTCGCGGTCGAGGTCGAGACACTGTCGCGCCTCTACGTCCAGGCGCTCGTGCTGGGCGAGCCGCCGGTGCTGCCCGACGACGAGATGGAGCGCGTGCTCCTGCAGATGCGCAACATGAGCTACGGCCGCGCACCCGATCTCGATGGTGTGAACGATACCGCACGGCCGAAATCACGCGGTGTCGGAGCAGGATAAACAGCCATGAAATACAGAACGCTGGGCAGATCGGGGGTGAAGGTGTCGGCCCTCACCATGGGAACCTTCACGTTTGGCGGCAGGGGCGATTTCGCCATGACGGGTAGCCAGGGCGTCGCCGAAGCGCAACGGCTGGTCGGCACTTGCCGGGACGGCGGCATCAACCTGTTCGACACCTCGAACATGTACTCGCTCGGCCTGTCGGAAGAGATCCTGGGCGAAGCGCTCGGCGAGGGACGCAACGACGTGCTGATCTCGTCCAAGGCCCGCATGCGCATCGGCGACGGACCCAACGACGAGGGTGTCTCGCGCTACCACCTGATCCGCGAATGCGAGCGGAGCCTCAGGCGGCTCCGGCGCGACCACATCGACATCTACTACATGCACGAGTGGGATGGCACGACGCCGCTCGACGAGATGCTCGGCGCGCTCGACAGCCTCGTGACCCAGGGCAAGATCCGCTACATCGGATGTTCGAACTATTCAGGCTGGCATATCATGAAGGCGCTTGGGGTCAGCGATCTCAAGAACTACCCGCGCTTCGTGACCCAGCAGATCCATTACACCCTGGAGGCGCGCGAGGCCGAATACGAGTTGCTGCCGATCTCGGTCGACCAGGGGCTCGGCGTCCTGATCTGGAGCCCCCTCGCGGCGGGCCTCCTGTCCGGCACCCATCGCCGCGATCGGCCCGTGCCGGCCGGCTCGCGGCAGGCCAAGGGCTGGACCGAGCCGCCGACCCGCGACATGGATCGGCTTTGGACCATCGTCGACGCGCTGGTCGAGATCGGCGACGCTCGCGGCGTTTCGGCCGCTCAGATCGCTCTGGCCTGGGCGCTGGAGCGGCCCGGCATCACGTCGGCCGTGGTGGGCGGTGAAACCGAAGCCCAGTTCAGGGACAATATCGCGGCCGTCGACATCGAACTCAGCAACGATGAGCGCAACATGCTCGACGACATCAGCGCGATCCCGATGATCTATCCTTACTGGCACCAGGGGCAGTTCGCCAAAGACCGGTTCAGTGCGGCCGACTGGGCGCTCCACCGAGGCAATCCGTACGCCAGATAGCATCCCGCACCGCACTGATCCGAACCACCTTGGGCTCGGACGCGACAGTTCGCTCGCGTGAACCGTTCCGAGATCGAGACGTCTACACAAGGGAATCCAGGTTCGTGGTCGAACCTGGTCCGAAGTGATAGCCGCAAACGCGGCCGTGGGCGCATCGCCGCGGAATGGCGACCAAGACCTCAGTCATCGGACACTTGGACTTGAGTGGAGCAGCGGACGTCAGGACGTTTCGCCCTCGATGATCTCGAATCCCGTGTCGACCGTCTGGGGGACCCCGGCTCGCTCCGGTTGGGAAAGGATCTGATCCGCCGCGATCTTGCCGATCAGGAAGCGATTGGACCGGATCGTCGAAAGCGGGGTCGGTAGCGCCTGTCCGATATCGAGGCCGTTGAAGCCGAACAGGGCCAGATCGCGCTTGGGCACGATGCCCGCCGCCATGCAGTGGAATACGCCGCCGACCGCCATGTCGTCGTTGGAAAACACGACGGCATCGAGGTCTCCGGTCCTGTGGAGGAGGTCGGCCAGCATGGCGCGTCCGGCCTGGGTCGAGCTTGCGCCGGCAAACAAGGCCTGGGCGATGTAGGACAGGCCCGCCTCGACGAGCGCCTGCTTAACGCCCTCCCAACGCAGCCTTGCGCGTCGGTCGGTCTCCCAGTCGTGACCGACGTAACCGAAGCGCCGATAGCCGCGCGCGATGAGATGACGGCCGGTCTCGTAGCCGGCTGCGCGATGGGAAAGGCCGACCGCGAGATCGATCGGCTCCGAGTCGATGTCCATCAGTTCGGCGACGCGAATGCCGCTCTGTGCGAGCCGACGCTGCGTGATCGCGGTATGGTCGAAGCCCACGATGATCATGGCGGCCGGCTTCCAGGCCAGAAGTGAGCCGATCAGCTTCTCTTCCACGGTGGGATCGTAGTTCGTGATGCCGATGACCGGCCGAAACCCCGAAGGTTCCAGCCCGGCGTCGATCCCGCGCAGCACGTCCGCGAAGACGATGTTGGACAGCGAAGGGATGATCACGCCGATCAGGTTCGACGTCGCGGAAGCCAGAGTGCCGGCGACCCGGTTCGGGACGTAGCCGGTCTCGGCCACGGCGGCCAGGACGCGCTGACGCGTGCCGTCGGCGATAGGGCCGATGTCCCGCATGATCCGGGACACCGTGATCTCGCTGACCTTGGCCAGCCTGGCGACATCGGCCAGGGTCACGGCCGGATGCCGAGCTGCGACGGAGCGCTTCTTCGTCCGGTCGGCCTCCATGCGACGGCTCTGCCTCCTCGGGTCTGCCGGATCACCGCTCGGCGGCTCTCCTTCGACGGGCCCGACGCTTCGACGTTATTCGATGCCCGGTCAAGCCGCGCTCCCTTTTCTCGAAGCCGGCGCTCCGGGCCGTGATGTGCTTGTCGCGATGACAGCGCTGTCATTTTGTTGATGACAGCGCTCCCATCCTGTGCTCGATTGGGCGCACGACGGCCGAAAGAGCCGTCATGGGAGGGTATCGGTGCCCGAGCCACGCAATGTAGCGGTCATCGGCCTTGGATCGATGGGCCTCGGGATCGGGGTATCGCTCCTGCGGGCCGCCCTTCCCGTCAGCGGCTTCGATCCGGATCGTGCGGCCCTCGACAAGTTCGTCGCGGCAGGGGGACGCCCGGCCAGCGATCCCGGGGACGCCGCACGTGACGCGGACGCGGTCGTCATCGTCGTGGTCAATGCGGCTCAGACCGAAACGGTACTCTTCGGCCATGGCGATGGCGCAGGCGCGGTCGCCTCGATGCGCCGCGGCGGCGTGGTCGTGTCCTCGGCCACGATGGCACCGCAGGACGCGCGCCGGCTGGCCGGGCGCTGCGGAGAGGCCGGTGTCCTCTACCTCGACGCCCCGATGAGCGGCGGGGCAGCACGCGCAGCCGGCGGAGAGCTCACCGTCATGGCGTCGGGAACACCGGAGACTTTTGCGGGCGCCGAGGTGGTTCTCAAGGCGATCGCCAACACGGTGCATCGACTGGGCGACGAACCGGGCATCGGTGCGTCCTTCAAGATGGTCAACCAGCTTCTGGCCGGTGTCCACATCGCGGCGGCCTGCGAGGCCATCACCTTCGCCAAGCGGTTGGGCCTCGACCTCGCGAAGGTGTTCGAGGTCATCACCGCCTCGGCCGGCAATTCCTGGATGTTCGAGAACCGCATCCCGCACGTCCTGGCGGGGGACTACAGACCCGCCAGCGCGGTCGACATCTTCACCAAGGACCTCGGGATCGTGGCCGACATGGGCCGGACCGAGCGATTTCCGACACCGCTCGCGGCGAACGCGCTGCAGATGTTTCTGATGACTTCGGCAGCCGGCATGGGGCGGGACGACGACGCGTCGGTCGCTCGGCTGATCGCGCAGATGACCGGCCTCGACCTGCCCGGGACCTCACCTCAGACCTGACCGTGCGAGCGGCACGCCACCCCGAGGTGGCGGCCAGGGAGGAGCCAACCGTGATCGATAGCCGCGCATCCGTGGTTCCCGCCGCTCCGACGGGCTTCGGCACCCGCTGGAGCGCCCTCTTGCAGGTTCGTGAACTGAACGTGCTCACGGCCCTGCTCGTGGTGGTGGCGCTCATCAGCTTCTCGACGCCCTATTTCATGACCACGGACAATCTGATGGGGGTGTTCCGCTCCTTCTCGCTCATCGCCATCATGTCGATCGGCATGGTCATGGTGATCATCACGGGGGGCATCGACCTCTCGGTCGGCTCCGTGATGGGCCTCGCCTCGTTGATGACGGCGCTCGGCTTTCAATCCGGCTTCCCCGCCCTCGTCTGCATCCTCTTCGGTCTTCTCACCGGTCTGCTGTTCGGCCTGTTCAACGGCGTCATGATCACCGCGATCCGGCTGCCGCCCTTCATCGCGACACTGGGATCGCTCAGCATCGGACGCGGACTCATGTACATCGTCACCCACGGGGTGCCGCTGACCCCGGACACGCCCGACGCCTTCGCCGCAATCGGGCAGGGCTACGTCGGTCTCGTGCCGGTCCCGGTCGCGATCATGCTGGTGATGACGGTCGTGTTCTCGACCCTGATGCGCAAGACCCGCTTCGGGCGGCATGTCTATGCGACGGGCGGCAACGAGCAGGCGGCCCGCCTGAGCGGGGTCAAGACGGCGCGCGTCAAACTGCTGGTCTACATGCTGTCGGGCCTCATCGCGGCCTTGGCC
>CAXUCF010000022.1:0-11359 GCA_964249275.1 uncultured Lichenihabitans sp.
CTCGACCTTCTCTACTGGCCGAACGTTCAGCTCTTCACCTGGGGCTTCATCCAGCGCTTCGTCGGCAGCGTCGCGGCGGCCGGCGGCACCACGGGCCGGCTCGCGGTCGGGGCCGGGACGCTGATCGGCGCCGTGATGCTGTGGGACGTGCTGTTCCGCGGTCAACTCGGCTTCTCCCTGTCGTTTCTGGAGGAGATGCATTCGCGCAACGTCGGCAACCTGTTCATGAGCCCGCTGCGCCCGCTTGAGTTCGTGGCGTCGCTGATCGTCATGAGCCTGGTGCGGCTCGCCATCGGGGTCGTGCCGGTGACGGGGCTCGCGGTGTGGTTCTTCGGCTTCAATCTCTGGGCGCTCGGGCTCGCGCTGGGGGCTTTCTTCGCCAATCTCGTGCTCACGAGCTGGAGCATCGGCCTCCTGGTCTCGGGCTTGCTGCTGCGCAATGGGCTCGGGGCCGAGGAGCTGGCCTGGAGCTTCATGTTCCTGCTGCTGCCGCTCTGTTGCGTCTACTATCCGGTCGGCGTGCTGCCGGCTTGGTTGCAGGCCGTGTCCTGGGCGCTGCCGCCCACCTACGTGTTCGAGGGGCTGCGGGCGGCGCTGAACGACCACGCCTTCCGGGCCGACCTGATGGTGCACGCGCTCCTCATCAATGCCGTGCTGTTCGCCGCGAGCACGCTGACGTTCCTGTGGTTCGTGCGCCAGTCCCGCGTGGCCGGGACGCTGCTGCAGATGGGTGAGTGATCCATCGCTCCATCCCGATTCCATCCGAAGAGCGTGGAAGCCGTTGTCGCGCTTGGCCCCAGGGCTTATGTCACGCGTGCACAAGGCTGACCTGCGTCGCGGACCAACTGCCTCGACGAGGTTCACTCAAGGTGTACAAGCAGGGCCGATGAAGATCTCCTATCCCGTCTTCGAGATGACGCATCTCGCCCTCGCGCCGGCGCGCGCCATGTCGGACGCGACGCGGCTCTTCTTCAAGAACCCTCTCAACCCCTGGAGCTACACCCCGCTCGGCCGCAATGCGGCGGCCTCGGCCGAACTCTTCGAGCGCATGACGCGCCGCTACGGCAAGCCTGTGTTCGGACTGGACCACACCACGGTCGACGGCATTGACCTGCATGTCACCGAAACCGTCGTGTGGGAGCGCCCGTTCTGCAAACTGCTCCACTTCGTCAAGCACGACGATACGGGCCAGGCCCCGAGATCCAGGATGCTGGTCGTGGCGCCCATGTCGGGCCATTACGCCACGCTGCTGCGCGGCACGGTGGAAGCCCTGCTGCCGCATTTCGACGTCTTCATCACCGACTGGAACGATGCCCGCATGGTGCCGGTGGCGCTGGGTAAGTTCGATCTCGACGACTACGTCGACCATCTGATCCGTATGATGCGCTTCCTGGGTCAGGACGGCCTTCCGGTCCATACGCTGGGTGTCTGTCAGCCGGCCGTCCCGCTCATCGTCGCGATCGCCCACATGGAGGCGGCCGGCGACGCCCGGCATCCGGCGTCGATGACGCTGATGGGCGGACCCATCGATACGCGCTGCAGCCCCACGGCCGTGAACCAGTTGGCCGAGCAGCGCGGCACCGAGTGGTTCCGCCGGAACTGCCTGGAGACGGTGCCGTTCCCCTATCCGGGCATGGGGCGCCAGGTTTATCCGGGCTACCTGCAACTCTCGGGCTTCATGGCCATGAACATGAACCGGCATGTCCAGGCCCACACCGACATGTTTCACCACCTCGTGTCGGGCGACGGGGAACCTGCCGAGAAGCATCGCGAGTTCTATGACGAATACTTGGCCGTCATGGACCTGACGGCCGAATACTACATGCAGACCATCGAGCAAGTGTTCGTGCGGCAATCGCTGCCCAAGGGCGAGTTCGTATACGACGGAGAACGGATCGATCTCGGCGACATCCGCCGCACCGGGCTCATGACGGTGGAAGGCGAGCGCGACGACATCTCGGGCGTCGGCCAGACCAATGCCGCCCATACGCTCTGCCGCAATCTGCCCGATGATCTCAAGCGCCACTACCTGCAGCCCGGCGTCGGCCATTACGGCGTGTTCAACGGGTCGCGCTACCGTAGCGAGATCGTGCCGCGCATCGTCGATTTCACCCGGCATGTCGAGACCGTGGAGCAGGCCGCCGCGGCGTGACTCGGGCTCGAAGGTGGGCGGGCACTGTGGACGTCTTGCCGAGATCGACTTAAGCTCGACCTATGCCATCGACGCCCCGTGCACTCGCCCTCGACGGTTCGACCCGGCCGGCCCTCGAAGTGATCCACGACGGCGTGACGCATCGCGTGACCTTGAAGCGCGTGGCCACGGCCCGGCGCTTCACCCTGAGGGTGAAGGCCGCCAACCACGAAGCCGTGCTGACCATGCCGCCGCGGGCCTCGCTGAAGACTGCGCTGGCCTTTGCCGAGCGGCATGCCGAATGGATCGGCACGCGGCTCGGCGCGCTGCCGGGCCGCATTGCCCTGCTGCCCGGCACGCTGCTGCCGCTCCGCGGTGTCCAACACCTGATCGTGCTCGACCGCACCGTCCTGCGGCGCGTGCAGCCGGGCACCGCCGCCGACGGTTCACCGGTGCTGCGGGTAGCATCGCGCGCGGCAGATCCGGCCGGCGCGGGCCACGGCTTCCTGCTCGACGAGGCGCGTCGCGACCTCGAGACCGCGGTCCGGCGGCACGCGGCCGCGGCCGGCAAGCGCGTTGGCCGCCTCACCCTGCGCGACACGCGCAGCCGCTGGGGCTCCTGCTCGTCGCGCGGCACGTTGAACTTCTCCTGGCGGCTGATCCTGGCGCCACCCCTCGTGCTCGACTACCTAGCGGCCCACGAGGTCGCGCATCTCGTCCACCTCGACCATTCGGACGCGTTCTGGTCGTTGACGCGGAGCCTCGCACCCGAGATGGACGCGGCCGAGGCGTGGTTGAAACACCACGGACCTGGGCTACACAGGTTTATGACGTCCTCCGCCAACGGTTGACTCGGCCTCGCAGGCTCGTCGGCAAGGCTCTCCGAACGTGGAACCCTGAACGTCAGGAGCCTGATTCACCCGAGCCGAGAGAAGTCCGTTGTCGATCAGGAGCGAGTGAGGCGTCTCACCGTTCCACGTAGATATTCACGGAGCCATGATGCCAAGCCTACCGATCATCATACGGATCTGGCGTTTGTCCAGTTGGCAAGGCGATCCATAAAGCATGCAATGGCACACTGGTGTATTGACACCATGACTATGATGGCCAGGAGCGAATCGCGTCACCCGAAGCTATCTTCATCCTCTCTGATCACGCCGAGCGCGCCTCTGCTCGCCGCAAGCGCGCGGCATCGGCCGCCGGCGGCAGCCCGAACATGCGTCGGTACTCGCGACTGAACTGGGACGGATTGTCGTAGCCGACGTTGAACGCGATCACGCCTGCCCTTTGCTCATCGATGAGCAAAAGACGCCGAGCCTCCTGCAATCTGAACTGCGTCCTGTATTGAAGTGGGCTCATCGTGGTGATCGCTTTGAAATGACGGTGGAATGAGGTGACGCTCATGCCCGCCTGCGCCGCAAGTTCTTCGATGCTGGTCTGCTCGGCGTAATTCTCTCTGATCCAGTCAATAGCCCGGGCGATCTGGGACAGGTGGCTGGCGGCGGTCGCTACTTGGCGGAGTAGTCTGCCCTGCTCCCCTTGCAATAGCCGGTAGCAGATTTCCCGCTCAACAAGCGGCGCCATGATGGCGATGTCTTCAGGATGGTCGAGCAGCCTCAATAGGCGGGCGAGAGGATCCAGAAGCTCACCCTGCAACGCGCTCACCGCCATGCCGGCGGAGCTGTGCGCTTGAGGCGAAGATGCGGGCGGCAGACTGAGCAGAAGATCCGCGAGCCGCGCCCGGTTGAGGTCGAACGAGAGGCCAAGATACGGCTTTTCCGGACTGGCCTCGACGATGCAGCCGCTGACGGGCAGGTCCACGGTCACCACCAGATACTTGCTGGCGTCGTATTCGAAGATCCGCTCGCCGAGCATAACCTGTTTGCGCCCCTGGGCCACGATACAGAGCGTCGGGCGGTAGATGGTATTGACCGGCCTGTTCGGCTCTCGCGTGTGAAACAGGGTCAGGCCGGCGATCGTGGTCGCTTGCCGTCCGGGGCGGCAATGACGAGCGATCGCGTCGCAGATGTCGTCTATAGGCCGTTGCATCGTGTTCTTCCCGCCCTGTAGCCCGCAGCGCCGTGCCCGGACGAGACCTCATGCTAGCTATCTGGCAGGATCGTGCAAACGGCTGGCAGCATCCCTCGATGCCGCGCAAGCGCGCGGCCGTTATGCCCTTGCTCGAAGTGAACGCACGACTCTTCCCTTCGACGGCAGGGACGCTGCTTCCCCACACGGCACAAGGACCTATCGATGACCGACGGCACTCCTATCTGGTTCATCACGGGCAGCTCCTCCGGCCTCGGCAGGGCCCTGGCTCAGGCCGTCCTCGCGCGTGGCTGGCGCGCCGTGCTGACGGCCCGTCGGCCTGAGGGGTTGGCCGATCTCGCCTCCGAGCATGGCGAGCGGGTCCTGACGCTACAGCTCGACGTAACCGAAAATACGTCGATCGCGCGGGCGGTCGCCGATGCGCAGGCGCATTTCGGCCACGTCGACGTCCTGGTCAACAACGCGGGTTATGGCTACCTCGCCGCGATCGAAGAGGGTGAGGACGAAGGCGTCCGCGCGCAGTTCGAGACCAACGTGTTCGGTCTGCTCGCCGTGACCAAGCGTGTGCTGCCGGGCATGCGGGGGCGCCGGAGCGGGCATATTGTCAACCTGTCCTCGCTGGGTGGGCTCGTGGCATTCGCCGCCACTGGCTATTACC
Organism: uncultured Lichenihabitans sp.; assembly: GCA_964249275.1. Classification (GTDB taxonomy): domain Bacteria; phylum Pseudomonadota; class Alphaproteobacteria; order Rhizobiales; family Beijerinckiaceae; genus Lichenihabitans. The sequence continues at coordinate 4,839 of CAXUCF010000022.1, forward strand.
ACGCCACCAAATTTGCCGTGGAGGCGCTCTCCGAGTCGCTCGCGCTGGAGGTGGCGCCGCTCGGAATCAAGGTCCTGATCGTCGAGCCCGGTGCCTTCCGGACCGATTGGGCGGGCCGGTCGATGGTCGAATCGCCGACGGTGATGGCCGACTACGCCGAGACGGCTGGCAAGCGCCGCGAGGCAACGCGCGCTAGCTCGGGCGCGCAGCCCGGCGATCCGGTGCGGGCCGCCAAGGCGATCATCGAGGCGGTCGAGGCGAAAGAGCCGCCGCTTCGCCTGTTGCTCGGCGCTTCGGCGCTCAACATCGCGCGCAACCGGCTCGACGCCCTGCGCACCAACTTCGATGCTTGGGCGGAGCTGACGCTGAGTGCCGATTTCCCAAAACAGACGGCGTAGAGCCGCCTCGTCTCAGGCAGGACACGATCATGCAATACAAAACCTTGGGCGACACGGGGCTGCTGGTCTCCCGCCTCTGCCTTGGAACGATGACCTTTAGCAGCGGCGTAGGCGTCTACAAGCACATCGGCAACGTCGACCAAGCCGGCGCCGATTCGCTCATGAAGGCGAGCATAGGTGCCGGAGTCAATTTCTTCGACACCGCCGACGTGTATTCCAATGGCGAAAGCGAGACGACGCTCGGGCAGTCGTTCAAGAATCTGAACGTCGCCCGCAAAGACATCGTTCTCGCCGCCAAGGTCTACATGCGAACGGGACAGGGCCGCAACGACGTCGGCGCGTCGCGCGGTCACATCATGGACGCGGTCGAGGCCAGTCTCAAGCGGCTACAGACCGACTACATCGATCTTTATCAGATCCATCAGAACGACACCGTCACGCCGCTGGACGAGACCCTGCGTGCGCTCGACGACCTCGTCCGTCAGGGCAAGGTGCGCTACGTCGGTTGCTCGAACTGGCAGGCCTGGAGGATCGCCACCGCGCTTGGCCTATCCGAGCGCAGGAACTACGGACGGTTCAGTTCCTTACAAGCCTATTACTCGCTTGCGGGCCGCGATCTTGAGCGCGAACTGGTTCCCTTTCTGAAGGCTGAGCGGATGGGCCTCCTTGTCTGGAGCCCGCTCGCCGGCGGGCTCTTGTCAGGGCGGTTCAGTCGCGAGAACCAGGCGCCCGAGGGTTCCCGCCGCTCGAGCTTCGACTTTCCAGTCGTCGACAAGGAACGCGCCTGGAAGGTACTGGACGTTCTGAAACCCATTGCGGCTGCCCATAATTGCACCCCCGCACGCGTCGCGCTCGCCTGGCTGTTGTCCAAGGACGTCGTCACGGCCGTCATCGTCGGTGCCAAGCGCCTCGACCAGCTTGAGGACAACCTGTTGGCCATCGACTTCGCACTCAGCGGTGAGGAGATCGGGCGCCTCGACGACGTCAGCGCCCTGCCGCCCGAATATCCCGGCTGGATGCTGGCCGCGATGAGCGCCGACCGCCTCGGTCCGTTGGATCTTTGGAACCAGGCCGTCGCCGTTGAGGAAACCTGAGCCGCTGATGCGCCGGCCCCTTCGCCTCGGATCGCGGTCCAGCACAACAAGGAGAGCAGCTTGGCCGACCATCCTTACGCGGGCATGTCGGTCACCGGCGACGGTCTCATCCGCCAGGAACTCCTGCGCAACGGCGCTACGACGAAGCGCGCGGCAGCCGCACGAGCGCTTACCAGGGCCGCTACGAGGTTCGCGGTAGCCATATCGAGTACTGGGACGACACCGGCTTCACAGCCGATGGAACCTTCATCGGTCGCGACGAACTGCACCACGGCGGGATGATCTTCTTTCGCGAGAAATGAGTTCGGAACGAACGGCGCCAGCGGACGGGAGCATGACGACGACGCATCTCATGCCGCAATCGACCATGATCGCCTGCTCGGCCGATCGCGCTGGCGCGTCTTCCCGCGCTCGCTCGGGAGGGTGACGTTCGGCGCCGGCTGGGGCGCCAACGCGCCGAACTCGATCAGTGCCGCCGGCCCTCAGCACCTCGTGAACGTCAGGTACACGGGCCGTCGCCCCTCGCGGAGCGCCTTGGCTTCATAGCGGGTCGACGGCCAGCCCTCCCAGGGCCGGCACCAATCGCGGGCGGCACGCGCCTCCCAGGTGAAGTGCCGCGACCGCAGGATGCGGGCCAACACCCAGCCGGAATAGTCGTCGATATCGGTGGCGAAACGAAAGCGGGCGCCGGCGCGCAGCACGCGAGCGAGCCGGTCGAGGGTTCCGTCGGACAGGAAACGGCGCTTGCGCTGGCGACGCTTGGGCCAGGGATCGGGATAGAAAAGGTCGACGCCGTCGAGGCACGCCGGTGGCAGCCGGTCCAGCACCGCGCCGGCATCGCCAGCGTGAAGCCTGACGTTGGCGAGATGCAGAGCCTCGACCTGTTCGACCATCTTGGCGACGCCATTCACGAAAGGCTCGCAACCGATGAACCCGATGGCGGGACAGCGTTCGGCCTCCCGGGCGAGATGCTCCCCGCCCCCGAAACCGATCTCCAGCCGCAGCCCCGAGGGGGGCGTCGCGAACAGCGAGCCCGGGTCGGCGAGCGCCGCGAGATCGATCTGAAGCCCCGGCAGGTCGCGCACCATGCGGGCCCGTTGCTCCCGGCGCAGCGGCCGCCCGGCGCGTCGCCCGTGCAGGACGCCCGAGCGCCGCGGAACCCAAGTCTCGGTGACGGTGCCGGGCGGAGCCCCGTCGGGCTCCGTCGCATCGCCGTCAGGCGAAATGGCCACGCAGGGTCTCGGCCAGATCGGTAGCTTCCCACGAGAAGCCGCCGTCCCCCTCCGGCTGGCGGCCGAAATGGCCGTAGGCCGAGGTCCGGGCGTAGATCGGGCGGTTGAGCTTCAGGTGCTCGCGAATGCCGCGCGGCGACAACCGCATCACCTGCGTCAGCACCTGCTCGAGCTTGTCGGGGTCGACCTCGCCAGTGTCATGCAGGTCGGCGTAGATCGACAGTGGATCGGCCACACCGATCGCGTAGCTGAGCTGGATCGTGCAGCGGTCCGCGAGGCCCGCCGAGACCACGTTCTTGGCGAGGTAGCGGGCCGCGTAAGCGGCCGAGCGGTCGACCTTGGTGGGATCCTTGCCGGAGAAAGCGCCGCCGCCATGGGGCGCAGCCCCGCCATAGGTGTCGACGATGATCTTGCGGCCCGTCAGGCCGCAGTCGCCGTCCGGACCCCCGATGAAGAACTTGCCGGTCGGGTTGACGTGCCAGACGGTGTCGTGGTCGATCCAGCCATCAGGTAGCGCGCGCGCCACATAAGGCTCGATCATGACGCGGATGTCGTCGGAACTGAGCGTCTCGTCCGTGTGCTGGTGCGACACCACGATCTGGGTGGCCCTGACGGGCTTGCCGTCCTCGTAGCGGACCGTCACCTGGCTCTTGGCGTCGGGACCGAGGCCGCCTTCCTGGCCCGCGCGCCGCGCGTCCGACAGGTTGTGGAGGATGCGGTGCGCGTAGTAGATCGGCGCCGGCATCAGTTCCGGCGTCTCCTTGCAGGCATAGCCGAACATGATGCCCTGGTCGCCCGCGCCCTCTTCCTTGTTGCCGGCCTGGTCGACCCCCGCCGCGATGTCGGCCGACTGAGCATGCAGCAGGATCTCGACCTGCGCGGTCTCCCAATGGAAGCCGTCCTGCTCGTAGCCGATGTCCCTGATGGCGCCGCGCGCAGCCGCCTCGATCGCCTTGGGATCGATGGTGGGACCGCGGACTTCACCCGCGATCACAACGCGATTGGTGGTGGCCAGCGTCTCGCAGGCAACCCGGATCTGGTAGGGATCGAGCCCCGCCGTGGCGCCTTCCCGGAAGAACAGGTCGACGACCTCATCGGAGATGCGGTCGCAGACTTTGTCGGGATGGCCTTCCGATACGGACTCGCTCGTAAAAAGATAATTCGGCCGAATCACGCCGCGCCTCCAATTGAGCGAGCCGATGGCGAGCCCGCTCTCAGCCGCGGCTCCGTCAGGGGCTCGCAAAGCTTCGCCGCGGGCGTCTTACGCGGGGGCCGTTCGTTTCGTCAAGCGATATGCTCGGTTTCGTTCGGTAAACAGAACGGCGGCGTCGCGCGTGCGGAAGCCGGGACGCTCGCGCGCCGGCGAGCCAACGCCGCTACGACCGTGCTCCGGAGCTCCCCGGACAAGCCGCTACCGCCTGCGACGGCCATTGTCGGAGGGATCGTTCAAGACGCCGTTCGGTCGTCCCCGCTCTTGGCCGGTCCACCGCCCAGCGACGGAGGCGCAGCAGCGTCGTCCTGCGCCAGAGCGGTCACGAGATCGATGATCTTCTTGCGGACCCGCGCCTCCTTGATCCGCACGAAGGCCTTGTTGAGCAACAGTCCCTCGGACGTCGACAGGAAGTCCACGACGAACCCGGCCCCTTCCTCGGCGAAACTCGATTCGCCGGCGCCGTCCGTGGCCGGCATATCCTCGAAGAAGAAGGCCGGCGGCACGTTGAGCACGCCCGCAATTTGCTGGAGACGGCTGGCGCCGATGCGGTTGGTCCCCTTCTCGTATTTCTGCACTTGCTGGAACGTCAGTCCCAGAGCACCGCCGAGCCGTTCCTGGCTCATCCCGATCAGGACGCGGCGCATGCGGACGCGGCTTCCCACATGCTTGTCGATGGGGTTGGGGCTCTTCTTCAACGTTTCAGCTCCGGACAAAAAGACCACCATTCGATCGAGAACAACCACGGCCGCAGGGGCCGCATCGGCCGATGAACAGGTCTGGCTGTCCATCTGTCGTTCACGCCATCCGTTCGCGACGCCGGTGGATCCCGTATCGCACCAGGAAAATGGTGGTCAACAGCAGACATGCGACCACAGGTGGAATAGCCCCGTTGAGCTTAGCAAAAACTGTCGGCGCAATGTTTTTAGGTAAAAATCCATCTACAACGCCCGCTTGGCCGAGCGGCAACTGCTCCAGGATACGGCCGTACGGATCTATGATCGCCGATATACCCGTGTTGGCGGCCCTGATCAGTGGCAAACCTTGTTCGATGGCGCGCAGCCGGGCCTGAGCCAGATGCTGGTAGGGGCCTGCCGTGCGGCCGAACCAGCCATCGTCCGACACGTTGAGAATGGCGCCCTGCTGGAGCTCCGCCGACGTTTGCGGGACGACATCGCCGGAAAAGATCGCTTCGTAGCAGACCGCCGGGACGATCGGCGGCAAGCCCTGCACATGCAGCAACCGATGACGAAGCCCGAACGAGAAGCCGCCCGGGATCGGAACGAATTGCGAGATCCCCAAGCGGTCCATCAGCGACGCGAAAGGCGTGTACTCGCCAAACGGCACAAGGTGCACCTTGTCGTAGGTGTCGCCGACCACGCCGTCCTTGCCGATCACCTGGATGGAATTGTAATAGCGCGGCGGATCGGACGCCGAACCGGGCCTGCCATCGAGGCGGGCCGCGCCCGTGATCAGGATCCCGTCCCTTGGCAGCGCGGCCGCAATGGCCGCGAGTGCATCGGGATCACGCGACAGGATGAAGGGAAACGGGCTCTCGGGCCAGATCAGGTGAGTGACGTCGGCAAGTCCGGCCCTGTCGGGCGAGGTCGCCTGGTCGGACAGGGCCAGATACTTCTTGAGTAACGCATCCTTGTTTTCATAGGTGAACTCGCCGTCGCCAAAGACGTCCGGTTGCATGATGCGCAGCTTCACGCCCGGCACGGGCCCGACGCCTCCCGAAGCCAGGCGCGCCGCGCCGAATCCGGCGATGCCGACGAGAGCAAGACACGCGAGGAGAACCGGCATCAAAGCAGGGCGTCCACGGCGCCCATCGAGGTCGGCGTCACGCCGGTCAGCCAAGGTGGCGGGGGCCGCGAAGATCAGAACGGCGAGCGCCGTCAGGCCGTGCATCCCGACGATGCTGGCCGACTGGGCAAGCACCAGGTTGGTGCCGAGTGCCATGCCGAGGTCGTTCCAGGGAAATCCGGTGAACAGGATGCCGCGCAGCCATTCGGTCGTGGCGAGCGCCAGCGCCAGGACGAGGAGGCGGCCTCCGCCCGGCATCCAGGCGGCACGGGCGGCCGCGAAGGCGAAACCCATGTAGATCGCGGCCAGCGCCGGCAGGCCGAGCACGCCCAAGGGCAAAGCCCAGGCGAACTTGTCGGGCTCGACCAGGAAGGCCGCGCCGATCCAGTAGAGGCCGGCCACGAAATAGCCGAAACCCCACCACCAGCCCGCGCCCCAGGCCGAGCGGACCGACGGCCAGACGTGGCGCCGGATCCCATTCCGGCCCGTGGTCGAGCGTTCGGCGCCGTCGATCAGCCAGACCGCGACTGAGAGCGACACCGCCATGGCCGGAAAGAACCCGACCGGCGCCATGGCCAGGGCTCCGCAAGCTCCCGCCACGAAAGCGATCGCGCGGCGTCGCCACCCAGTCGCCAGAACGACGCGGTGGCTCAAAGGCAGCGCGGCAGCCCGGCCGTCGGACCGGGCGAGTTCGGCGATGCGGGTCGTCATGAGGCCCATGCGTCAACCGGAACCGGAACCGGTCCGCGCGGCGTCGATGGCCGCGGTGCCGGTGACCGGC
>CAXUCF010000022.1:11369-28577 GCA_964249275.1 uncultured Lichenihabitans sp.
AGTTCTACCTCGGCGGTGCCGCCGCCGGCACGTCGACAGCTTCGGACGGAGCCGCCGCCTCGCCGTCGGGAGCACGCTGCGTGCCGGCGGTCGGGCGGATGCGGATGCGCTTCACGCGTCGTGGATCGGCGTCCAGGATTTCGAAGTCGAAGTCCTCATGGCCCGTCACCACCTCACCGCGCAGCGGCAAGCGCCCGCAGAGCGAGGTCACGAGCCCGCCAAGCGTATCGATCTCCTCGGCATCGTCGCCGGCCGTCAGGTCGACTCCGACCATCGCCGACACATCGTCGAGGGCGGCGCGACCGTCCGCCACGAAGCTGCCCTCCGAACCCGGCGCGATGAGCGGCGCCTCATCCTCGTCGTGCTCGTCCTCGATGTCGCCCACGATCATCTCGACGATGTCCTCGATCGACACGAGCCCGTCGGTGCCGCCGTATTCGTCGATCACCAGGGCCATGTGGGTCCGCAACGCCTGCATCTTGACGAGCAGGTCGAGCGCCGGCATGGACGGCGGCACGAACAACACGGGCCGGGTCACGTCGGCAGCGTCGACCGGGGTGGACAAGGCCAGGTCCTGTGGTCGGGGCCCGTCGTCGGGCGCTGGCGCTCCGCCGGCCAGGATCTCGACGAAGTCGCGGATGTGGATCATGCCGCGCGGATCGTCGAGCGTATCGCCATGCACCGGCAGGCGCGAGTGGCCGGCCGCGCGGAACACGCCCAGAACCTCGCCCAGCGTCATCTGGGATCCGACCGCGATGATGTCGGCGCGCGGCACCATGATGTCCTCGACCCTGACCTCGTGAAGCCCGAGCACGTTGCGCATCATGGCGCGCTCCTGAACCGAGAATACGGCATCGGCGCCGGTATCCTCCAAAGCGTCCTCGATGTCGTCGCGGATCGAGGATGCGCCGAGCCCGAACAGCGAGCGCAGCCGGTCGAAGAGGCTCGAGCCCTGACTCGCCGGAGCCCTCGCGGCATTCGACGCCTTGACGCGCCTTGCGGCGACCTCGCGCTCGGCCTCCCTCATGGCGCTTCCCCGACCGGCATCGCACCGCGCTCCGGCACGGAACCCGGTGCCGGGAGCGAACCCGCGTAGGGGTCGGCCAGGCCAAGCCGCGCCATGGCGCGGCTTTCCAGTGCCTCCATGATCTCGGCGTCGGCATCGGTCGCGTGGTCCAGCCCGACAAGGTGGAGCGTGCCATGGACGACGAGATGCGCAAAGTGGTCCCGCATAGCCTTGCTCTCGGCCAGCGCCTCACCCGACACGGTGCCGTAGGCCAGGACGATATCGCCGAGCATGCGCTCGGCGCCAGGGCCGGCGGCCGGAAACGATAGTACGTTGGTGGATCTGTCGGTACCGCGCCACTGCAGGTTCAGTGCCCGCATCCCGGGGTCGCCGCACAGGAGGCAGGATAGTTCCGTGCCCTCCTCAGGCGTCACGCCAGCCTCGGCCAGGGCTGCGGCAACGGCTCGCTCGACCAGGCATTGCAGGTCGCCCAAGGCCGTCCAGGACGGATCCTCGATCGTGAGTTCGACGGTCGCGCTCATCGGTTCGGTTTCTGGGCCTCCCAGAGCCTGTCCGAAAAGGGGATGCCGCTTCGTCGGGCAGGGTCACTCGTCCGGTGACTCGAGCAGGTTCCGATGCAAAGCGATCCAGACATGCGTCAGGCCTGCCGCCCGGCCCGGTCATAGGCCGCCACGATGCGGCGCACGAGGTCGTGGCGCACGACGTCGCCCTCGCGGAACACGACATGTCCGACACCTTCGATGTCGGAGAGCAGCGACACGGCCTCCCTGAGACCCGACTTCTGCCCCGGCGGCAGGTCGGTCTGGCTCGGATCGCCGTTGATGATCATGCGCGAGCCCTCGCCGAGCCTCGTCAACATCATCTTCATCTGCATCGTGGTGGTGTTCTGCGCCTCGTCGAGCAACACCACGGCATTGGTCAAGGTCCGGCCGCGCATGAAGGCCAGCGGCGCCACCTCGATGATGCCGGTCTGCATGCTCCGCTCGACCGTGCGGGCGTCCATGAACTCGTTCAGCGCGTCGTAGATCGGCCGCAGGTAGGGGTCGATCTTCTCGCGCATGTCACCGGGCAGGAACCCGAGCCGCTCGCCGGCTTCGACGGCGGGGCGCGACAGGATCAAGCGCTCCACCGCACCGCGCTCGAGCAGCGACACCGCATGACCGACCGCGAGCCAGGTCTTGCCGGTGCCGGCCGGACCTTCGGCGAAGACCAGCTCGTACTTCTTCAGCGCCCGCAGGTAGAGGTCCTGGGCGACCGTGCGGGCCTTCACGGCACCCCGCTTGCGCGTGCGGATCTCGTCGAAGACGAGACGTTCGTTGACGGCTTCCTTGGGGAACAGCGAAGCCTGCAGAGCCCCTTCCTCGATGGCGCCGTCGACATCGCCGAGAGCAATCGGCTCGCCGCGCGCGACCCGGTCGTAGAGCGATTCCAGCACGCGGCGCGCGTGGTCGCAGGCTTCGGGCGCGCCCTTGACCACGATGTGGTTGCCATTGGCATTGGCCACGACATTGAGCCGTCGCTCAAGCTTGGCGATGTTCTGATCGTATTGGCCCAGAACCAGGGAGGTCAGCCGATTGTCGCTGAACGTCAGCGTCACCTCGCTGCGTTCCGCACCGGCACCGTTGACGCGGAAGCCCTCGGCACCCTCGGCCAGGCGCGCCAGGCTCTCGACCGGCGGCACCCCGTCGCGGATCGAGCGTCGCAGGCTGGGGTTTCGGTCAGGCGACTTCATGAGGCGAGCCGCTCCGCGACGGGGGTCTCGCGGACGGGCGTCCGCATGTCGGCCCTGTGGCCGTCCGGGGCAAGCCGGCCGCCGAGCGAGTTCGGGCCGACCGCGAGGACGTCGACCGGCCCATGCGTGCCGATCAGGCTGTCGGGTCCCTCGACGTGTATGGCCTGGAGGTGGGGCGTGCGGCCGCCGATCTGCCCCGCATGCCGGCCCGGCTTGTCGAACAGAACGTCGAGCCTGCGGCCGACCGTGGCGCGGTTGAAAGCCTGCCGCTGCTCTTCGAGCAGGGCCTGGAGGCGATGCAGGCGATCGCGCATTGCGTCGTCGTCCACCTGCCCGGGGAGGTCGGCGCCCGGCGTGCCGGGCCGCGGCGAATATCTGAACGCGAAGCTGGAGGCGAAGCCGACGCCCTCGACGAGGGCCACCGTGTCCCGGAAGTCGGCCTCGGTCTCGCCCGGGAAGCCGACGATGAAATCCGACGACAACGCGATGTCGGGCCGTGCGCGTCTGACCCGTTCCACGAGGTCGAGGTAACGAGCGACAGAATGCTTGCGGTTCATCGCCTGCAGGATGCGGTCCGACCCCGATTGGACCGGCAGGTGGAGGAACGGCATCAGGGCTGGAATGTCCGCATGGGCCGCGATCAGGGCCTCGTCCATGTCGTTGGGGTGGCTCGTCATGTAACGGATGCGCGCGAGCCCCGGCAAGCCGGCGAGATGGCGGGCCAGTCGCGCCAGGGACCAGGTCGCGCCCGCGCCATCGATGCCGTGGTAGGCGTTGACGTTCTGGCCCAGCAGCGTCACCTCACGCACGCCGGCCCCGAGCAGCGTCTCGACCTCGGCCGAGACGGCTTCGGGTGGGCGGGAGGTCTCGACTCCCCGCGTGTAGGGCACCACGCAGAAGGTGCAGAACTTGTCGCAGCCTTCCTGTACGGTGACGAAAGCCGATACGCCACGTCGGCGCGTCATCGCGGCGCTCGGGGCCACGAGATGATCGAACTTGCTCTCGACCGGAAAATCGGTGTCCACCACGGCGGGCGATCCGAAAGCCGCAGGGGCGTGCCTGGCCCGCCGCACGAGCGCGGGCAGGCGGTGATAGCTCTGCGGACCGACCACGAGGTCGACGGCTTTCTGGCGGCGGATGATCTCGGCCCCTTCGGCCTGGGCCACGCAACCCGCGACCGCGAGCGTCACCCGGCGCCCCGAGGCCTCCTTCATCTCGCGGATCTTGCCCAGTTCCGAATAGATCTTCTCGGCGGCCCGCTCGCGGATGTGGCAGGTGTTCAGCACGACGAGGTCGGCGTCCTCGATCCGCGGGGTTTCGGCATAGCCCTCGGGCGCCATGATGTCGGCCATGCGGGCCGCATCGTAGCTGTTCATCTGGCATCCGAAAGACTTGATGTAGAGCTTCAACGACTGATGTCCGCCATGGTCCGCCCGGTCGGCTGCCGGGGCCTCGGCGATGCGGTCGGGACGCGATAGCTGTCGAAGATGGTTGTCCGTCATGATCTCGCGCGGGAGCACGCTGCTCCAGATTTCACCTTAGGCCGTTTCCGCGACAACACGAAGAAAAACCCGCCCCCGCTCCGGTAAAAAGTGGGACGCAACGCCACGCCCGGCCGTCAGCCGAGGGTCCTGCGCAGGGTCAGCGCAGTCGCCGGGGCTCCGCCCGGCGTCCGATAATAGCCCTGCCGCCGTCCGACCTCGACGAAGTAGAGGCCGGCATAGAGCCGCCGGGCCGCCGCATTGCCCTCGCCGACGTCGAGGAAAAGAGCCTTGACGCCGTAGCGGATCAGCAGATCGATGTTGGCCGCCATCAGACGGGCCGCGATCCCCTGACGGCGGCTCGCCGGGTCCACCACCACGGTGAGGACTTCGGCCTCGTCGGCGGCGCGGCGGGACAGCACGAACCCCATCAGGTGGCGCAGGTTGCGGATCTCGATCGCGGCATGGCCGAACGATGTCTCGGCGCCGATCAGGCGCTCGAAATCGTGGGCGCCCCAGGGATGGGGAAAGCCCGTCGCGTGGAGACGGGCACAATCGGCGGCGCGGTCGCCGTGGAGGATCGCGATATGGCAGGGCTTGGGCCGTCCGAACATGGCCCGCGCCTTACGGCATCGTGGCGGCCAGGAGACCGCTCGGGCTCGGCAACTTCGCATCGGGCGCCTTCAGGTAGAGCGGTCGCGCGATGGCCTGTTCGGGATCGGCCAGCAGGCCGAGCCGCGCCACGAAAGCGATGTCCGGCAACCCGCGAAACCCTTCGGTCTCGGTGGTGACGCCGAGCGCCAGGGCGACCCTGGCGATCAGCGGTCCTCCCGACCCGATCAACCTCAATGGGCCCGGCCCGAGCGCCCGGGCGGCCTCGATGGCCGTCATCAAGGCCGGACCCAGCAGGCTCTCACCCCTCGGCCCGAAGCCTTGCACGTAGACGCTGCCGTGCCGCGCATCGATGGCCGCCACGATCGGCGGCCGTGCCCCCACCGCGATGGCCGGAGCCGCCAGAGCCGCCAACGTCGACACGCCCACCACCGGCACCCGGAAGGCGAGGCCGAAAGCACGCGCCGCCGCCACCCCGATGCGGATGCCGGTGAACGAGCCCGGACCGATGGTGACGGCGACCCGCGTCAGCGCGCCGAAGCCCCGCGGCTCCCGCGCCACCACGCGATCGACGAGCGGCAACAGGGCCTCGGCATGGCCGGCCTCCATGAAGAGGGTTTCGGCCGCAAAGGGCTCGAGGCCCCCCGGTTGCAGCAGGCAGGCGGAGGTGGCGGCCAGTGCCGTATCGATCGCCAGGATCACCGCGCATCCATCCTCGTGCCGGCCAGGTCCGGTCACCATGGATGACGCGGGCTTCGGATACCCTGCGCCCTATCAGATTTGTTCGACGGCGTGAACTTCCGGTACGAAATGCTTCAGCAGATTCTGGATGCCGCTCTTCAGCGTGGCGGTCGAGGACGGACAGCCCGCGCAGGCCCCCTTCATCTTGAGATAGACGACGCCGTCCCGGAAACCCTTGAACGTGATGTCGCCGCCGTCGCCCGCCACGGCCGGGCGCACCCGCGTTTCGATCAGGTCCTTGATCGTCTCGACGGTCTCCCCGTCGTCGGCATCGAAGAACTCGTCGTCGTCCGAGACCCGCGTTGCCGCGGCGGTTTCAGCGGCGTCGAGCAGGGGCGCACCGGACGTGAAATGCTCCATGATGGCACCCAGGATGGCGGGCTTCAGTTGCGGCCACTCGCCCGCCGTCTTGGTGACGGACACGAAGTCCGACCCGTAGAACACGCTCGACACGCCGTCGATCGAGAACAATGCATGGGCGAGCGGCGAGCGCTCGGCTGCGGCCGCATCGCGGATGTCGAGCGTGCCTTCGGGCATCACGGCCCGGCCGGGCAGGAACTTAAGGGTCGCGGGATTGGGTGTCGGCTCGGTTTCGATGAACATGGCGTCCTCCAGCCGGTTCAAAGCCGGCCTCAGATGTAGACAATAAGGTCTTTGCTCCCGCACTTACAGGGCCGCCATCGACCTGAAGGTAAGACGCCCTTTCTCGTCGAGCGCGAAGGGCCGTTGCCTATCGGCCGAATGCCGCGCCGTTCGGACATCGCGGTCGTCGAGCGGGCTCTGCGAAACGAAGCCTATCGCGCTGCGGGCACAGCCTGCGCCACCCTAGGCGGCGCCTCTGCGGGTTCGGCCAACCGAGGGGCCTTCGGCTCGAGCGCCACGAACATCAGGCCGCCGACGAGGCCGAAGTTCTTCAGGAACTCCCACAGGTGCTCGCGGCCCTCGCTCTTCTGCTTGGCCATGAGGTCGTCGTAGGTCCAGAACTGGTGATACACGAGGGCCGTCGCGGCGCAGAAGGCCGCCAGCAGCGCCGCGGCCTCGCGGTCGTGCTTCTCCGCCACGATGGCGACGGGCGCGAGTGTTTCGAGCACGACGGAAGCCGCAAGCAGGGCCGGGGCGCCGGGCAGGATGCCCGATTTCGCCTGCTGCATCGCCTCGTCCCAGTTGATGATCTTGTCGAGCCCGCTCGGCGGGAACAGGCAGACGAGGCTGAGGCGGGTCAGAGTCGTGACGTGCTGGTTGCGGAGCACGGGGCTACTCCTGCGCTGACGGGCGGGCGGCTGCCCGCCCCCGCGGTCGGGAACGGCCCGCCGCGCCGTTCGGATCCGGGCCGGTGATGGCGGCGGCGCCGGGATCGAGCGTCAGATCCGATAGCGCTTGGCCAGCCGGTGCAGGGCATAGACACCGAACAGCGTCGCCACGCCGAGGTAGAAAGCGTCGCGGTGCCGGTCCGTGAACATCTGCCAGCTGCCGGTCCGGGCGCGCGAGTCGAACCGGCCATGCGCGCCGTAGTCGCCCGGCACGGACTCGAACAGGTTGGCGGGGGCGTCTTCCGGCAGCCGCGCGTCGCTGAGCTGCCCAGTATAGCCGGCCGTCGCTAGATACTTGTCGATCCAGCCCGGCGCAATCCGGTTGGCCCAGATGGCCTGCACGGTGGGGTAGCCGACCCAGACCTCGCGGCGGCGGTGGGTGGCGGCGAACAGAATGGCGCGGCCCGGCACCTCCGGCTCGTAGATCGGCGCCACGGGTTTGGCTTTGAATCCCATCTTGTTCATCGCCCAATCGAACTGCGGCGTGTTGACGGCCGGCAGGTCCACCATGGTGATGTGGACGTCGAGCTTGTCGTGGATGATCTCGGAGCGCAGCGAATCCGTGAAACCGCGGATGGCGAACTTCGCACCACAGTAGATCGACTGCAACGGGACAGAACGGTATGCGAGTGCCGAGCCGACGTTGACGATGGTGCCGCGATTGCGGGTGCGCATGCGCTTCAGGGCCGACATCATGCCGTGTACCTGACCGAGATAGGTGACCTCGGTTCCCCGTTTCACCTCCTCCGCGGTCAGCTTCGAGACCGGTGCGAACACGGTCGCCATGGCGACGTTGACCCAGACGTGGATGGGCCCGAGGTCCCGCTCCACGCGATCGGCCGCAGCCTCGACCGCCTCTGCATCGGCCACATCGGTCGGGATCGGCAAGGCGCGCACCCCGAGGCGGCGAGCCTCGTCGGCGGCCCGCTCGAGGCGCTCGGGATCGCGGGACAGGAGCGCGACGTCGTAGCCGGCCTTTGCGAACACATCGGCCGTGGCGCGACCCACACCCGCCCCGGCGCCCGTAATGACTGCGATCTTTGCCATGGACGTACCTCCTGGGGTCGGCGTTCAATCTGCGACGTCAGTAATTCATTCCGACGGCACATTAACTTCGACCCGTCGACGATGTCGCGTCCGGAGCCCGGACGCTAAGCCGACGTCTCAAGGGTGGCCCAGCAAGGTCGCCGGTTCGAGCCGGAGCGCCGCTCGGAAAGCCGCGGCCGTGCGGTCGTGTCCCCTGGTCAGGCCTGCGAGATCCGGCCTCACGATGCTAAGGCCGCCCGCGTCGAGCACCTCGACCTCGGTGCGGCCCGAAGAGAGGCGGCGGAAGCGCAGCGCCGCGCGCCTCGTCCCGACCCGGATGTTCCGCGCCGTCACCTCGGGCAGCCATTCGGGCAGGGCCGGGTCGACCACCAGTGTGTTCCTGGGAGCCAGCGCCATCAGGCCCAGCATCGCCTCGACCAGGAGGATGACGGCGCCCGAAGACCAGGCTTGCGGCGAACATGCACCGGGGTAGAGGCCTGGATGCGGGTGCCGGGAGTCGCGGGCATGTCCGCCGAACACTTCCGGCAGGCGGTCGAGCGCGAAGATCTGGCTGGCCGCGAAAAGCCCCTCCGCGACCCTGAACATCTCGTCGTCGAAACCGAACCGTTTCAGCCCGGCAGCCGTCACGGCGTTCGGCGACGGCCACACGGTCCCGAGGTGGTAAGCGAAGGGGTTGAAGGCCGGATGCTGGCTCGACAGCGTGCGGATGCCCCAGCCGCTGAACATGTCCTCGGCCATCAGGCGCTCCGCCACCGCTACGGCCTTGTCGGGATCGGCGATGCCATAGGCCAGGCAGGCGCCGGGATCGGACGCGATGGTCTTGACCTGCTTCTTGTCGGGATCGAGCGCGATGGCGAAAAAGCGTTCGTCGGGCATCCAGAAGGTCTCGTTGAACCGCTGCTTCAGCGTCTCGGCCTCGCCGAGCAGCCGGGTCGACAGCGCGTGTTCGCCGACCGCCGCGAAGGCGAGGCCCAGGGCCTGCTTGCCGGCATAATAGAGCGCCTGGATGTCCGCCATGGCGATAGGGTCGGCGACGTCCGTGCCGTCAGGATAGAGCACGGCTTCGCCCGAATCCTTCCAGCTCTGGTTCTTGACGCCGCGCTTGGATCGCGTCTCGTAGGGGTAGAAGCCGAGTGCGTCGGCGTTGCCCTCCATCCAATCGAGCGTGCCTGAGAGCTTCGGCCTCAGGGACAGGAAGAAGTCGGTATCGCCCGTGTGGGCGAGGTCGGTCGCGGCCGCCAGCAGGAAGAGGCCGGGTGTCGACTGGTCGCCGTAATAGTGCAGGAAGGGGGAAAGGCCGAGCTTGGCCAGCGGCCCGCGCTGGCGCTGGTGCAGCACCTTGCCGGGCTCGGCATCGAGGTCGTCGTCAGTGGTCTCGGCGTTGAACCTGCTGACGACTTCGAGGGCGCCGCGCAGCGTCGCGGGATTGAGCCCCGCCGTCTGCAGCGCCGTGAGATAGCCGTCGCGTCCGAAAAGGCCGGTGTAGTTCGGCATGCCGGCCGTGATCATGAAGGGCTCCGAGGAAGGGCCTTCCAGGATCTGCAGCGACGCGAGATCCGATACGGCCTGATCCCATGCGGCCTGCACGGCCGGATTGGCGAGTTCGAGCCTCATGCAGCCCTCCGCCCAATCGCGACGAGCCTTGGTGGGCAGCGCGTCGTCCGAGAAGACGCCATCTTGGCCGTAGAGCGGCTTATAGCTCCTGCCGTCGATCCACGGTGACAGCTCGAGCGACATGATCCGCGGCGTGTGCGGCTGCAGCTTCACCCGGAGCTCCAGGGCGTGCCCGAGATCGGTGGTCTCATCCGCACCTCCGAGCGCGATGGCGGTCGCCAGATCCAGCTTCGGATGCCGGTATTTGAAATGGAGCGTTCCAGAACCGCCGTGGCCGGCCTCGAATGTGCGGTCCACCAAGCCCGTCTGCTGGCGCTTGCCGGCCAGGCACTCGTTGAAGTCGGAGAAGTCCGCCATGAGGTCCAGCGACATCGTCACCTCGGTCTCGAGCATGGCGTGATTTGTGACCATGAGGTCGATATGCAGGCCCTCGCCCGTGAATGAATTGACCTGGAGCTCGATGCCTTTCTGGACGACCTCGCCGTCTTTGGAACCAGACTCGCCGTGCTTGGGCCCAGCCGAGATGCCGGCCGGGGTCGGCGCGAGGTAATAGGCTGTCAAGAAGTGGTGGTCCACCGCGTTGGCCGAGACGAATTTCGGATCCGAACCATTGATCCGGACTCTGAAACGCGAGAGGAACCGCGTCTGATGCAGGAAGAAGCCCTGGATGCCGCTGTCGTCGATGCGGCCGTCGATGTTGGTTACCAGCACCGCATAACCCTGATGGGCTATGAGATCGTTGGGCCGAACGGCGCAGCGATTGATGTCGCGTAGAGCGGAGATCGAACATTCGGCTTTGGCCGTGGTCCTGACGCTTCCGGGTCCCGTCAAAGGCCGCGAGGGTGGCACGCGCGGTGCGGTGGACATCGCTGAGGCGCTCCCCAAGGCGCCCCAGAACACGATGGCGCGTCAGGATAACCGCTCGGCGATGCAAGTGTTGCACATCGTTGGCAGCAGTAGCGGCCGGCCGGTGCCCACGTCCCGCTCTCGGCCCTCACCTGAAGCGGCCCGGCTGGTTGACCGCGGGCGTAACGTCGAGGCCGGTGACCATCATGGTGCAGGGCTGGTCGCCGACCGTGCCCGAGGTATGGCCCTTGCGGCCGTCCCGCTCCTTCGTGTTCTGATCCTCGCCCATCATCAGTTCGCCCGGTCCCATCTCGACCCGGTGGCCGTCCATGGTCTCGACGAACCATCGCCCGGTCAGGATGGCGATCCACTGCGGCTTCGGATTCTCGTGCCAATCCCCGAACCAGCCGACGGGCAGCACCGTGAAGGTCACATTAGCCCGGCACGACTCCATCTTGTCGTTCCATTGCGGCGACACCGCGGGATTGACGCCCTTGAAGTCGAAATTCGACAGCTCGAACCTCCCCTGCCGGCTCACGCCGTCGCCGTCGACGTAGACGTGCCAATAAGGCATGGTGGGCTTGGGCGGTGCTTCCGTCATGGCGTTCGATGTCCCGTGGGGTCGGCGCGGATGGTCCGGCTATGAAGGGGCCGCCGCCGGCATTTGTTCCCATCATCGGCGCCAGGACGGCGCTCGTCGACAGTCGTGCACGTACACGCGGGCCGGTTTCCCGGCGCTTGGCTGTTCAGGCCGCGTCCTCGATGAAGCCGCCCGACTGCCGATGCCACAGGTCGGCATAGACGCCCCGCCGCGCCAGAAGCTCTGCATGGGACCCCGTCTCGATCACGCGTCCATGGTCCATGACGATCAGCCGGTCCATGCGGGCGATGGTGGACAGGCGATGCGCGATGGCGATCACGGTCTTGCGGTCCATCAGTTCGGACAAGCTGTCCTGGATGGCGGCCTCGACCTCGCTGTCGAGCGCCGAGGTCGCCTCGTCGAGCACGAGGATCGGCGCGTCCTTGAGGATCACGCGCGCGATGGCAATCCTCTGGCGCTGGCCGCCCGACAGCTTGACGCCGCGCTCGCCCACCTGGGCGTCGTAGCCGCGCCGCCCCTGCCAGTCCTCGAGGCCCAGGATGAACGCGTGGGCGTGGGCGCGTTTCGCGGCCGCCACGATCTCGTCCTCGCGCGCATCGGGCCGCCCGAAAGCGATGTTCTCCCGGATCGAGCGGTGGAGCAGCGAGGTGTCCTGGGTGACCACCGAGATGGCGCCACGCAGGCTCTCCTGCGTGACGCCGGCGATGTCCTGGCCGTCCACCAGGATGCGGCCGCCTTCGAGCGCGTGGAAGCGCAGCAGAAGGTTGACCAGCGTGGTCTTGCCGGCGCCCGAGCGGCCCACGAGGCCGATCTTCTCACCCGGCCGGATCCGGATCGACAGCCCGTCGATCAGTCCGGCTTCCCGTCCGTAACCGAACCGGATGGCCTCGAAGCGGATCTCGCCGCGCGACACCGCGAGTTCGGCGGCGTTCTCGCCGTCGAGCAGCGCGATCGGCCGCGCGATGGTCATCATGCCTTCCTGGATGGTGCCGACATTCTCGAAGATGTCGGTCACCTGCACGGCCACCCAGCCGGCCGCGGAGGCGATCTGCCAGGTGAGCGGGATCGCCATGGCCACGACGCCGACATCGACGCGGCCCTGCTGCCAGGCCGCCACGGCCAGGGCCGCCTCACCGACCAGCATCAGCGCGTTCATGGCCTGCAGCGACATGAACAGGCCCGATAGCATGCGCATATGCCGCCGGAAGGCCGCCGTGTGCTGGTCGAACACGTCCCGGACGTGGCGATCCTCGTGCGCCAGGCGCGCGAACAGCTTCAGGGTCAGAATATTGGTGTAGCCGTCGACGACGCGGCCCACGACGAGCGATTTCGCTTCCGACGTGCGCTTCGAGCGGTCGCGCAGGCGCGGCACGACGAAGCGCAGCAGCACCGCGTAGGATGCGAACCAGAGCAGGATCGGCAGCATCAGCCAGGTGTCGATACGGCCGAGCAGCGTCAGCGCCGTGATGCCGTAGACCGTGATGCCCCAGATGGCCGTGATGCCGGCGATGGCGCTCTGCCGGACCGCCGGCCCGGTATCCATGACGCGCGACGCGATACGGCCTGCGAAGTCGTTCTGGAAGAAGGGCCAGCTCTGGCGAACGACATGCCTGTGGCTCTGCCAGCGCACCATGTTGGTCACGTTGGCCACGATTCCGGCATTGGAAATGAGGTTTTGGGACGCGATGGCGGCGGGGCGGACCAGCAGCACGACCAGCACCATGGCGGCGAGCAGCGTCCTATTCTCGTTGAGGAACTGGTCGCGCGGCGTGGTCGTGATGGCGCGCACGAGCCGCCCGATGAACCACGGCACAGAGGCGTCGAGCACCGCCACGCAGAGCCCGGCCACGAACAGCGCCGCGAAGAGCGGCTTGGCCTGCGTCACGAAGTGCCAGTAGAAACGACCCAGGCCCTCGGGAGGCTGCGCGGGCGCGCGATCCGCCGTCGGCGAGTCGCCGGTCAACGGTTCACCGGTCGGCGAGACGATGGATTCGAAGAAGCGAAACATACGGGGATCCGGCAGGCGGGTCGTCGAGGTGTGGAAGGGGCGCCTGAAGGCGCCAGTCACGGAAGCTGCCGTGCGACGCGCGGCCATCGACGAGGGAATGGTGTCGCCTTAACGGCCTATCGCGGCGGCTGTGGGGCGGCCGGAACATCGCGGCCGCCCGGCTCGTTCCCATCGTAATCAAGGAGGATCCGCCGATGACTGACATCCACTACGAAGTCGTGCCGCATGACGGAGGTTGGGCTTATCGGGTCGACGGCGTCTTCTCCGAAACCTTCCGCACGCGGGACGCGGCCCATGATGCCGCCGCCCGAGCAGCGGCCGAGCAGGCCCAGCCGGGCGAAACCGAGGCGATCTCCTACCAGGACGGCAAAGGCGAATGGCACGAGGAGCTGGCATCCGGCCTGGATCGGCCGAATGCCGACGTCGCCGACCCTCCCTGAGTGCGGCCGACCGCCACGACACAGCCCCACGCCCGATGCAGAAACCCGCGCCGAGCTACACGGTCCCGGCAGGTGGACCTGTCGGGAGCCGCCGTGCCGGAGAGCGGCAGCGATGCCGGCTCCCTCGGCGAGGAACGAAGCTCAATCCAGCGGCATCGCCTCATTCAGCTTGTCGAAGTTCTTCGTCACGGCGGCCACATTGTCGGGGAATTGCAGCTTCGGCACGGTGCTCAAGGCGGCGTTGAGCTGGTCGACAGTATCCTTCTTGTCCTTGGCCGAAATCTGCTTGTCGGCCTCGATATCGGCGATCTGCTTCCTGATGACGGCCTCCGGGCCGACGTACTGCTTGGTCTCCGGATCGACACCGGCCATGACGATGCCGATGTTGTTTTCGGTCATGTCGTATTGTTTGTAATCCGCGAAATTGTACTTCCTTGCCACGGCGTCGAGCTTGGCCGTGGTGGCGGGGTCGGGCTGGTCGGTACCATCGGGCAGCTTGTCCAGGATGGCGTCGACGTCCTTCTTGGCCGCGATGAACTGATCCACCATCCCGGGCGTGAGTGCCATCTGCTGGGCGGCGGGTCCAGTCGGGACCTGCGGCGTCGGCGCCTGCGGCGAAGCCGTGGACGGCGGTGTCGCCGATTGCGCGACGGCGGATCCGATACCGAAGGCCGTGGCGGCCGAAAGGCCCAGCGCCACTAAGGCCGGCTTCGTGATGGCGCGCATGGAATGTCCTTGGTTCAAGGAGGCTCGCGACGTCGGAGGAAGCGCCGCTGCCCCGCGTCCACAACGCGCGGGCGGCTCCTCGGATCCTCGCCATGACCTCTTCCCCGGGCCGCCTCGAGTCCGCGCCGCACGCCGATGGAACTGTGGACGACCGGATGGTGAGGTCCCTGGAGGCTCAGCATGACGCCCGTGACATTCGCGTGTGCGGCGCCTTGACATTGCATCGGAAATGGATCCAGCTTGCACCGATCGACAGAATTGCACGTACTTGGGTCGCAAGCCGTGCCGGGCGGGAGGTCGTCGTGATCACGCCGCGGAGACTTCGGCTCAAGCGCCCCCAGAATGTCGTTTCCTGACCATCGACATGGGGTGACGTGTCGCGGTGGCCGTCGGGCACCTCGCGCCGTCGGCCAATGCGAAGACCAGCGCCTCAGACGGGCGCGGCGAGCCGGGTCGCGGCGCTCGGCGTCGGACATCCGACAGGTTGGGTCGTGATGTCCATCAGAGAAGGATACCCCTCATGAGTTTCGGTTCCAAGGCACCCGCGGATGCTCGCGCCAAGGCGGAGTCGAAGTTCCATCTGGCCGAACGCCGCAAGAGCGAGGCCGATCAGGCCTTGACGGAGGCCCGCTCGGCCAAGAACGCCGAAACCGCGAAGACTGCGCGCCTGAAGGCGCTTCGTCTCGCCAAGGAGGAAGCCGACCGAGCCGCCGCTGCGGCGGCCCCGCAGCCCGTGAAGGCCGCTCCCAAACGCAAGCTGCGCGCCACCGCCCCGGCCTGAGCCTTCCGACGGCGCGCGGCGGAGCGCCGGCCGTTGGTTCGCGCAGGTATCGATCGTTCGGCGTCGTGGCCCGACGGTCGGGCACGCCCTGACGAGCCCAGACGGGTTCTCGCACGTCTGCTGACATCGACATGTCGAGCACATCGCCACGCCGGGCCGCCTAGACGCGTGTACGTCCGCCGGGGATCCTCCCGCCGAACTGCGCCGTGATGGCATCCGCCTTGAGCCGCACCTTCTCGCCCAAAAGCGCGATACGCTCGTCGGGGATGCGCACCACCGGCCCGGACAGCGACACCGCCGCGATCGGGTCGGCGTTCTCGTTGAAGATCACCGCCGCGATGCATCGCAGCCCCACGGCGTGCTCCTCGTCGTCGACCGCGTAGCCGCGCTCGCGCGACCGCGCGAGGTCTTCGCGCAGCGCCGACGTGGTGTTGATGGTCTTCACCGTCACGCGAGGCAGTCCCTGCCGGTGCAGGACTTTGGACAGCAGGCTGTCCGGCATGGCCGACAGCAGGGCCTTGCCGACGCTCGAACAATGGAGGGGCACGCGGCCCCCAGGCCGCGCGAAGGCCCGCATCATCTGCCGGCACTCGACCTGGGCAAGGTATACGGCGGCGAACTGGTCCTCGACGGCCAGGTTCACGGTCTCCTCGCTATCTTCCATCAGGGCCCGCATGTGCGGGCGTGCCAGTGCCACGATGTGCCGGGTCTTCAGGAAGGCGTTGCCGGTCATGAAAGCCTGCACGCCGACCGACCAGAGCCGTCGCTCGGCATCGTAGTGCACGAAGCGTTCCTGCTCCAGCGTCGTCAGAAGCCGATGCGCGGTCGATGGCGACAGCCCGACCTGTTGCGCCAACTCTGTCAGCGAGACGCCCTCGTCGGCGTCGGCGAGGCGGTTCACCAGCGTCAGGGCGCGGACCAGGGATTGCACCTGGTCCGAGCGCTCGGGTGTTGCCGTGGCGCTCGAGCGCCGAACCCGCGCGGATGACGCGGTCTTGGCGGACGAAGTCGTGTTTCGGGGTGCTCGCAAGCGGATCTCCAAACGGGTTCGAGCGTCGGCCCGGGCTTTTCGCCCTGCGGGATGCGTTCCACCAAGGCGGGAATGGCCAGTTCCCAAGGCCTGACGTTCCCTCGACGTCAGCTTCGTCAGCTGCCCGCCAGGGTCTTCCATTCTACGTCCCTGTTTAACGCTTTGCACCGACATACGAATTCACCCGTCATTCCACGATGCGGGAAATTTTCCCGACAGGGTAGCGTCCGGAGTCGAAACGCGTGATGCTGGAAGCAGATCGAGACCAAACGTTGATCGAAGGGAGCAGGCGATGGCCAGGATGAAGGCGATCGACGCGGCAGTCCGCGTTCTGGAACACGAGGGTATCTCGGTGGCGTTCGGTGTCCCGGGTGCGGCCATCAACCCCCTCTACGCGGCGCTGAAGCGGCGCGGCAGCATCCGCCACATCCTGGCCCGGCACGTCGAGGGCGCGTCACACATGGCGGACGGCTATTCGCGCGCCGCGTCTGGCAACGTCGGGGTCTGCATCGGCACCTCCGGCCCGGCCGGCACCGACATGATCACCGGCCTTTACACGGCCCTGGCCGACTCCATCCCGATCCTCTGCATCACGGGGCAGGCGCCGCGCGCCAAGCTCCACAAGGAGGACTTCCAGGCCGTCGACATCGAGACCATCGCCAAACCCGTGACCAAATGGGCCGTCACCGTGCGGGAGCCAGCCCTGGTGCCCATGGTGTTCCAGCAGGCGTTCCACGTCATGCGCTCCGGCCGGCCGGGGCCGGTGCTGATCGACCTGCCCATCGACGTGCAGATGGCCGACATCGAATTCGACGGCGATACCTATGAAAGCCTGCCCGTGCACAAGCCGGCCGCCTCCCGCCGCCAGGCCGAGAAGGCGCTGGCGATGCTGAACGCGGCCGAGCGCCCGCTGCTCGTGGCGGGCGGCGGCATCATCAACGCCGACGCCAGCGACCTCCTGGTGGAGTTCGCCGAACTCACCGGCGTGCCGGTCATCCCGACCCTCATGGGCTGGGGCACCATCCCCGACGACCACCCGCTCATGGCCGGCATGGTGGGGCTGCAGACGAGCCACCGCTACGGCAACGCCACCCTGCTCGACTCGGATTTCGTGCTCGGCATCGGCAATCGCTGGGCCAACCGCCACACCGGATCGATCGAGGTCTACACCAAGGGCCGCACCTTCGTGCACGTCGACATCGAGCCGACCCA
>CAXUCF010000023.1:0-1890 GCA_964249275.1 uncultured Lichenihabitans sp.
CCCCCCGTCTCATGGGCGTCGCCGGGCAGGGTCCCGGCCGCGGTGTCGAAGGCGCGGATCCAGCGCCACCCGGGCCGGGGTTCCGGCAGGCGAAGGCCGAGGCGATGGTGCCCCGCGTGGAACGCCACCGCCACGCGGTCGACCGGCGCGCCCGGCGCGCGGCCGGGTGCCGCCAGCACGCCGATCAGCGTCGGGTCCTTAGGGTGCTCCCAGTCGCCGACATCGGGCGTGCGGCCGTCGGCCAGCCGCCAGGCCACGTCCGGGATCTCGGTACCGTCCTGCGCGGCGGTGTTCAACACGGCGCCGGTCAGGAACCGGTCGCGGGTCAGCGCCGGATGGGCCGCCCGCAGGTCGAGCAGGCTGCGGATCACGCCGAGCAGCGGGTGATCGGGTTGCGACCAGTCGATCCAGGCGAGAGGGTTGTCCTGGGAATAGGCGTTGTTGTTGCCGCGCTGGGTCTGCCCGAGTTCCGAGCCCGGCCCCAGCATGGGCGTGCCGCGCGACAGGATCAGCGTGGCCAGGAGGTTGCGCTGGTCGCGGTCGCGCGCGGCCTCGATGGCCGGATCGTCCGTGTCTCCCTCGGCGCCGTTGTTCCAGGACCAGTTCTGGTCCCGGCCGTCCCGGTTCTGTTCGCCGTTGGCCTCGTTGTGCTTGGCGTCGTAGCCGACGAGGTCGGCCAGGGTGAAGCCGTCGTGCGCCGTGACGAAGTTGATCGAGCGCGATGGACGGCGCTTCCTGGCGAGCAGGTCGGCCGATCCCGACACGCGGGCCGCGAGTTCGGCGGGTCCGCCGCGCCCGCTCCAGAAGCGCCGCACGCCGTCGCGATAGCGGTCGTTCCATTCACCCCAGACAACGTCGAAGCTGCCCAATTGATAGCCGCCCGGGCCGACGTCCCAGGGTTCGGCCACGAGCTTGAGCCCCCGCAGCAGCGGATCCTGCGCGATGGCCGCGATGATGGGAGCCTGGGGGTCGAAGCCGGAGCGGCGGCGGCCCAGCACCGGCATCAGATCGAAGCGGAAACCGTTGATGCCGCCATAGCGGGCCCAGGCGCGCAGCGAGTCGAGCACCAGCCGCACCACCGGCATGCTATCCGACGCGAAGATGTTGCCGCAGCCGGCATCGTCGACGTAGCGGCTCGGGTCCGCCGGGTCGAGCCGGTAGTAGGAGGCGTTGTCGAGCCCCTTGAACGACAGGACGGGACCATGCTGGTCGCCCTCGCCCGAATGATTGTAGACGACGTCGAGCAGCACCTCGATGCCGGCGGCATTCAGCGCCGCCACGGCCTCGCGCACCTCGTCCCAGCCGCCTGGCGCCAGCCGCGGGTCGGGCGCCAGCATGGCCACCGGGTTGTAGCCCCAATAATTCGAGAGCCCGAGAGGACCCAGGTGGCGTTCGTCGACCCAGGCCATGGCGGGCATGAGTTCGAGCGTGGTGAGGCCGAGCGCGGTGAAGTGCGCTATGGCGGCCGGCGAGGCCAGCCCCGCGAAGGTGCCGCGCAGGGCCGCCGGCACGCCCGGATGCAGCCTGGAGAAGCCGCGCACGTGGATCTCGGTGATCGTGGTCCGCTCCCACGATGGCGCGCCGACCCAGGCGGGCGCGACCTGCGGCAAGCCGACGATGGCCTTCGGCATGGCCGCGCCGCTGTCGCGCCGGTCCGGCTCCCGCGCGCCCGGGGGCGCGTCGAACATCGATGGGTCGAGCACGAAGGGCCGATCGATCGCGGTCGCATAGGGGTCGAGTAGCAGCTTCGCGTCGTTGAAGCGGTGCCCGGCCGAGGGCGCCCAGGGACCGCGGGCGCGCAGGCCGTAGCGCGTGCCGACCGTCACGCCCGGAATATGACCGTGGAACACGTCGCCGCTACGCTCGGGCAGCGTGAACCGCGCCTGTTCG
>CAXUCF010000023.1:1900-8442 GCA_964249275.1 uncultured Lichenihabitans sp.
GAGTAGACCGCGACATTGACACCGTCCTCGTCAGGCGTAACGCCGAGCGGCTCCGGGCGACCGGAGCCCGGGCGGATATCGGGTTGTGCCTGCGTGTTGACCGGTCCGTCGTTCTGCATCGCCCTGCCTGGGTAGATCACCAAAGCGCGATCCTTAGCAGAGGGTCGAGGCACGCCGGAAGGCGGGCTCACCTTCGACGTGGGCGAAGGCGACCCATTCGCTGCGTTTCACCTATTCATGTGTGTCACCAAGGATTGCCGGTGATGGGGAGAGGGTTGGCTTACTCCGCCGGCCCTCGAGCAATTGCAGCCGCTCAGGGCCAATCCGACTAATGCTGAAAGCAGTAGCTCGTTGGTGACTGGGTCGCTCAAGCTGACCGGAGACGGCGGTTTGAAGCCTAGGCTCGCAGCGAAAGCGAGATCTCTATCAATGGTTCACCAGGGAACAGTCCGGCCAAGATAGTCGAGATACTGGACGCTGCGCGTTCCGAGCTTTGAAAGCAGCACGTTAACCAGCTTCGTCACGTTCTCCTCAATGCTGAAAGGCGCATTCGGACCTCCCAGGTCCGTGCGGACCCAGCCGGGAGCCATCAGCACCATCGCACGCGGCGTTTCGGTTTGCCGGATCGCGACGCTTCGCATGAACATATTCAGCGCCGCTTTGCTGCCCCGATAGACCTCGCGCATCCCGGTCTCGTTGTTCGTGATGCTGCCCTGCCCGGACGACATCGCGCCGATCAGGCCCTCCGCAGGGACGAGATCCTGCAGCGCTTCAATGACGCGCATGGGGCTCAGCGCATTCGTGACCATCACGCGCGTAAACTCGTCTGTCGTCACGTCCCCGATATGCACATGCTCGTCATGCGTGGTGGTTCCAGCGTTCACGAACAGCATGTCGAGCACCCTGCCTGACAGGCGATTGCGCAAGGCCGCGATCTGGTTCGGCTCGTTGATATCGAGGGTCTCGATCTCCACCCGGCCTTCGTGATCCTCCGCCAGATCGTGCAGCTTGGTCCGGGTTCCGGGCCTGACAGTACCGATGACGTTCCATTCCTTGTTCAGGAACTCCGCGGCCATCGCGTGGCCAAGGCCGCGCGAGGCCCCGGCGATGAGGATCGTGGGGGCGGATTGTCTTAAAGAGGTAGGAGACACAGACGCAAGGTCCTTCACTGGTTCGATCTCTGGCCTATGTGGGTGTTGAGCATACCGCCTTAGGCTTGAGCCGCCTTTTGCGCTGCATCGAATACCTCGCGAGCCGAAGTGGTGCCATCGACGCGTTCCGCGCCCTCGACTCCGAAGCCGATCCAACGCGAGTTCACGCCATCGTATATTTCCTCGAACGCCCAAGTCTGACCGTTCGGAAAGCCCATCTGCTCCAGCGTGGGCACCCACGCCTCACGCGGCAGAACCCGGGCCGTTACACCACGCCCGAGCACAGCGCCCAACTCCGCCGCCAGTTCGTCTGCGCTCACCATCGACCCCAGTTCGATCACGCGCTTGCCAGTCCAGGCCGGGCCGGTCAGCAGCCTTGCCGCCTCAGCGCCGATGTCCTCGCTTGCGGTCATCGGATGCTTCTCGCTGGTGCTCGCGTAGAAGACAGGCAGCGCGCCGCTCTGACCCGCCTGCAAGCCGGAGAGGAAGTTCTCGTAGAAGGCCCCCGGGCGGATGAAGGCATGAGGATAGGGCAGGTCGCGAAGCGCTTGCTCCAGCAACGATAGCGGCGTGATTGCGCCAAGGCCGCTCGTCTTCTCGGCGCCATTGGACGAGAGTACCACGAGCCGCGGAAGATGAGCCGAATTGAGCGTCTTAGCGTACGCCTCGATCAAAACCTTCGCTTCCCTGAAATCGCGCGACGGCCTGTAGTTCGGCGGCAACATGACGAAGGCGCCTTCGACGCCCTTAAGCGCCCGGGTGATCGCGTCGGCATCGCTCAAGTCCCCCTCAACCAGTTCCACGCCCTGCTTGGTCCAGTAGACCGCTTTGGCGCGATCACGTACTAGCGCCCGCACCTGCTTTCCCCGAGCCAACAGGCGCCGCCCCACCGCGCCGCCGACCCTGCCCGTGATCCCCATTACCAAGAACATGCTCGTCCTCTTGTTGTAAGGCGTCGCCTATGCCGCCGACCGGATTGTCCTTGCGAGCGGCTTGCGCCACTTGTTCGGCAGCGCTCCGCGCGCCGCCTATTCGCTCGCATTGTGGTCGACTCTACGGCCCGAAATGACCCTATTAAAGTAGTGACCTTATCGTACTATCACCTCTCGTAGGCTGGCCATGACGACGGATGGTGGGATCAGACTCGGCGAATATCTGAGGCACAAGCGGACGAAGCTCGATCCGGCCGTGTTTGGGTTGCCCTCGGGTCGGCGACGAACGCCGGGGCTGCGCCGCGAGGAGGTGGCGCTGCGCGCCAACATCAGCCCTGCCTGGTACACTTGGCTCGAACAAGGGCGCGGCGGTGCCGCGTCTCCAGACGTCCTCGATCGTCTCGCCAGCGCGCTGATGCTGACCGAGATCGAGCGCGAGCATCTGTTTCTGCTCGGCCTTGGTCGCCCGCCAGAGCTTCGGTATCGGGGCGAGGACACGGTCACCCCCCGGCTTCAACGAACGCTTGACGCTCTGCTCTTTAGTCCGGCGACCGTGAAGACCGCGACCTGGGATATTCTTGCGTGGAACCGTGCAGCCGCTGTGGTGCTGACCGACTATGGCAGGCTTCCGCCGAGCCAACGCAACGTCCTGCGTATGCTCTTTTGCGACCCGAAAGTCCGCGCCGTCCAAGTCGGGTGGGAGAGCCAAGCCCGCGCCGTAGTCGCGGCGTTCCGGATCGACGCCGCTCGTGCCGGCGTCGAGGCGGAGATTACGCCGCTCGTCGACGAACTCCGCGACCGCAGTCCCGAGTTCGCGGCCATGTGGCGTGAGAAAAATGTTCAGTCGTTTGAGGGGATCGTCAAACGCTTGCACCATCCGGTGCTGGGACTCATCGCGCTCGAATATTCGTCCTTCGCCGTTGAGGGGCGGCCCGACCTGTCGATGATAGTCTGGAATCCGGCGACGGCACGAGATCGTCAAACTCTACAGTCACTGGTGCCACCACATGAAGACGAGCCTTTGTACAATGCGAAAGCAGTATCCAGCCTGGCGTAAACGACCGCTCTGCTAAGCTGGAGTTCTGAAAGTGGACCGAGAACTAACCACCCGAAGCAGCCTGTCGATTCTTGTGTTCCCTATTCCTGACCTGCCAGCGACGACCGCCCGCTTGCGGACGTTCTCACGTGATGACCGACGGCTCCGTGCGCCCCGTGTGCCCCGGAATGTCGGCGAGGGAGCGCGACAGCGCGACGAGGTCGCCCAGAGCCGCGCCGGTGTCGAGATCGAGCTGATCCTGCTCGAAGCGTTCGATATAGACCCGCAACGTCGCGCCCGCCGTGCCGGTCCCGGACAGGCGGTAGACGATGCGCGAGCCGTCCTCGAACATCACCCGGATGCCCTGATGCGCCGAATCCGAGCCGTCCACCGGATCGTGGTAGGCGAAGTCGTCGGCCGCCTTCACGGTCAACGCCCCGAAGCTCTGCCCGGCGAGCCCAGGCAGGCGGTCGCGCAGGCCTTGCATGAGGGCGTTGGCGCCCTCGCTCGCCACCTCCTCGTAGTCGTGGCGGGCGTAATAGTTGCGGCCGTAGGTGCGCCAGTGATCTGCCATGATGGCGGCGACGCTCTCCTTACGGGCCGACAGGATGTCGAGCCAGAGCAGAACGGCCCAGAGCCCGTCCTTCTCGCGGACGTGGTTGGAGCCCGTGCCGGCGCTCTCTTCGCCGCAGATCGTCGCCAGGCCGGCGTCGAGCAGGTTGCCGAAGAACTTCCAGCCCGTCGGCGTTTCGTAGCACGCGATCCCCTTGGCGGCCGCCACGCGGTCGGCGGCCGCGCTGGTCGGCATGGAGCGGGCGATGCCCTCGAGCCCGCCCCGATAGCCGGGCGCCAGATGCGCGTTGGCCGCGAGCGCCGCGAGGCTGTCCGACGGCGTCACGAAGAGGCCGCGGCCGATGATGAGGTTGCGGTCGCCGTCGCCGTCCGAGGCCGCGCAGAGGTCGGGCGCGTCGGCTCCCATGGCAAGGTCGTAGATGGCCTTGGCGTGGACGAGGTTGGGGTCGGGATGGTGGCCGCCGAAGTCGGGCAGGGGCGTGCCGTTCATCACCGTGCCCGGGGCGGCGCCGAGCGCGCCTTCCAGGATCGCCCGGGCATAAGGCCCGGTGACGGCCGACATGGCGTCGAACCGCATGGTGAAGCCGCCCGCGAACATGGCCCGGATGCGCGGGAAGTCGAACAATCGCTCCATGAGGGCCTGGTAGTCGGCCACGGGATCGACGACCTCGACCGTCATGTCGCCGAGCTTCATCTCACCGATGCTGTCGAGGTCGACATCGGGGGCGTCGAGCGTCCTGTATTCGATGATGGCCTTTGTCTTGCGGAAGATCGCGTCGGTGGTCTTCTCGGGGGCCGGGCCGCCGTTCGATGCGTTGTACTTGATGCCGAAGTCGCCCTCCGGGCCGCCGGGGTTGTGGCTCGCCGACAGGATGATACCGCCGAAGGCGCCGCGTTTGCGGATGAGGTTCGAGGCCGCCGGCGTCGACAGGATGCCGCCGCGGCCCACGATGACCCGGCCGAACCCGTTGGCGGCCGCCATCTTCATGGCGGTCTGGATCGTCTCGCGGTTGAAGTAGCGGCCGTCGCCGCCGATCACCAGCGCCTTGCCCCTGAAGCCGTCGAGGCTGTCGAAGATCGACTGGACGAAGTTCTCGACGTAGTGGCGCTGCTGGAAGTGCGGCACCTTCTTGCGCAAGCCGGACGTGCCGGGCTTCTGGTCGTCGAAGGGCGTGGTCGAGACCGTCTTCATGGGGGCGTTCCGGCAGGCTGCGGGAGGAAGGGGGTCAGGAAGGTCGCGGCAGAAGGCCGCCATCTCGGTGGGCGCGCCAGGGCACGTTCATCGGGAGCCAGGCCGCCACGGTAGGGATCCAGGAGGACGCCATCGGCCGAGTCAGCGTTGCGCAACGGCTGCAACCGCAACCCGACCGGCATGCTGGTCGATCACCCTGGCGTACATCGCGAGCGTCTGATCGGCGATCGCGTCCCAGCTGAAATGGGCCTCCACCCGCTTGCGCCCTGCGGCACCGAACCTGTCGCGCAGCGCCTTGTCGTTCGCCAGGCGGTTCACAGCCTGGGCGAGTGCGTCGGCGAAGCGCGCCGGATCGGCCGGGTCGAAGGTTCCGGCCGCGAGGCCCGGGTCCACGAGCAGGCCGGTCTCCTCGGGCACCACCACCTCGGGAATGCCCCCGACGCTCGTCGCCACCACGGCGGTTCCGCAGGCCATGGCTTCGAGGTTGATGATGCCGAAGGGTTCGTAGACCGACGGGCAGCAGAAGACCGCCGCGTGGGTATAGAGCTGGATGACGTCGGGGCGCGGCAACATCTCGCGGATCCAGATGACGCCGGGGCGCTGGGCTGCGGCCTTGG
Organism: uncultured Lichenihabitans sp.; assembly: GCA_964249275.1. Taxonomy (GTDB): domain Bacteria; phylum Pseudomonadota; class Alphaproteobacteria; order Rhizobiales; family Beijerinckiaceae; genus Lichenihabitans. The sequence goes on from CAXUCF010000023.1 coordinate 7,402, forward strand.
CGACGCCCTCCGACATCTCCCGGCCGATCTCGGGCGTGTCCGGCGCGCCGGCGCAGAGCACGATCTGCAGAGACGGGTCGATCTTCGGGATCGCGTTGACCAGATGGATGATGCCCTTCTGCCGCGTGATGCGGCCGACGAAGAGCAGGAACGGCCGGCCGGGATCGATGCCGTGGCGGGTCAGCACGTCGGTGCCGGCAACGGCCCGGTACTCCTCGAGGTCGATGCCGTTGTGAACGACATGCACCCGTGCCGGGTCCACGTCGAACAGGCGCAGCACGTCGGCCTTCGTTTCGCGCGACACGGCAACGATGCCGTCGGCCTCCTCGATCGCGGTCCGCTCCATCCAGGCAGACAGGTGGTAGCCATTGCCGAGTTGCTCGACCTTCCAGGGCCGCAGCGGCTCCAGCGAGTGGATGGTGAGGACGTTCGGTACGCCCCACAGCTTCGCGGCGATCACCCCGCCCATGTCGGTATACCAGGTGTGGCAATGGACGAGATCGGCGTCGAGCGTGTCTTTCGCCATGGCAAGGGACCGGGCGTAGGCGTCGATCGCGCCGACGAAGCGCGGATCGGTCCCCCGCTTGGTCTCTTCCCACTGCGGATAGCCGCGCACCGCGAGCCGCCCCTCGGCAGCCTGCTGATCGCCGAAGCAACGGACCTCGACGTCGATTGTCCTGGCGAGGGCACGGGCGAGATATTCCACATGCACGCCGGCACCGCCATAGACGAAGGGCGGGTACTCCTTCGACAGCAGCGCGACTTTCTTCGGAACCGGCATGGGAGGCCTTCGGCGGAAGGGACGGGGTACGCCACTCTAACGGAACGATCGAAACGTGTGCAACGCGGCCTCGTGCGGACTCACGCGAGCGGCGGTGCCGGGCCGGGTAGTCGGCGGGCGGGCGACGGGCTCGCCCGTCAGCGGCTGGCGGCCGGCGATCGGGGCCTGTGGGCGCGCGCGGTTCGCCGATCCGATTGCCGCGCACGCACGGGCCGCCGCGGCCCTCGACGGGTGAACGCGATCGTCCTGACGCCGAGGCT
>CAXUCF010000023.1:8452-18693 GCA_964249275.1 uncultured Lichenihabitans sp.
GAGGCTCACGGCCCTGCCCGGTCAGGTGTCGAGGCTGTCGATCATCTTCTGCGTGACGAGGCAGATGCCCTTCTCAGTGCGCCGAAAGCGCTGGGCGTCCGACGCGGGATCGTCGCCGATCACCATACCCTCGGGGATCTGCACGCCGCGGTCGATCACGCAGTTCAGAAGTCGCGCCCCGCGCCCCACGTTGACATAGGGCAGGACGACGGCGCGCTCGACGTGACTATAGGAGTTCACCCGGACACCGGTGAACAGCAGCGAGTTATGGATGCCGGCGCCCGACACGAGGCAGCCGCCCGACACCAGCGACGACACGGCCATGCCGCGGCGATGGTCGACGTCATGCACGAACTTCGCCGGCGCGGTCAGCTCGCTGTAGGTCCAGATCGGCCAGTCCTGGTCGTAGAGGTCGAGCCCGGGCACGATGGCGGTGAGGTCGATGTTGGCTTCCCAGTAGGCGTCCACCGTGCCGACGTCGCGCCAGTAGGCCTCGTGCTCGTGGCTGGAGCGCACGCAGGACTGCGAGAAATGATGCGCCACGGCCTTACCGCCCGCCACGATCTCGGGGATGATGTCCTTGCCGAAGTCGCGGGCGGAATCGGGCTTGGCGGCATCGCGCTTCAGGGCGTCGATCAGGAACTTGGTCTCGAAGACGTAGATGCCCATCGAGGCCAGCGCCACCTCGGGCTTGCCCGGCATGGCGGGCGGATCTTTCGGCTTTTCCAGGAACGAGAGGATCTTGCTCGACTCGTCGACGTGCATCACGCCGAACGCGACGGCTTCGAGGCGGGGCACTTCGAGGCAGCCCACAGTGACGTCGGCGCCCGAGTCGACGTGCTGCTGCAGCATCTTCTCGTAGTCCATCTTGTAGACGTGATCGCCTGCCAGGATGACCATGTATTTCGGGTCATAGGACTCGATGATGTCGATGTTCTGGTACACGGCATCGGCGGTGCCGAGATACCACATGTTCTCGTCCACACGCTGGCTCGCCGGCAGCACGTCGAAGCTCTCGTTGCGCTCGGGCCGCAGGAAGTTCCAGCCTCGGCCGAGATGGCGGATGAGGCTATGGGCCTTGTACTGGGTCGCGACCGCGATGCGCCGGATGCCGGAGTTCAGCGCGTTCGATAGGGCGAAGTCGATGATGCGGGTCTTGCCGCCGAAGTAGACGGCGGGCTTGGCGCGCCGGTCGGTCAGCTCCAGGAGGCGCGAGCCGCGCCCTCCCGCCAGCACATAGGCCATGGCGTTGCGCGAGATGGGCGCCTGGTTCGACGTTCGTCCGTCCATTGTTGTCCCCCCGTGGCGTACTGGTCTGGTTTTTGATCGACCATGTCACCGTTACGATGTCCCGGTGCCGGCGTATCGGAAATAGACCGTCGCCAGAGGTGGCAGGACGACCTCCGCCGACGCGGGCAGTCCGTGCGAAGGCGCTGCCTTCGCCGTAACGCCGCCAAGATTGCCGAGGTTCGATCCGCCGTAGCGCCCGGCGTCGGTGTTCACGATCTCCTCCCACCGGCCAGGAAAAGGCAGGCCGACCCGGTAGCCGTCGCGCGGCACGGGCGTAAGATTCGAGACGACCGCCACCGGTGCGTCGCCGGGTTCGCCGAAGCGAAGCCAGGCCAGGACCGAGTTGACGTGGTCGTCGGCCACCACCCATCGGAAGCCCTCGGGTTCGCAGTCGCGGGCATGGAGGGCGGACGTCGTCCGGTAGACGCCGTTGAGGTCGCGGATGAGATCCTGCACGCCCTTGTGGAGATCGTATCGCAGCAGGTGCCAGGCGAGGCTCTGGTCGAAGTCCCACTCCGCGGTCTGGCCGAATTCGCTGCCCATGAAGAGCAGCTTCTTGCCCGGGTGGCCCCACATGAAGCCGTAATAGGCACGGAGGTTGGCGAAGCGCTGCCACTCGTCCCCCGGCATCTTGGACAGGATGGACTTCTTGCCGTGCACCACTTCGTCGTGGGACAGCGGCAGCACGAAATTCTCCGAGAACGCATAGAGCAGGCCGAAGGTCATCCGGTCGTAGTGCCAGCGGCGGTGCACCGGATCCTGCGCCATGAAATCCAGCGTGTCGTGCATCCACCCCATGTTCCACTTGAAGCCGAAGCCCAAGCCGCCCGCATAGACGGGCCGCGACACGCCGGGCCAGGATGTCGACTCCTCGGCGATCGTCATGGCGTCCGGATGGGTCGCGTAGACGAGATGGTTGACGCGTTTCAGGAACTCCACAGCCTCGCGGTTGTCGTTGCCCCCGTCCCAGTTGGGCAGCCACTCGCCGGCTTTCCGCGAGTAGTCGAGATAGAGCATCGACGCCACGGCATCGACGCGCAGGCCGTCGATATGGAAATGATCGAGCCAATAGAGCGCATTGGCGGCCAGCATGCCGGCGACCTCGCGCCGGGCGAAATCGTAGATCGCGGTGTTCCAGTCGGGGTGGAAGCCGCGGCGCGGGTCGGCGTATTCGTAGAGCGGCGCGCCGTCGAAGCGCGCGAGGCCATGGACGTCGATCGGGAAATGGGCCGGCACCCAGTCGATCACGATCCCGAGCCCTGCCGCGTGGGCCCGGTCGACGAAGCGTGCGAAACCCTCGGGGTCGCCGAACCGGCGGGTCGGCGCGAACAGACCGATCGGTTGGTAGCCCCACGAGGCATCGAGCGGGTGCTCGGAGACGGGCATCAGCTCGAGATGGGTGAACCCCAAGTCGAGTGCGTAAGGGATCAACTGATCGGCGATCTCGTCGTAGCTCAAGAAGCCGTTGCCGTCGCCGCGGCGCCAGGACCCGAGGTGCACCTCGTAGAACGACAGGGGCTTGCGGCGCTTGTCGCCGAGGCCCCGCTCGGCGAGGAAGCGGCCGTCGCTCCAGGCGAACGGGGTGGGATCCGCCACGACCGAGGCCGTCGAGGGGCGCAGTTCCCCTTCGAGGCCGACCGGATCCGCCTTCAGCGGCTGCATGGCGCCGTCGCGGCCGAGGATCTCGTATTTGTAGATGGTGCCGGGCGCGACCCCGGGGGCGAAGATCTCCCAGATCCCGCTCTCGATGCGCTTGCGCATCTGCAGGCGCCGACCGTCCCATTCGTTGAAGGTGCCGACCACCGAGACGCGTTGCGCATTGGGGGCCCAGACCGCGAAATGCACGCCGTCGACGCCTTCGTGCCGGCGCGCATGGGCGCCGAACTGGCGATAGAGTTCCTGATGCGTGCCCTCGACGAAGAGGTGATCGTCGATGGCGCCGAGCACCGGGCCGAAGCTGTAGGGGTTGTCGAGGTCCCACGTGCCGCCGCCGTTGCCGGCCCGCAGCCGATAGCGGACACGCCCGTCCGGCACGAGCCCCTCGAAGAAGCCGGGACTCGGGCGTGGCTCGAGCGCGATCGCGCTTCCGTCGGGCGCGACCGCGTGCAGGGTTTCGGCATGGGGCACGAAGGCCCGCACAACGGTGCCCGAGGGGGTCGGGTGCTGGCCGAGAACGGCGAACGGGTCCACATGGCGCGCGGCCACGATGGCCGCGACGTCCCCGTCGCATGCCTGCCAGCCGCTCTCGACCATGCTCCCTCCCTCATTCTGCCGCTTGCAGCGGGACGTTCCAGATATCCTGGGCATACTCGCTGATGGTGCGGTCGGACGAGAACCAGCCGACCCGCGCGGTGTTCATGATGCTGGCGCGCCACCAGGTGGCCTCGTCGCGCCATAGGGCATCGACCTGTCTCTGCGCGGCATAATAGGCGTCGAAATCGGCCGTGACGAGGAAATGGTCACGATCGATCAGGCCATCGACGAAATCACGGTAGCGACCCGTATCGTCGGGCGAGAACACGCCCGACGATACCGCTTCCAGCACCTCGGCCACCCCGGGCGAGGCCGCGATCGTGTCGCGCGCCCCGCGGCCCGTGCGGTGGCGCGCCCCCCCCTGTTCGGCCGTCAGACCGAAGATGAAGATGTTGTCGTCGCCGACCCGCTCCTTGATCTCGACATTGGCCCCGTCGAGCGTGCCGATCGTGAGGGCGCCGTTCAGCGCCAGCTTCATGTTGCCGGTGCCGGAAGCCTCCATGCCGGCCGTGGAGATCTGCTCGGACAGATCGGCCGCCGGGATGATCGACTCGGCCAGGCTCACGTTGTAATTCGGCAGGAAAACGACTTTGAGCCGGCCGCCGACGGTCGGGTCGTTGTTGATCACCCTGGCGACGTCGTTGGCGAGCTTGATGATGAGCTTGGCCGTTTGATAGCTCGCGGCCGCCTTGCCGGCGAAGATCTTGACGCGCGGTGCCCAGTCGCGCCAAGGCTCGGCCCGGATCGCATTGTAGAGCGCGATCGTTTCCAGCAGATTCAGATGCTGGCGCTTGTATTCGTGGATGCGCTTGATCTGGACGTCGAAAAGGGCGTCGGGGTCGACCTGCGTCATCGTGCGGTTCGCGACGATCTTGGCCAGCGCCGCTTTGTTGTCGCGCTTCGCTGCCTTCATCCGAGCCTGCAGGGTCGGGTTTTCGGCATGAGCTGAGAGTCCCTCGAGCACGGCCGGATCGTCGAGCACCGCCGGGCCCAGGACATCGACCAGGATCGCGGTCAGGGCCGGGTTGGCCTGGAAGAGCCAGCGCCGGAACGTGATGCCGTTGGTCTTGTTGTTGATGCGGTCCGGATAGAGGGCGTTGAGATCGCGGAACACCGTCTGACGCATCAGTTCGGTGTGAAGTGCCGAGACGCCATTGATGCGGTGCGAGCCGATGAAGGCCAGCGTCCCCATCTTGACCCGCTGCTGGCCCCAACCCTCGTCGATGATCGACACGCTCCGCATCAGGGCGGTGTCGTTCTGTCCCGACGCCCTGAGTTCGTCGAGGTGCAGCGCGTTGATCAGGTAGATGAGCTGCATGTGGCGCGGCAGCACCCGCTCCATCAGCGGCACCGGCCAGGTTTCGAGCGCCTCGGGCAGCAGCGTGTGATTGGTGTAGCCGAAGGTGTGCTGCGTGATGGTCCAGGCCTCGGTCCAGGGCAAGGCGTGGATGTCGACCAGGAGCCGCATCATCTCGATCACCGCGATGGCCGGATGGGTGTCGTTCAACTGGATGGCGGCCTGGTCGGGCAGGTTGCGGAGGTCGGGATAGGTCTTGAGGTGGCGTCGGACGAGATCCTGCAGCGACGCGGAGGCGAAGAAATATTCCTGCCTGAGCCGTAGTTCCTGTCCGGCCGGAGTGGCGTCCGACGGATAGAGCACCTTCGAGATCGCCTCGGCCCGGACCCGGTCCGCCATGGCGCCGATATGGTCGCCCTGGTTGAAGGCGTCGAGCCGCAGCGGGTCGCCGGCCCGCGCCGACCAGAGGCGCAGCGTATTGACGTGGCGGGCGCACCAACCCACCACCGGCGTGTCGTAGGCGACGGCCTCCACGGTCTCGACCGGGTGCCAGACGGAGCGCGGCGGGCCGTCGCCGGCCTGAACCGTCTCGACCGAACCGCCGAAGCCGACGTCATAGGCGATCTCGGGGCGGGCGAACTCCCAAGGGTTGCCGAAGGAGAGCCAGTTCTCCGGATATTCCTGCTGCCAGCCATCCTTGACGACCTGGCGGAACAGGCCGTTCTCGTAGCGGATGCCGTAGCCGTAGGCCGGCACCGCCAGCGTCGCCATGCTTTCCATGAAACAGGCCGCGAGGCGCCCGAGGCCGCCGTTGCCGAGTGCTGCGTCCGGCTCGACCTCGCGTAGCGCGTCGAGATCGACGCCCAGCCCCGACAGGGCCTCGCGCATGGGCTCCGTCAGCCCGAGGTTGGTCAGCGCATCGAACAGGAGACGGCCGATCAGGAACTCCAGCGACATGTAGTAGACGCGCTTCGTGCCGCCTGCATTGGTCCTCTCGTAGGACCGCTGCCAGCCCTGCACGATGCGGTCCCGCACCGTGAGCGCCGTGGCGATGAACCAATCGCGCTCGCTCGCGTCGGGTGTGGTCTTGCCGACCGCATAGGCGAGTTTGGCCAGCACGGCGGCGCGCAGGCTTTCGACGCCGCTGCCGGACCGCAGTTCACTCTCGAGCACAGGCTCGAGATCCGTCCCGCCACGCTGTTCCGTCGTCATGCCCCGGCTCCTCGGATCGCGAATGGCGCTCGCCCGCCCGCGCCTATAGCACGCGTCGCCAGCGATCACGCCAATCCCGTCGCATGCCGGGCCGTTCGGATCCATGCCGTCGGGCAGCACGGCCCGACGGGCAGATCAGCGGATCGTGGCATGGGTCCCGGCAGGGGCAAAGAGCGACGGGGCGCGCTCTTTCGGCCTTCGTCCCGGCGCTCATCGTCCGGTGCTTACCAAGCGCACGGGCCTACCGCCGGCGAGCCGAGGCGCGTCGGCGGCGTACCTTGTCCGGGCGCTGAAGCTGGATCAGCGGGCGCCGCGGTAGGTCTCGTCGAAGATCTGACGCGAGTTGACGAAGCCCTGCTTCAAGGCAGACCAGGCGCTCTGGCCAGCATGGCCGAGCTTCGTCAGCCGTGTCTGCGCCTCGTCGGCCCGCGCCTTGACCCTGGCGATCCTGGCATCGATGGCGGCCCGCTGCTCGGCCGTGAGAGCGGCAGCCGAAGCCTGCAGGTCGGTGATGACGGTCTGCCAATAGGCCTGCTCCGCCTTGATCCGGGCCTCGACGAGCGCCTTTCGCTGGTTGGCGTCGAGCTTGACGGCGGCGACGTCCTGGTCGAGCGCCTGTTCGAACTGCGTCCAGGGAGCCGTCAGGGCGGCCCGCACGGCAGTCAACTGGTCGGTCGTCATCTGTCGGCCTTGTGCCACGACGCCGTCGATCTCCTTGCGATAGGTCTCCCGGAGCGTGCGCAGGCTCGCGACGGCATCATGCGCCCGCTGCCGAGCGGCTCCCTGGACCTTGTCGGCGTCCTCCTGGAGGACCGAGATGGTCGCGTCGATCTCGGCCAGCCGCTCTTGCGCCTGGGCGATCGCCGCATGCGCCCCGACGGGATCGGTCGAGGCTGCGACGGGGGCCGCCACTTGGGTCTTCGGCGTTTGAGCGGAGGCGATGGCCGGCGCTCCTGCGGCGCAGAGGGCCAGGATGGAGACAACCCGAAACGACATGAAATCACCCTCGGCCCATTAGCACCCGTCAAGCCGACTTGAGCGGGCATCCCATACATTGCCTCAACGCCCGAGTCCGCCCGTCGTTGCGACGACGTCGCTTGCCGCGCCCACGCCATACACCCCGACGGATCAGGCCAGCTTCTGTGCCGTGCCGGAAGGGTGGGGATCGACGCCCCGTTGAGCCCGGCGCGCGTTCGCAAGGCTCCCGGCCCGATCCGGCCGAGGCTGAAGCGCGACGGAGCGCGTTCCTCGGTCGATCATCCGGGTGCGGCACTCTGAGGGAGCCATCGCGGCGCCGGCATTCCCCAGGATGTCGGATCGGCGCGAGCGGCCGCCGTCGGCCCATGCAGGACGCCGGGCGGCAGCCGGACGCGTCGCGGAGCAGACATTCGGAGCGGATGAGGGTACTTTGTTGCGACAGCACAGGACCATTGGCGATGACCAAAACCGACCTCTGCACCATCTATCGCGATTATATGTCTTGCCTCAATCAGCAGGACTGGCAGCGACTGGGGATCTTCGTTCATGAGGACGTAAGACACAACGGTCAGACCATTGGAGTATCGGGTTATCGAGAGATGCTTGAGAACGATTTCCGACAGATCCCGGATCTCCGCTTTGATCCTCAGCTACTGGTGTCCGATCCACCCTACGTCGCGAGCCGGCTGGTTTTTCACTGCACACCGGTGAGTAGTTTCCTTGGACTCCCTGTCAATGGTCAGAAAGTGTCGTTCAGCGAAAATGTCCTCTATGAGTTCCGGCAGAGCAGGATCTGGCAGGTCTGGTCGGTCATAGATAAGGCAGCGATCGAAGCTCAGCTTTGACGCCGAAGGGTAACGGGTCGTCTCCCAGCGTGACGCCCAGCCTAAGCGATGACGCCCTCCGGCCCGCTTCGGGTGCCTGCGATGTGGACCAGGACAGGCTCGCCCGCTCGACGACGCCCTAGCGAGCACGAAACCGAGCGGCGGCTCGAGGTTCGTCATCTCGACGTCGGCGTGGGCACCAGGCCGAGGAGCGCATCCGCATTGGCATGAGCGATCTTCCGGCGGTCCGTCGGGGCGAGTGGAAGGGCCATCAGGAAGTCGACAGCCGCCTTGTTGTCGCTGAACGGATAATCGGTCGAGAACAGAATTCTGTCCGGGCCGAATGTCATGAGCGTCGCCAGAAAGGCCGGAACGCTCGTAAACCCGCTGGTTGAGACCCAGACCTGATCGAGGATGGCGCGCGCAGCATTCCGGTCGAGATGCGCAGTGCTGTATCGCGAGAAGACCCGTTCCACGCGCTCCATCATCGCGGGCAGTCCTTCGCCCATGTGACCGATCAGAAGCTTCAATCCGGGGTGGCGATCCAACGCGCCCGACAGGGCGAGTCGTAGGATGTGGACCGCCGTCTCGGCGTGCCAGCCCCACCCGGAGATCGACAGCAGGAATGGCGCCTCGGCCGGGAGGCCCCCGTAGTAAGCGGCCCGGACGCTTTGGGGCGGGACCCCGGGGTGAATGTAGAGCGGAACTCCAAGACGTTCCGCGCGCGCCAGCACCGGCTCGAAATCGAGATGATCCAGGAACTTTCCGTCGATCGTCCCGCTGATCAGCGCTCCCTTGAGCCCGAGGTCGCTCACGGAGCGTTCCAACTCGTCGGCCGCAGCAGCGGGACTCCGCATCGGAAGATGCGCGAACCCAGCGAAGCGCCCGGGCTGTGTCGTCGCTAGTCGCGCCAGCCGGTCGTTGCACGCGCGAGCCATGGCGATGCCCGCTTCGCTGGGAACCAGTTCCGCGCCCGGTCCCGGCACGGACACAACCTGCGTCGTGACGCCGGCCGCATCCATCGCGGCAAGCCTTCCCTGATCCGACTCTTCCAGCGCGGGCGGGACCACCGCTCGAAAACCAGGGGTGCCCGGGGCGGGCCATCCATTTCTCTCCAAGGTTTCGGAACCGACCCCGGCGACGAGGTCAGCGAAGGTGAGATGCTCTTCAACGGCAACGATACGCATGGCGGAGGTCTCCGAGGAAGCTGCCGAAATCGTCGACGGCTCGGCGGGGCCGACGGGATGCTGCGCATCGGCCGCGCCCTTTGCCGCACTCACTAGCTCCTGCATGGCGAACGGCGCCGCCGCGAGCGCGACGCCTGCGCCCAGGACGCCGCGCCGGCTGACGTGTGCGTGCTCTGCACGGCCGACCGGCTGCGCCGGCCCGAGAGGTGGCGGCTGGTTCACCACGAAACGGCCCGGCCGAGGTAGTCGAGGTATTGGAGACCGCCCTTCCCTTCCTGCGCTTCGATGACGTCGACCAGGTTCGGAATGCTGTCCTGAACGCTCAGTCGCGCCATGGGGCCGCCCATGTCGGTCCGCACCCAACCTGGCGCGAGAAGCAGCAGCGTACGCGGGTCGTCCCGATGACGCGCGGCGAAACTCCGCATCAGGGTATTGAGGGCTGCCTTGCTGGCCCGATAGACCTCGTAGCCGCCGGTCTCGTTGTTGCTGACGCTGCCCTGACCGGACGACATGATGGCGATGGCGCCGGTCGGCGGAACGAGGTCCTGGAACGCCTCGACGACCCGCATCGGGCTCAAGGCGTTGGTCACCATCACGCGGACGAACTCCTCGGTCGAGACATCGGCGATGGTTTCCCGGTCGTCGTTCTTGACGCCCGCATTGACGAACATCAGGTCGAATCGCTCCGACCCAAGGCGTTCATGGAGGGCCGTAACCTCAGCGGGATCGGTGATATCGACGACCTCGATCACGAGCCGGCCGTCGGCCTTGCCGACAAGATCGTGCAGAGCGGTTCCCGCCCCGCTCCGCGCGGTGGCGACCACACGCCAGCCGCGCTTCAGGCATTCTTCCGCGATCGCAAGCCCAAGACCACGCGAGGCGCCGAACAGGAGAAGACGTTTTTCGGGTGAGATTGGCAATGCATCAGCCCCCTGGGAGACGCAGCTTGAGGCCGCTGACGGCAAGATAGCGGGTCGAAAGCACGGCGGAAGGCGCATCGAATGCAGTGTATTGCTGCATTCAGTGCATTCCACATGATACCTCGCCGGCGGTTATGTTACGCTTCTCGCTATGACGGTCGTGGACCTGAACCTTCTGACAGCGCTGGATGCCCTGCTCGCCGAAGGCAGCGTGGTGGGCGCGGCGCGACGGCTCGGCCTGAGCGCATCGGCGATGAGCCGCACGCTCGCACGCCTACGC
>CAXUCF010000023.1:18703-25704 GCA_964249275.1 uncultured Lichenihabitans sp.
CCGCGCGCCGTGGAACTTCGCGATCGTGTGCGGGAGACCACCGACGAGGCGTTGACATTGCTGCGGCCGGCCATCGTGGGGCCAGATCTCTCGGCATTGGAGCGGACATTTACCATTCGAGCCAACGACGGTTTCGTGGAAACCGTTGGGGCGCGGCTCCTGGCTGCCCTGACCGATGCAGCGCCCGGCATCCGCCTCCGTTTCGCGCCCAAGCCGGACAAGGACGTGCGAGCGCTACGGGAGGGCCTCGTCGACCTCGAGGTCGGCGTTCTCGGCGAGGCAGGACCGGAGGTGCGCGTTCAGTCGCTTTTCCAGGATCGGTTCGTGGGTGCGGCGCGCGAGGGTCATCCCCTTTTCGCTGCTGAACAGATCACGCCCGAGCTTTATGCCGCTTGCGGCCATGTCGTGGCGTCGCGTCGTGGGAACACAAACGGGCCGGTCGATCAGGCTCTGGCCGCACTCGGCCTGAGGCGCGCCATCCTTGCCATAGTCCCGGACTTTTCGGCGGCGCTGGCGATCGCCAAGGCATCAGACCTGATCGCTCTCGTCACGGCTTCATTTCACGAAGCAGCGAATAGAACTCAGCCAGAAAGCGACTGCCGGCGCTCGCGAGCCTTCCATCTCCCCGTGGCAACGGAACCGATCACAGTGTCACAGATATGGCACCCACGCCTCGATGCCGACCCGGCGCACCGCTGGCTCCGCGGAATGTTGCTGGCGGTCTGTCGGAACTGAAGCAACCTGCAAACACGGTGTCGTATGGGCAGCCGTGGCGGGATCAGGAACTCGGCTGCTGCACTCGATGACAAGTTATTGTTGGTTTGGATTCGGCTTGTCGGTGTTTGCGCCGGACGATCCCGCTGAGCGATGGTCTGCTTCACCCTTCCGACCGCCCGAAACCGCCCGTCCACTATCGGCGCACGACCGACCTCCATGCCCCGCGCCCGCCGTCCAGGCTCAGCCGAGTTCCCGCCAGACGAGTTCGCTCCCGAGCACGAGCAGGCCCACGAAGAAGCACCGCCGGAACGTGGCGGGCCGCACCCGCGCGCGCAGCCATCCGCCGAGCGCCATGCCCACCAGTGCCGGGGCGAGCGCCAGCACGGAGGCGCCCGCGGCCTGCAGGGGCAATGCACCGTGCGACGCCAGGCCGGCCGCGAGCGCCAGGGTGGAGGCGGTAAAGGACAGACCGAGGGCTTGCACCAGATCGGCCCGCTACAGTCCAAAGGCGCCGAGATCGGGCACGGCGGGAATGAAGCACACGCCCGTGGCTCCCGTGACGAGCCCGGTCGTCAACCCCACCACCGGTCCGGCCCAAGGTTCGATCCGGGGCGGCACGCGGAGCGTGAGCTTCGTCAGCCCGATGGCGGCGTAGGCGACCAGCGCCGCGCCCAGCCCCACCGTCGCGAGATGGGCGGTGCGGCCCGTGATCAGCCCCGATCCGGTCCAGGCGCCCGCGCAGATCCCCAGCATCATGCTCCATAGCCGCAGCAGCAGCGCACCGAAGCGCGGGCCGGCGACGAGCTGCCAGAGGTTCGTCACCAGCGAAGGGACGAGAAGCAGCGCCGCGGCCTGCGCGGGCGGCAAGGCCAGGCCGAGCAGGCCCATCGCCACGGTCGGCAGACCGAGACCGATGATGCCTTTGACCAGGCCGGCCAGCAGGAAGGTGGCGGTGATCAGCGGAACGTGTGGCAGGAGGTCAGCCAAGCGTCCACCGTGCGGCCGCGCTCGCTCCGGACCGGCCTCGCCGTCCCGAGGCCGCGCGGGCAGCCGTAGGCCGAGGAAGCGACTGCCGCCCCGCTCCGTCGCTCAACCCTGCAGCTCGTCCGCCGTGAAGGACGCCGTGTCGAAGACCGGGGCGCCCACGTTCCGGGATGCCGACCCGTCCGCCAGCTCCTGCTCGCGGCGGCGGAGTTCGACGCGGCGGATCTTGCCCGAGATGGTCTTCGGCAGGGCGTCGACGAATTCGATGTGGCGGATGCGCTTGTAGGGGGCCAGGCGCTCGGCCGTGAGGCGGAAGATCGACAGCGCCGTGGCCCGGTCCGGCACGGCGCTCGCGGCCAGCATGACATAGGCCTTGGGCACCGAGAGCCTGATGGCGTCCGGCCGCGGCACGACGGCGGCTTAGGCCACGGCCGGGTGTTACAGCAGCCCGCTTTCGCGGTGGAAGGGGCTGATACGGGAATCGGAGGACTTGAACACGGCGTCGGCGCGGCCCACGAAGGTGAGATAGCCGTCGTCGTCGAGGACCGCCACGTCGCCGGTGCGGTAGACGTCGCCGTCGGCGCCCTGGAGCGAGCCGTCGGCCTCCTGGTAGCCCTGCATCAGGGCCAGCGGCCGGTCGGGCCCGAGCCTCAGGCAGACCTCGCCCTCCCGCGCCGGCCGTCCCTCCGGGTCGAGCAACGCGATCCGGTAGCCCGGCATGGGGCGCCCCATGGCGCCGACCTTCAGGGGCTGGCCGGGCGAATTGGCCACCAGGGCGGTGGTCTCGGTCTGGCCGTAGCCGTCGCGGATCGTCAGGCCCCAGGCGCGCCGCACCTTCTCGATCACCTCCGGGTTCAGCGGCTCGCCGGCCGCGCAGACCTCGCGCAGCGTGTTGGGGTAGCGCGCGAGATCCTCCTGGACCAGGAGGCGCCAGACGGTCGGCGGCGCGCAGAGCGTGGCGGCCCCGCAGCGCCCGATGGCGGCCAGCAGGGCCGGGCCGTCGAAGCGCGGCTGGTTCACCACCATGACGGCCGCGCCGGCGTTCCAGGGGGCGAAGACCGAACTCCAGGCATGTTTGGCCCAGCCAGGCGACGACACGTTGAGGTGGAGGTCGCCCGCCTTGAGGCCGAGCCAGTACATGGTGGTGAGCGCCCCCACCGGATAGCTGGCATGGCTGTGGCGGACGAGCTTCGGCTGCGCGGTGGTGCCGGAGGTGAAATAGAGCAGCAGCGGGTCGCCGCCGGCAGCGCGGGAGGTCGGCGCGAAACGCTCCGGCATGACGGCTGCCTCGGCGAGGCTTGACCAGCCCGGCGCCGGCGCCCCCTCGGTCACGACCTTCAGGACGTCCGGGCCGCACACCGCGTCGCATTTCGCGACCTGGTCGGGCGCCGCGACGATCATTTTGGCGCGGCCGCGGGCGATGCGGTCGGCGAGTTCGGACGGTGTCATGAGGGTCGCGGCCGGGATCGTCACGGCGCCGATCTTCATGGCGGCCAGCAGGGTCTCCCACAGCGGCTGCACGCTGCCGCAGAGCAGGATGAGGTGATGGCCTCGCGCGAGGCCGAGTGCCGCGAGGTGGTTGGCGACCCGGTTCGAACGCCGCGACAATTCGGCGAAGCTCACCGCCTCGTCGGTATCACGGGCGACGTCGACGATGCGTAGCGCGGTGCGCTCGCGGCTTTCCGTCGCGGTCGCGAGTTCGCCGTCGAACCAGTCGAGCGCCCAGTTGAAGCCGGACGCGTCGGGCCAGCGGAAACCGTCCACGGCCGCCGCATAATCATCGCGGTGGTCGATCAGGAACTGCCTGGCTTCCGCGAAGGTGCGCATGGGTCCTCCCTCGTGCCGGGCTCGGGTTTGTCCAACGCTCTCAAGCCTAATGAATGCGGTGCACCCGACAAAGGTTGGACGAGCAACGGCGGCGTGTGAAGCGTAGCGAAGGATGAGAGCGCCCGCCACCGGAGCTTCGGGCTCCAGCGTGCGTCCATCAGGGCGATCGATCAGTCTCGATCCCTGGAGCGGAGAGTGATTACCGCTCCAGCCTGTTTTCTACTTGCACCATTGTCAGGACGGCCACGTCGCATGGGGACGATAGCCGCGGGAACCACCACACCCCCTATGCAACGGCCCTGCCGCAGCAGGGGTAGCATAAACGCCGTCACCAGCTCTGCTCACGCCGCTGCTCGCACCTCGATCGACACGATCCTTCCCAGAGCGGCGAAAGCCTGGTCGATCTGTTCGATCCTGGAATTGTGGTCGAGGCGGAAAAGCCGGTCGACGGACTCGCGGTTCCAGCCGAGGCGGCGGACGATGTCGGCGCGGGTCAGTCCCGCCGCCATCATGGCTTGATGAAGACGAACCTTCAGTTCAGTCTGAAGCGAGACGGCGCGAAAGGGGACGCCGATCTCGTCGTCGAACACCGGCATGGGAATGTCCTCGCGGGCGCTCATCATGCTTTCGATGACGACGTCGATCGCCTCGGCCGCGTTGCGGAGTGCCTCGTCCTGGTCGGCCCCATAGGTCACGATTGGCAGGTCCGGGCTCGTGACCAAGATGGTATCGTTGTCGTCCGGTTCGAGGTGGAGACGGTAGCGGAGCATCACTTCAACCCTAGTTGCTTCTTGATCGCGTTGACCAGCCCGGTGCCGAGTTCCTTCTTCGAACCATGCATCGGAAGGTCGGTGACCTTGTCGCCCTTGCGAACCACGATGTGACCGGAGCCGCCCTTCTTTTTATCGAAGGTACATCCCTGGCTCGCGAGCCACTTCTTGAGTTCGTTCGCATTCATAAAGATAGACTGTTCCACACAAACGTGTAGCTCAACTTTATGTAGATCACTCGGCCCGAACCGCCAGCGTGGCGGTGTCGAGGTCGAAGCTGCCGTCCTCGGCGATGGCGAAATGCCGCCGTACCGCTTCGGGCGCGCCCGCCTGGAGCGAGCGGATCACGGCCGCATGGTCCGGGGGCGTGCGGGTCCGGGCGATCCAGGTCGCGAAAGTCATGCGCAGCTTGCGGGCCGTCACGCTCTCGATGCGGAAGTGCGCGCGGGACAAGGCGGCCAGCCATTCCGCGACCGTGTAGTTCCTGGCGTGCGACGCGTCGCGCAGCAACTCGACGGCCTGCAGGTGCGTGTCGAGGGCCGGGTCGGCCGGCGCCACCGAATCCATGAAGATGGCCAGGCTGCCGGGCTTCAGGACGCGCCGCGCCTCGCGCAGCCCCGCCTCCATGTCCTGCCAATGATGCGTGGTGAACCGGCACAGCACGGCGTCGAAGCTCCCGTCGGCGAAGGGCAGGTGCTCGGCCGCGGCCCTGCGCACCGATATGTTCGACAGGCCGCGCTCGGCGGCGGTCCGCGTCACGGCGTCGAGCATGCTCTGGGTGAGGTCGCATGCCACGACCTCGTCGACATGGGGCGCCGCCCGGTAGCTGACATGGCCGCCCCCGCAGCCGAGATCGAGCACCCGGCCGATGCCGCCTCCCCGAAGAGCGGCCTCGACCTGGTCGAGGTCGCCGCCGCGGCTGTGGTCGAGGCTGCTGACGTAATCCTCGGCGCGCGGGGTGTAGTGTTCTGCCGTGAAGGCGTTCTGCGATGGGTTCACGGTCGGGCCTCCTGCGGTCCTTGCCCCCAGCCGGGGGCAAGTGGAAATTGGGGATCTATCCTGGTATCGGCAGTTCCGCCACGCTGCTTCGGACCGAGGCGGCGGGATCGTAGCGGGCCGCACGGGCCGTGATGCCCTCGATCCGTTCCATGCCGGAACCGGGACCTCACCATGACCCTGCGCGCGCTCCGCCTGACCCATGATGGACGGCTCGACGCTGCGGCGGTGCTGGCCGACCCGCGCCTGGTTCGCGTCATGGTGCTGCTGAACCGTGACGGCGAGGAGACCCGCGTGGTCGGTGGAGCGGTGCGCAACGCGCTGCTCGGACTGCCGCCTGGCGACATCGATCTCGCCACGACGGCGTTGCCGGCCGCGGTCCTGGACCGGGCCAAGTCGGCCAAGGTGCGCGCCATCCCGACCGGGATCGCCCATGGTACCGTGACGCTGCTGACCGGCGGCCTGCCGCTCGAGGTCACGACCTTGCGCGAGGACATCGACACCGACGGCCGGCATGCCGTCGTGCGCTTCGGGCGGGATTTCGCGCGCGATGCCGACCGGCGGGACTTCACCGTCAACGCTCTGTCGGCCGGGCTCGACGGACGGCTGCACGATACGACGGGCGGCGTCGCCGACCTCGCGGCCGGGCGCATCCGCTTCATCGGCGATGCCGCGACCCGCATCCGGGAGGATTACCTGCGCATCCTGCGCTTCTTCCGCTTCCACGCCACTTACGGGATCGGTCGCCTGGACCCCGACGGGCTCGCGGCCGCGGTGGCGAACCGTGACGGGCTCGACCGGCTGTCACGCGAGCGCGTCCGCGTCGAACTCCTGAAGCTTCTGGCCGCACCAGCGGCAGCCGCGGTCCTGGACGTCATGGAGCGGGAGGGCCTGCTCGACCGCATCCTCGGCGGCCCGACGGATGTCCAAGCGATGGCGCGGCTCGCCGCACGGGGCGACGAGGGGTTCGATCCGCTGCTGCGACTGTCCGCCCTGGCGGTGCGAAGCCGGGGCGACGTCGACCGGTTGCGCGACGCACTTCGCCTGTCCAACGCCGAGCGCGACCGCCTGCGGGCCGGCCTCATCGCGTCGGCGTCGATCGGTGCGCGGCCGCCCGATGCGATGCGGCTCCGCGCATTGCTGTTCGAGCAGGGCCGCGCGGCCCTGAGCGACGCGCTGCGGCTCGCGCGGGCCTCCGATCCCGACGGAGACGCTGCATGGAGCGGTGCCATCGCGACCCTGCGGGATTGTCCGACACCGCATTTCCCCTTTACCGGGGAGGATGTGATGGCCAGGGGGTTCACGGGGCCGGCGGTCGGTGCAGCTCTGGCGGAATTGCGCCGGGGCTTCGCGGCCGCGGGTTTCCCGGATGATGCCGACAGCCGCAACGTGCTGCTCGATCGATGTCTGCCGACACCGAAAAAACCCGCGTGACGGACGCGTTCCGGCACCCGCGGGGAAGGTCCGAGGGCTATCCCGCGCGCTCTGCCTCGACTCGGGCCGCTTCGAGGAGGCCCGCCAAGGTCGCCAGCCCGGCAGCTTCCGCCGCGTCGATGAGGGCCGGCATGGCGCGCGCAACCGTCAAGGCCGCGTCGGCCGGATCGGCCGCCGGCTGCTCGTAGGCGTCGCGACGCGGGCGCGGGACGGACCGTTCATAGACATGGGGGCGGCGCATGGGCTCTCGCGGGGTTCGGATCGCCCGAAGGG
>CAXUCF010000023.1:25714-27028 GCA_964249275.1 uncultured Lichenihabitans sp.
GACTACGCCACGACGCCGCGGCCGCAAGCCCAACTGCCGCGCGGGACGAGTTTCGCGCCGACGGCTCAGCGACCCGCGAGCGGCCGATCAGCGGTCCCGTGGCCCTGCCCAAGGATTCCGAACCGGAGCGATCGCGCGCGTGGCCATCGCCGACACGGGAAGGCAACCCGGCTTCCCGCGCCACCGAAGCCCGGGGGGACGGCGTTGCCGTCCGTCAGGCGAAGGAGAGACGGTCCGGGGGTCCATCGGCCGGTTCTACGCCGGCCTGGCGAGTCCCGTCCGACCCGGCGCCATCCTCGTCCGCGACGCGGTTGCGGCCTCCGTCCTTCGCGGCCGAGAGGCAGCAGCCCGCGCGGTCGAGCAGTGCCCTCATGTCCGGATCGGCGGTCCCTGGACGGGAGGCTGTGGAAACGACCGTGCCGATGCTTACGGTGCTGCGCACGGGGCCCCGAGGGCCGGGGATCGCTACATGGGCGAACAGCGCGCGGATCTCGTCCGCTACGGATCGGGCCCGGAAGCCGTCCGCGCCCGGCAGCAAGGCCGCGAACTCCCCACCGCCGATCCGGCACACGAGACCGGGCGGCGGCAGGTAGTCATGAGCCAGATGGGCGAAGGCCACGAGCAGGCGATCACCTGCGGCGTGACCATGGACGTCGTTGACGACCTCGAGGCCGTCGAGATCCATGAGCAGCAGCGCGGCCGGCCGGCCGCCGCGCCGCGCCTCGGCCAGCAGCGCCGGACCGGAGCGGAACAGCGCGCGCCGGTTGCCGATGCCGGTGAGGGGATCCTCGAGCGTTTCCCGTCGGACCAGCATCGCGGTCCATCCGCGGCTCGTCGCGACCACGACCGATCCGAAGACCGCGAGCAGAAGCACCGAAGCCGTGAGCAGCGCGACGAGACCGAATGCCATTGCCGATGCGTCCGGAGGACAACCAAGAGTGACGGGATCGACGATATGCCGGCGGGGTTAAGAACCTGTCCTTCCGCCGGGACCGAAATGGACGTCGTGTTTGAGCCACAATGCAGTCGTGGCGCGTCAAGTCCATCGGCCGAGCCTGCGCCATTCTCACAGGTCCGGGCCGGGATCGACGAGATCGAATCATGAGGAACGTCCTATGAACCCCGAGGTCTTCATCACCTGCGCCGTGACGGGCGCGGGTGACACGACGGCCCGGAGCCGTCACGTCCCGGTAGCGCCGAAGGAGATCGCGGCTGCCGCCATCGAGGCGGCGGCGGCCGGCGCCGCCATCGCGCACATCCACGTGCGCGACCCCGAAACCGGCAAGGCGGCCCGTTCGGCGCATCTCTACCGAG
>CAXUCF010000023.1:27038-27633 GCA_964249275.1 uncultured Lichenihabitans sp.
GATCTGCACGCTCGATTGCGGCACGATGAACTTCGCGCTCGGCGACTATGTGATGACCAACACGCCCGCGGCGCTGCGGGCCATGGCCCGGCAGGTGCAGGCGCTGGGCGTGCGGCCCGAGCTCGAGGTCTTCGACGCGGGCCATCTCGTCCTCGTGAACGACCTCGTGAAGGAAGGACTGATCGACGGTCCTGCCATGATCCAGCTCTGCCTCGGCATTCCCTACGGCGCCCCGGACGATCCCTTGACCCTCATGGCGCTGGTGCACCGGCTGCCGCCGGGCGCCGTGTTCAGCGCCTTCTCGATCGGGCGCCGGCAGTTGCCCTATGTCGCCATGGCGGCGCTGGCCGGCGGCAACGTCCGGGTCGGGCTCGAGGACAATCTCTTCCTCGACCGCGGCGTGCTGGCCACCAACGGCGCGCTGGTCGAGCGGGCCGCGACGATCCTGACCGCGATGGGTTCCTCGGTCATGGGGCCGGCGGCGGTGCGCGATCTCCTCAAGCTGCGGGGGGCCGGAAACGGCGCCAGCGCTGCCGCCGAACCGTCAGGAGCCACGGCCGGGAGGGCCGCGTGAGCGCCCCCGAGACGATCGGCC
>CAXUCF010000024.1:0-19215 GCA_964249275.1 uncultured Lichenihabitans sp.
CAACACACGGCCGAGATCCTGACCCCTGGCGTCGAACCGGCCATTGCGCTCGGCGAAGCGACCGCGACCGTCATCGCCACCGGCGGCATGATCCCACGCGGCGCCGATGCCGTCGTCATGGTCGAGCATACGGAAGCGCGTGATGCCGACGGCGAACTTGTCGTCGAGGTCCGGCGCGCCGCCGTGGCGGGGCAGTTCATCCAGGCGGCCGGCTTCGACATGGCGCGCGGCGAGACCGTGTTGCGCGCCGGCCAGATGCTGACCTCGCGGGAGATCGGGGCCGTGGCGGCGATCGGCCTCGCCGCGGTCTGGGTCTGGCGCAAGCCGCAGGTGGCCATCTTCTCGACGGGCGACGAACTCGTCGCCCCGGGCGACGCCTTGAGGGTGGGCCATGTCTATGATTCGAACGCCGCGATCCTCGCCGCCACGGTCGAGGAACTCGGCGGCGCGCCGGTCAGACTCGGCATCGCCCGCGACGACGAAGCCGAACTGACGGCGCTGCTCCACGAGGCGCTCGCCTGCGACATCGTGCTCCTGTCCGGCGGCACCTCCAAGGGTGCGGGCGACCTGGCCTACCGGGTCGTAAGCCGTCTCACCGATCCCGGCATCGTGGTCCATGGGGCGGCGCTGAAACCCGGCACGCCCACCTGCCTCGCCGGGTCGACCGGCAAGCCCCTGGGGGTCCTCCCCGGCTTCCCGCCCTCGGCGATCTGCACCTTCCACGAATTCGTGGCGCCGGTGATCCGAGCTTTCGCGGGCCGGCCGCGCGAGCGGCGCGAGAGCCTCCCGGCGGTGCTGCCCATGCGCATAGCCTCCGAGCGCGGCCGCACGGAATATGTCCTGGCCTCTCTCGTGGCGAACGAGGGGGGCGGCCTCGCGGCCTATCCGACTCCGAAGGGTTCCGGCGCCGTCACGGCCTTCGGCCAGGCGGACGGCTTCTTCAAGGTCGCGCCGCAAACCGAATCGGTGCCCGCAGGAGCGATGGTGGATGTCGCGTTGATCGGCGCGGGTCACAGGCTGGCGGATCTCGTCGTGATCGGCAGCCACTGCGTCGGGCTCGACATGCTGGTGGGCAGGCTGATGGCCGAGGACGTGGTGGTGAAGGCGCTTTCGGTCGGCAGCACGGGTGGTCTTGCGGCGGCCAGGCGGGGCGAGTGCGACATTGCGGGCATCCACCTCATGGATCCCGCGACGGGCGACTACAACCGTCCTTTCCTGACCGACACGCTCGAACTCTTTCGCGGTTACGGGCGGATGCAAGGCATCGTCTTCCGGACTGGGGATGGACGTTTCGAGGGGCTGTCGGTCGATGCATCGCTCGCGGCGCTTGTCGATCCCGCATGCCTGATGATCAATCGCAACCAGGGTAGTGGCACGCGGATCGTCATCGACGGCCTGTTGAACGGCCGTCGTCCGGCCGGTTACGCCCACCAGGCCAAGTCGCACAACGCGGTCGCGGTGGCGGTCGCGCAAGGGCGGGCCGATTGGGGCGTGGCCATCGAGACCGTAAGCCGTCAGTACGGTCTCGGTTTCCTGCCGGTTCAACCGGAGCGTTACGACTTCGTGATCCCGAAGAGCCGTGTCGAGCGCGCGCCCGTTCGTCGCTTCCTCGAACTTCTCCGGGACCATGCGGTACGCGCGCGGCTCGCGGAACTCGGGTTCGAGTCTTGACGAGTCCGGTCGACGCGGATCGTGCTTGGTGACACCGGGCGGCAATCTCGGCCTCGTGGCGGCCCGGGCGGTTCTCGGGGCGCAACACCGGCCCGCTGATTGGCGTGTGCGCGCCAACGGCGCCGTTGCCGGTCCGTTACGGCTCTCCATGTCGTCCGAACTGGCCCGAATTTGTGCTACAGGGGCGCACCGAGCTTCTTGGCTCAACCGTACTGCCCCGGTCCCTCACGCTATCGGCGGCTCGGGACGCGGCCCAGGCGAGAGAACTGCATCATGCTGATCGGCGTACCGAAAGAGGTCAAGGACAACGAGTTCCGGGTCGGGCTGATCCCGTCCTCCGTGAGCGAATTCGTCCATCATGGCCATCGGGTCATGGTGGAAGCGGGCGCGGGGCTGGGGGCCGGGCTGCCGGACGCGGATTACGAGGCGGCCGGGGCCGTCCTGGTTGAGGAACCGAGCAGGATCTTCGCCGAAGCCGAGATGATCGTGAAGGTCAAGGAGCCCTCCGAGCGCGAGCGCGGCCGGCTCCGGCCCGGCCAGATCCTGTTCACTTACCTGCATCTCGCACCGGATGCCGAACAAACGCGCGACCTCGTGGGATCAGGTGCGGTCTGCATCGCCTACGAGACCGTGACGTCGCCGCTCGGTACCCTGCCGCTGCTCACGCCCATGTCGGAGGTCGCCGGGCGGCTCGCACCCCTGGTCGGCGCCCACTGCCTCGAAAAGGCACAGGGCGGGCGCGGCATCCTGCTCGGTGGGGTGCCGGGTGTGCCGGCCGCCGAAGTCGTGATCCTGGGCGGGGGCGTGTCGGGCAGCCACGCCGCCACGATCGCGGTCGGCATGGGCGCGCGGGTGACGGTGGTGGACCGCTCGGCCGACACGTTGAAGCGGCTTGCGGTCCATTTCGGCAACGCGGTCTCGACCGTGTTCTCGACGCGCGCCGCCATTGCTGAACTGGTGCGCCACGCCGACCTCCTCATCGGCACCGTGCTGGTGCCGGGTGCGGCGGCACCGAAACTCGTCACACGCGACATGGTCAGGACCATGAAGCCCGGCGCCGTCATCGTCGACGTCGCGATCGATCAGGGCGGCTGCGTCGAGACATCCCATGCCACGACCCATTCGGACCCGACCTACGAGGTCGACGGCGTCGTGCATTATTGTGTCGCCAACATGCCGGGCGCGGTCGCCCGGACCTCGACCTTCGCGCTCAACGCCGTGACGCTGCCCTTTGCCATGGCGTTGGCCGACAAGGGCTGGCGTGCGGCGCTGCTGGACGACCCACATCTCAAGAACGGTCTCAACGTTTGCGGTGGCCACGTCACCTGCCGGCCGGTCGCCGAGACGCGCGAGTTGCCGTTCGTGGATCCTGACAGCCTGATCGACCAGGGTATCGGGTGACGCTGGACAGCCTGCCCCTTGGCCAAGCCGCCGCGCCGCCGCGATCGAGGGCGCCCCGACCCCTGAGCGCATCGTCGTCCGCTGCCGTCGAAAGCTCGCGACCCGTCCGATGATGCCGCGGGTGCGCTGCCGACTTACGGGATTCACGACGGCGGCCCTTTGGCCTGTCAACCTCCATGGACGCCACTACGCGAAGCGCGGGGGTCTCTATCAGTGCGGCCTGGGTGGCCGGTCGACGCGTCTGGCCCACCTGGCATGTGGGGTGAACAGTCGCTTGCAGACCTTGACGTCCGCAATGCCGCGGCGAGCGGACGAGCAACGCGACCATGGAAAACAGCTAAGGGCTGCCATGCCGCTTCGATCGGGTCGACCTTCACTTCTGATGACGGACCCTGCAAACGACGGGGTTTATCTCCGCGGCAGCCCTAAAGTGTCCGTCCGATAAGGGATGGCAGGTCGAAACGACAAGACGGCTGCCCTTGGCAGGCGCACCAGATCGACAACCTCTCGTATCCTCATCGGACGGACAATAGGAGGTGCTATTCGAGATAGGGCGTCAGCACCTCTTCGATCCATTTCATGAAGGCGCGGACGCCGCGCGACAGGTTCTGTCGATGGGCCACCACGAGGGACACGTCGAGCGGCTCGGGGCGGAAATCGGGGAGAATCTCCACCAGCGCTCCGCTCTCGAAGTGCCGGCGTATTCCCGAAAGCGCTGCCTGCATCAGTCCAATGCCTGCGAGGCCGGCGGCCTCGTAGGTCTGCACGCTGTTGACGTGCAGCGCGCCTGGCAGTGGAAGCGTCGCATAGTTGCCGCCCTCGCCCTCCGGATACTCCCACCCGTAGGGTTTTGCGCCGAGTGTCCTGCTGTAATGGATCGTGCGATGTTCCTGAAGCCGTAGATCTTCCAGCGATCGAGGGACGCCATAGCGCGCCAGGTATGCGGGACTGGCGGCATTCACCATGCGCAACTGGCCCAGCGGACGGCGATCAAGGTCTCGTCTCCGATCGGCCCAATCCGCAGAACGCAGTCAAAGCCCTCCTGGACCAGATCGACCTGCCGATCCGTGCTCGATACCTCCAACTCCAATTCGGGATAGGTGGCCATGAAATCCGGCAAAGCCGGCACGATCGTCGTGCGCGCCAACTCGGTCGGCAGATCGACTCGAAGACGCCCCCGCAGTGCGACACGGTCTCCCGCGAACATCGAATGCAGGTCGTCGACGTCGGCCAGCAGATGGCGGGCGCGCGCATGAAACGCTCGTCCGTCTTCCGTCAACTGCACGCTGCGTGTCGTCCGGTGCAGCAGCCTCACGCCCACATCTTCTTCCAGCTTCCGGACCGCCGTTGAGGCCCTCCCCTTTTGAATGCCCAGGCTGTCGGCCGCGCGGGTGAAGCTCCCCATTTCGGCGACCCTTATGAAAATCAGGATGGGCTCAAGATTCTGCATTTCGGCGCTTCGTTATTGATCCTCGAACAAGGAACAATGTGTTCGTTGCTGCACGGTTTATCACAAAAATGGAACACGGTACTCCTTGGGGGCAAGCATCGCCAGCGGTCAGCGCGATGGGACGCCGAGCGCCAAGGAGGCAACATGACCCTACCCAGCATCACGACCGCCGTCGTCTATCATTCAGGCTACGGGCACACGAAACGTATGGCCGAAGCTGTCGCCGAAGGCGCTGCCGCCTCGCTGATCGCGATCGATGCCGAAGGCAAAATCCCCGAGGATGGGTGGGAAACGCTCAACGCCGCGGACGCCATCATCTTCGGCTCACCGACCTACATGGGCGGCCCGAGCTGGCAGTTCAAAAAATTCGCCGACGCCTCTTCAAAGCCCTGGTTCGAAGAAAAGTGGAAGAACAAGATCTTCGGCGGCTTCACCAACAGCGCCAGTATCAACGGCGACAAGCTGAACACTCTGCAATATTTCGTTCTGCTGGCCGGTCAGCACGGCGGCCTTTGGGTCAGCCTCGCCATGAAGCCGGCGAACGTCAAGGCATCCAAGCGCGACGATCCGAACAGGATGGGCTCGTACATCGCCCCGATGGCGCAATCGGACGCAGATGCGGCGCCAGGCGAAATGTCCGAAGGCGACCTTGAGACCGCCCGGCTTTATGGCGTCCGCGTTGCGGAGATCGCCAGCCGTTTTTCGGCTGTACCAAGCGCCTCAGGGTCCGCCCGATAAGGGCATGCGGGGTTGAGTGGTCGGGGTTGGGGTGATTCCAGGCGGGTGCTGAAACCTGATCTGGAACCGCTATGTAGGCCCCGACCACCCATGAGCAGCATAGCGGCTCGGAGCTCTCTCAGCGCGCCTTGCAGGCCGATCCCTCCAGTGTCTCGGTCGACGGCAGGGATCAACCTTCGATCAGACCCCTGATCCTGTTCGCCGGATCCTCCATGTTGAAGGGTTTGGTCAGCACCTGCATGTCGGGATCGAGGTGGCCGTTGCCGACCGCGGCATTCTCGGCGTAGCCCGTGATTGATCGAACCAGAGGATGTAATCATCGCCATTCGCGACCCAGCACAGGGTCGGGATGCTGTCGGCCAGCAGCCGAAAGGTCGCCTCGTCATCCTGGTCGATAAGCCTGTCACACAAGCCAGAGTGCAAGCCTCGACCGCATTTCGACCCCTTCCGCTAGATGGCCACTTCTCTGCCGAGTTCCACGGTTCGCTCCTGCGGCAAGCGGAGGAAATCACCCGCATGAGCCGCGTTGCGTTCGAGGGCGGCGTAAATCGCCTCCTGCCACCGCGGCAGGCCCTGCCCGTCGTCGCGGTGGGTGATGGTCGAGTGACCGACATAATAGGTCACATCGCTCAGGTCGACACCGCAGCCCTGACGTCTCATGTCGTCGATCACGGCCGAGATGTCGGGGCGCTCCATGAAACCGAAGGTCGCATGCGCCCGCCAGTAGCGCGGCGCGAGTTCCTCGACGTTCAGGCGCTCACCGGCGCCGATCCAGGGAACCGCTCCGGCACCGACGGTCAGCACGACGAGGTCGGCGTGGAGTGCACGGTTTCGCTCGAGATGCCACAGCAGCACGGCCGGCACGTCGCGATCCTGTCGGGTCAGGAACACCGCCGTGCCGGGAACGCGCGGGGTCTGCCGGGCGATCATCCGGGCCGTGAAGTCCGCAACCGGCATGAGGTCCTCCGCCAGGCGGGCCTGAACGGCTTCGGTGCCGTGGTGCCAGATCCACATGACCGCGTAGATCGCGGCAGCCAGCAACAGCGGCACATAACCGCCATCCGCGATCTTGACGAGGTTGGCCGAGAAGAATGAAGCGTCGACGACCAGGAAGACGGCCGCTACGGCACCCGCCGCGACCGCACTCCACCGCCAGATCTCGCGCATGGCGATGAACAACAGCACGGACGTCATCAGCATGGTGAGCGAGACCGCGATACCGTAGGCGCTGGCGAGGTTGTCGGACTTGCGGAACCCGAGCGCCAGGGCGACCGTGACGATCATCAAAAGCCAGTTCACGCTGCCGACGTAGATCTGGCCGTAGCCCTCCGACGAGGTCTGCTTGATGGCCAATCGGGGCAGCCAGCCGAGTTGGATCGCCTGGCGCGTCATCGAGAAAGCGCCCGTGATGATCGATTGGCTCGCGATGATGGTGGCCAATGTCGCCAGGATCACCATGGGGATCAGGAACCACCCGGGGCAAAGACGGAAGAAGATGTTGCCGCCGGTCGGCGCTCCGTCGAGTACGACCGCGGCCTGGCCGGCATAATCGAGGATCAGGCTCGGGAAGACGATGGCGAGCCATGACAGCCGGATCGGCGTCGGGCCGAAATGCCCCATGTCGGCATAAAGGGCCTCGGCGCCCGTGACGCACAGGAACACGCCCCCGAGGACCAGAAAGGCCGTGAAGCCTCCGACGGCGACGAATCGGATCCCATAGAGCGGGTTCACGGCCGCGAGAACGGACGGATGATGCCAGATCCCGATTAGACCGAGGGTGGCGAGGGCCAGGAACCAGAGGGCCATCACGGGGCCGAAAGCCTTGCCGATGCGCTGGGTCCCGAGCGGCTGGATGGCGAACAGGGCCACGAGGATCACGACTGCCGCGGGCAGGACGTAGGGCTGGAACGCGGGCGTGACCATGTTCAATCCCTCGAGCGCCGACAGGACCGAGATCGCGGGCGTGACGGCGCCGTCCCCGTAGATCAGGGCGGCCCCGAAGAGGCCCGCCGCCACGATCAAGGGACGATGTTTCCTGACCCCGACCAGCGACATCAGCGCCAGGATGCCGCCCTCGCCGTCATTGTCGAGCCTCATCGCGACGGTGACGTATTTGATCGTCGTGATGATCATCAAGGTCCAGAGAACGAGGCTGAGGATGCCGAGCACGGTGGTCGGATCCGGTTTCCCCCCGGCGAGATCGAGCACGGTCTTCAGCGTGTACAGCGGGCTCGTGCCGATGTCGCCGAACACGACCCCGAGGGCCGCGAGCCCGAGGCCGGTGACGCTCGCCTTGGCATGTCCATGGATCGTGCTGGAGGCGCGACCTTGAGCCGAGCCCGTAAGGGTGGCCGGGGCTGGCGCCGCCTCGATGGATGCTGGGCTCGGCATGCTTCGTCCTCCGGCGCAGGTGGCATGTGGGAGACATGGACGAAAGCCGTCCTCCTGCCAATCGCGTTGCGGGTCGGCACGGAAAACGGCGGGCGGAGTTCAGTCCCTGCTCCTCAGCCTGCTATGGTGGTCCTGCGTCGCGGTTCCGTGACCGACTGCCTGAAGGGCTTTTCATGGCCGAACATACGAACGACCAGCATGCCGACACGACCGTCGAGCGCCGTTGGGATCGACTCCGCACGCTGTCATTGCTGTCCGGAGTGATCCTCGTCCTGTCGCTGGCCGCCGCGGCACTGGGGTATCTGCGTGACGGTCGCCTCGACCGCGCGATCCGTCACGACAATGCCCTGATCATCGCGACGGAGCGCCTGCTGTCGTCGCTCAAGGATGTCGAGACCGGGCAGCGCGGCTTCATCATCACGGGCAAGGATGATTACCTCGAACCGTACCGCTCGGGCCGCGCCGCCGCCGACTCCGATCTCGAAACGATCAGGAGTCTGGACCGTGACGGATCGACATTCCTGGCCGACGTGGTCGCGGCGCGATTGAGGGAGGCGGCCACCAGCCTCGACCTTTATCGGTCCGAAGGACCGGCCGCCAGCGTCGCCCATGTGCAGTCGGGGGCCGGCAAGGCGCTGATGGATCGGGTCCGCATCGAGGTCGCCCGACAGCAGAAGGACGCCGACGAACGACTGCTGACCTATGCGGCAAGCCGCAGCTTGGACGAAGTGCTCCGCGCCGCCTCGGTTGTCGGCCTGTTGCTGTCCTGCGCCGGCCTCGCATATGTCGCGGTCCGGCGCCTTCGGGAGCAACGGGTCAGCCAGTCGCTCCTCGAAGGCGTATTGGAGAACGCTCCCATCGGCCTGGGCTTTCTCGACGCCTCCCTGCGGATCAGGCACATCAACCAGGCCCTGGCCAAAATGAGCGAGCGCGCCCTCAGTGCAACCCCCGGCATGAGTATCTGGGATGTCATTCCCCACTTGCGAAGCACGCTCGAGCCGAGACTCCTGAAGGTGCTGGAGGGAGGCAGGTCGGTCGCCAACGTGGACGTCGAAGCCGCCAGCAATCTGCGGCCGGATCAGACCCGGTACTTCCAGGCCAGCTTCTTTCCACTGCGGGGACGCACGGCAGGGGTCACCAACGATGGCGTCGGCATGGTGATCGCGGACGTCACGGCCCGGAAACGTGCGGAGCTGTCGACGAAGGAGGGCGAGGAGCGCTTCCGCACCCTGGTGGAGGCCAGTGCCGCCATCATCTGGACGGCCGACGCGACCGGCGCCTTCGCCAGGGCGCAACCGAACTGGAACCGATTCACGGGCCAGACCGCCGACGAGGCCATGGGTTGGGGGCGGCTCGCGTGCGTTCACCCCGAGGACCTGGAGCTGACCCGGGCTGCATGGCTGGACGCGGTTGCGGCGCGAAGCCCGATCGCCCTGGAGCACCGCATTCACCGTTACGACGGCGAGTGGCGCTTCATGGCGCTCAGCGCCGCCCCGGTCATCGGGGAGGACGGCGCGATCCGGGAATGGGTCGCCTCGCACACCGACATCACCGACCGCAAGCAGTCGGAGGCGCTGCTGTCGGCCGCCAAGGAGGCCGCCGAGGCTGCCAATCGGGCCAAGAGCACCTTCCTGGCCAATATGAGCCACGAACTGCGCACGCCCCTCTCCGCCGTGATCGGCTATAGCGAGATGATGGAGGAGGAGGTCGAGGACATCGGCGAGACGGGGCTCCTGGCCGACCTCGGCAAGATCAAGTCCAACGCCCGCCATCTTCTGAGCCTCATCAACGACGTGCTCGACCTGTCGAAGATCGAGGCGAACCGGATGGACACCTTCGCCGAGGACGTCGAGGTCACGGGCCTGGTGACCGAGGTGGCGGGAACCGTCGGGGCGCTGATCGGGGAGAAGAGCAACCAGCTCGTCATGGACGTGGCGCCCGACGTAGGCGCCATGCACACCGACGTCGTGAAGCTGCGTCAGTGCCTCTTCAACCTGCTCAGCAACGCGTCCAAGTTCACCGAGAACGGCCGCATCACGCTGCACGTCCATCGCGAGGGCGAGACGGACGACGCCATGCTGGTGTTTCGCGTCGGGGACACCGGCATCGGCATGACGGAGGAGCAGCTCGGCCGCCTGTTCCAGCGGTTCTCTCAGGCCGACGAGGGCACCACGCGCAAGTTCGGCGGCACGGGCCTCGGCCTCGCTATCACGCGGGCCTTCGCACGGCTGCTCGGCGGCGACATCACGGTGGAGAGCAGCTTCGGCCAGGGCACGACCTTCACGCTCCGGCTTCCGGCCGCGATGCCCGAGCAGCAGACGCGCGAGGACGGCGCCGCCATGGCGGGAAGCGAGGAGACGGAGGAGCGTCAGACCGTGCTGGTGATCGACGACGATCCGGCCCAGCGTGACCTCATGGTGCGGTTCCTGGAGCGCCAGAACTTCGCCGTGCGTACGGCATCTAATGGCCCGAGCGGGCTGGAGATCGCGCGCCGGGTGAAATTGCGCGCCATCACGCTCGACGTGATGATGCCGCAGGTCGACGGATGGGCGGTGCTGAGCGCGCTGAAAGGCGACCCCGAACTCGCCAAGATCCCCGTCATCATGGTGACGTTCCACAACGACCACGGCATGAGCGCCGCTCTCGGGGCCGCCGAGCACGTCGACAAGCCGGTCCACTGGGACAAGCTGAAGAAGGTCATGGAACGATTCCGTGACGCCGACGGTGATGTCCTGATCGTCGACGACGACCCGGGCGTCCGGGAGCGCTTGCGGAAGACGCTGGAGCACGAAGGCTGGAGCGTGGTGGAAGCCGTCAACGGGCAGGATGCGCTCGTCAAGGTCATGCACGGGCCGCCCCGCGCGGTGTTGCTCGACCTCAACATGCCGGTGATGGACGGCTTCGGCTTCCTGCACAGCCTGCGCGAGAAGCCGGGCTGTGCCGACATCCCCGTCGTCGTGTTCAGCGCCCGGGACATCACGGCCATGGATCGCCGGCGCTTGCGCGACGCCGACAGGATCATGGCCAAGACGACGAGCCTCCGGGACGTGACGGCCGAACTCCGCGTTCTGATCCCGGCATCCGGCGCCGAAGCAGCGCAGGGCGGCGGTACGGTGCCCGAACGCGAGCCAGGGGTCGGATGATCTGCGGATGGAGCGATGCCGAACTGCAGCTTCGCTCGGCCCAGCCCAGTGCGATAGGCTCCTCGCTCAGCCGGGAGAATGCGCCAGTTGCTTGGCTAGTCTCTCATGCTCCGCATCCATGTCGGCGAACTTGGCGATGAAAGCCCTGACGGCCTCGCTCTTGGTCGCCGCCTTCTCCTTCTCCGCGTCACGCTTGTCCTCGGCGTTGATGCGGAGCGCCTCCCTGACATAAAGCCTGTCGAAGGCTTTGCCGGTCAGCTTCTGGAGAGCCGCCATATGAGCCTTATCGGCCGTATCCGGTTCGGTCGGCAGCGTGATGCCGTCCTGTTGGCCGAGGCTTTCCAGTGCGGTGTTGTAGTCCTCGTGGTCCTTGACGAGCTTTTCTGCATAGCCCTTGATGTCGTTGCGCGACGCCTTCTGCACTGCAAGCTTGGCGGATGCCAGTTCGTAGGCCGCCCCGCGTGAATCCTTCACCAGGAACGCTTTGTCGCTCGCGTTGAGCGTCCCACTTTGTGCCGCAACTTGGCCCCCGCTGGCCACCGCAAGCAGCGTAATCAATGCGACCCTGTTCATTCGACCCTCCGCAGGGTGTGATCCAGGTCGGTTCCACGGGGAACCGACCTGGTGGGCTACGGTCTACTCCACCCTGCAGCGGTTCAGGTGGAAGGCACGGGGGCAGTCGTGGCCGGGGCAGGCGTCGACATCGGCCGAGCGGCCTTTCGCTTGGCGAGTTGTCGCCCGGCCACGCAGCCCGCGGCCGCGCCCAGCACGCCATGGTGGCCAGCGAAGTGCCCGGCAACGCCACCCGCGAGAGCGCCTGCGATGCAGCCTTTGGCCTCCACGGATACGGAACCGGCCGTCAAGGATACGGCGCACAATGCCGCAACGATCAATCTACGCATCGGGTTTCTCTCTCCTGTTCGATGTGGTTCGACGGGGACCGGCACACCCGCTCCACGGGCCTTCGGGCCGATCCCCGTGCTGACGCCGGCTCAGATCTTGCGGGTCGGATCGGTCTTCGGCGGGATCGTCCCGGCCTTCTTGGTGGGCTGCAAGGCGTGGCCGCTGCGCTCGTCCTCGATCTCGACTTCCGTGCGGCGCACCTTGTCGGTGATGGTCTCGGTCCGGTCATAGGCTTGCTTGCGGAGGGAGACCTCCTCCACGACGCGGGCCTGCTTGGACACCACGGCCTCCTCGGCGGTTTCTTCGAGTTCGATTTCCCGATCCTGGAACACCGCATCGCTGCCGCTGACCGGTCGGTCGACGGCATGGCGCTCGACATCGACCCGCTCGCTGTGCAGCGTGACCTGCTCGTTGACGGGCGTCTCGACTACGTAGCTGCGCAACCGCACCCGGCCATGACTTACGTCGCGCTTGCCGACGCGGAGCTGTTCTTCATAGATCGGGATGACCTCGTCCTCGCCGGCCCGCAGGGAACGCGCATTGCTGGCGGCGGCGGTCCCGGTCTGCGCGGTCGGCCTCGCCGCCAGGTTCGCCGCAGCACCCGTCACGGCCGCGGCGCCCGTGGCGACACCGCCGGCCTGATACCCTGTCCAGCCCTCGGATCGCCAGGACGCCTCGCGCTGGTCCATGTCGACCGCGCCGTCCCGGTCGAGGATCTCGAGGACACGGCTGTAGCTCGCCTCTTCGGCCCTGACCGAGACCATGTAGCCGCCGCGGCGCAGCCCCTCGGCGTAGCCGTACCGGTCCTCCTCGGGCATGAACAGATCCTTGAGAGAGTCCCAAAAACCCGTTCCACCCTGACCGGCGCCCGTCGATGAGGTGCCTCCGTCGATGCGGCTGATGTGCTGACGCGGGATGCCCGCGCGTTCGAGATCGCTGATGGCGCGGTCGGCCGCCTCACGCGTGTCGTAGAACGCCGTCAGCGTGCGGCTGTGAACTTCCTTCGTGTTGATGTC
This sequence comes from uncultured Lichenihabitans sp., assembly GCA_964249275.1. Classification (GTDB taxonomy): domain Bacteria; phylum Pseudomonadota; class Alphaproteobacteria; order Rhizobiales; family Beijerinckiaceae; genus Lichenihabitans. Next base: position 12,714 of record CAXUCF010000024.1, read on the forward strand.
GGTCACGTTCATATCCGTCCAGCCGGCAGTGTAGGGGGCCTCTCGTACGCCGCCGGCATGGACGCATCGAGGGGCTCGCAGCACCGCCCACACTCCGCAACCGGAGCCGGACTGCTTCCTGCAGACCACGCGGGCCGACAGGTCCTCCTCGATGAGGTGCATGTCCCCAGAACACCGAGCGCCGTGGTGAGTTCCACACGCTTCTCAACAAAGGCATAGTGCCACGACGCCGGTTGCGGGCGCGTGCTTGGTTGAGCTGGCGCGGAGCCCCAGGGCGTGAGCGCGAGGGCTCGTGCGGCGGCAGCGGCGGGATCGAACAGGGTTCGTCGTGGGCGGGAGATCGGGACGATGAAGGAACCGCGCAGGATCCTGGTCGGGGTCGTGGGAGCGGCGCAAGGCATCAGAGGGGAGGTCCGGATGAAGTCCTACACGGCCGTGCCGTCGGCGATCCGCGATTACGGTCCGCTGTCGACGGAGGACGGCCGGCGACGCTTCTCCGTTGCGGCCTTGCGGCCGTTGAGGGACGACATGCTCGTGGTGCGGTTCGACGGCCTCGACGATCGCGATGCCGCCGCCGCCCTGACCGGGACCAGGCTTTTCATCGACCGCGCCCGCCTGCCACCGCCCGAGGAGGACGAGTTCTACCATGCGGATCTCATCGGGCTGGCGGCCGAACACGAGGACGGCCGCGTGCTCGGCCGGGTCGGGGCAGTCGAAAACTTCGGCGCGGGCGACATCCTGGCGATCGTCCCGGCGGCCGGCGGCGACAGTTTGTTCGTGCCTTTCACCAGGGCTTTCGTGCCGATCCTCGATGTCGACGGCGGACGGCTGGTGGTGGCGCCCGGCGCGCTGACGCCCGACCGCGAGGACGAACCGGAGTCTCCCCAGCGAGGTGTCTGAGAATGTGGCGCGCTACCGTGCTCACGCTGTTTCCCGCCATGTTCCCCGGGCCGCTCGGGCTGTCGCTGGCCGGCGAGGGGCTGGCGCGCGGCCTGTGGTGTTGCGAAACGCGCGACATCCGCGAGCACGGCCTCGGCCGGCACAGGGCCGTCGACGACACCCCGGCCGGCGGCGGCGCCGGCATGGTGATGCGGGCCGACGTCGTGGCGGCGGCACTCGATGCCGCGGCCCCTGCCGACGACCTGCGGCCGCGCCTTCTCCTGAGCCCGCGCGGCCGGCCGCTCGATCAGGCACGCGTGCGCGCCCTCGCGGCGGGACCCGGTGCCGTGCTGGTCTGCGGACGGTTCGAGGGCGTCGACGAGCGCCTGATCGCGGGCCGCGCGCTCGAAGAGGTGTCGATCGGCGATTTCGTGCTGTCGGGCGGCGAGATCGCGGCCCTGGCGCTGCTCGATGCCTGCGTGCGGCTGCTTCCCGGGGTCATGGGCAAGGAAGCCTCGGGCCGGGATGAGAGCTTCGAGGACGGGCTCCTCGAATATCCGCACTACACTCGCCCGCGCGACTTCGAGGGACGCGCGATCCCGGCGGTGCTGCTCGGCGGCGACCATGGACGGATCGCGGCCTGGCGCCGGGCCGAAGCCGAGCGCATCACGCGCGAGCGGCGGCCGGATCTCCTCGAGGGTCGGCCTTGAGGGCGGGCCTGGGCACTTCTCATCGGGGGAGGGACGCGTGACGGTCCTGGGCGTGCACTGGTTCGGGCTGACCGAGGAGAACGGCCGGCGCCTGCTTCTGTCCCTGCTGTTCGTGGCCGCGGTGCTGCTGCTCCGCCGCGGTCTGCGCGCCCTGGTGCGCCGGCTTGTGCAAGGCGAGGGCTCGCGGCAGCGGCAGGCCCGGTTCTGGACCGCACAGAGCTTGAATCTCTTTGCCGCCCTGGTGATCGTGCTGGGACTGCTGTCGATCTGGTTCGACGACCCGACGCGGCTCGCCACCGCGGTCGGGCTGTTCAGCGCCGGCCTGGCCTTCGCGCTGCAGCGCGTCATCACGGCCATGGCCGGATACGTGGTGATCCTGCGGGGCAACAACTTCACGGTCGGCGACCGCATCTCGATGGGTGGCGTGCGGGGCGACGTCCTGGCGCTCGGCTTCACCCAGACCACGCTGATGGAGATGGGCGTTGCGCCGGGCAGCGACGCCGGACCTTCGGTTTGGGTCAAGAGCCGGCAGTTCACCGGCCGCATCGTCACCGTCTCGAACGCCAAGATCTTCGACGAGCCGGTCTACAATTACACCCGCGACTTCCCCTTCATCTGGGAGGAGATCAGCGTGACGATCCGCTACGAGGACGATCGCGCGCTCGTCGAGCGCATCCTGCTGGAGGCGGCGCGGCGCCACGCCGTCGACTCCAAGGCCATCTCGGCCGAGGCCGCGCGGACGCTGGAGCGGCGCTTCGACCTGCATCGCCTCGATTTCGAGCCGCGGGTGTACCTGCGCCTCACCAGCAACTGGCTCGAGATGAACCTGCGCTTCATGGCGCGCGACCACGGCACTCGCGCCATCAAGGACCTGATCGCCCGCGACGTGCTCGACGCCTTCGACGCGGCCGGACTGCGGATCGCCTCCACGCCCTATCGGGTCGTCGAGATGCCGGCATGGCCGGGAGCAGGGCAGGATGGCCACAGCGGAGGTAAAGACGAACCGTAGATCGGGTGGGTATCCATGTGCAGTGCCGCCTGCAGCTCCGAGATCCTGGCGATGAACTTGTGTTTGAGGCCGCGATCAACGGTCGAGCCGATGCCCTGGTGACGTGTAACGTGAGAGACTTCCGGGATGCGGCGCCGCTTCCTAGCATCCGCATCGCCCGGGCTGTCGAACTGCTGATGGAGATCCTGGTGGTGGAACGCATATCTGTAACGGCTCTGATCGCGTGCCTCTTCGCCCCACTCCCTGTCCTGGCCCAGGGCCAGACCACGCAAGCAGATGTGCCGAGCCTCACCGTGAGAGGTAGCGGCGTCGTAGAGATTCCGCCGGATTTCGCCCGCCTGAGCGTCGATGTGGTGACTCGCGGGCCGACCCTCGACGGCGTGTCCAAGGCACATCAAGCCCGCGTGGCGGGAACAGGCGCAGTGCTGGACAAGCTGAAGGCTGACGGAGTGATCGTGCGGCAGGGTGCGTTCAACCTCGTGCAGGAACCCGCTCGGACGGTGCCCGGCACCAACATGCGGGTCGAGCCCGCGACCTTCCGCGCCGAGACCTCCTACGTGCTGGAAACCAAGTCGCTCGACAAGGTCGACGCGGAGGTCGGTTACGCGATCGCGTCCGGCCTGTTCGAGCTCACCGGCATCTCCTATGGCGTCGAACACCGCGATGAAGGGCTGAACCAGGCCCGACGCGCCGCCGTGGCGGACGCACGGGGGCAAGCCGACACTTACGCAGATGCGGCCGGAATCCGCCTCGACGGGATCCGGCGGATCGTCGATGGCGAAGCCCGATCCGCCGAGGGCAGTTACGACCTTCCTCTCAGGAGCGCGGCCCCGGTCGGCATCACGCCCCCGAAAACCATCCCGTTCACGGCGGAGGTCACCATAACGTGGCAGATCGCGCCCAGCTGACGCTGGCCGCGGCAGCCGCCCTGGCGCATAGCAAATCTCCCGTTCCTCGGCCCGGATCCCACGGCGTGCAGTTCGACCACACATTCCGGGCCGGCCTCGACGCGCTGCTGCGCTGGCGGCGGGACGTGCGCCGTTTTCGCCGCGACCCGCTGCCCGAAGGCGCGCTCGACCGCCTCATCGCCACGGCCTGCCTCGCTCCGTCCGTGGGCTTGAGCCAGCCCTGGCGCTTCGTCACCGTGGACGATCCCGGCCGGCGCGCGGGCGTCCGGGCGCTGTTTGAGCGCTGCAACGCCGAGGCCTTGGCAAGCTACGCGGGCGAGCGGGCCGCCTGCTACGCCACCCTGAAGCTTGCCGGGATGGAGGAGGCGCCCGCCCAACTCGCGGTCTTCGCCGACCGCTCCACGGCGACGGGCCACGGGCTCGGGCGCCGCACCATGCCCGAGATGATCGACTATTCCTGCGTCACGGCCATCCACACGCTGTGGCTCGCGGCCCGGGCCGAGGGGATCGGGCTCGGCTGGGTGTCGATCCTCGACCCCTCGGCCATGGCGGAACTGCTCGACGTGCCGCCGCACTGGCATTTCATCGCCTACCTGTGTCTCGGCTATCCCGAGCGGGATGCCGAGGCGCCGGAACTCGAGATCGCGGGCTGGGAACGGCGGTGTCGGGCGGCCGTCATCCGGCGTTGAGGCCGCGGGGGTCCGGCTTTCATCCGGCCCGCGACCTGGTCTAAAACGGAGCCGGAGGGGGCCGTCCGGGCTCCCGCTGACGCGAAAGCCGCCATGGCCATCAGACTGCACAAGGGCGACCTGCCCTCCGACTACCGCGCGGGCGCAAGCGTCGCGATCGATACCGAGACGCTGGGACTGAAGCCGCACCGCGATCGCCTGTGCGTCGTGCAACTGTCGACGGGGGATGGATCGGCCGATGTCGTGCAGGTCGCCAAGGGGCAGGAGCGGGCGCCGAACCTCGAGCGGCTGCTCGCCGATCCGGCCATCGTGAAGCTGTTCCACTTCGCCCGTTTCGACATCGCGGTCATGTTCAATGCCTTCGGGATCATGACCGAGAACCTTTATTGCACGAAGATCGCGTCGAAGCTGGTCCGCACCTACACGGACCGGCACGGCCTGCGCGAACTCTGCCGCGAACTCCTCGGCATCGACCTGTCGAAACAGCAGCAATCCTCCGATTGGGGCGCCGACGCCTTGACAGAGGCCCAGGTCGGCTACGCGGCCTCCGACGTGCTCCATCTCCACGCCCTGCGGGCGAAGCTCGATCCCATGCTGTTGCGCGAGGGCCGCGACGCGGTCGCGCGCCAGTGCTTCGCATTCCTGCCCACCCGGGCCCGGCTCGACCTCATGGGATGGCCAGACAGCGACATCTTCGCCCATGAGTGAGGGTTTGCGCGGGTTCCCGCTCCCGCCTATGCCGAAGCGACTCCGCGTGTCATAACTTGGCCATGGCGCCGAGGCTAAGCTGAGCCTCGTCAATCGACTCGCGAGCGCATGATAGACATCGCCACGGATCTCGCGCGTGCCGCCGGGCCGAAGCCACTCGACCTTGCGGGGCCGCGTCTCGATGCGTTCCGCGCCGCCGGCCGTCACACGGCGCGCGTGCGTATCCTCCGCCGGCTGGTGCTGGCCGGCGCTCTCTCGGGCTCCGTCCTTGTCGTGCTGTTCGCCTTCTTCAATCCGTTCCGCAACGGCATCCCCAACGTGTCGATCGACGGGGTCGGGCTGAACGGCACCAAGGTCACCATGGACCATCCCAAGCTGAGCGGCTTCCGCAGCGACGGGCGTCCCTATGACCTCGTGGCGACCTCGGCGGTCCAGGATGCCAAGTCGCCCAACGTTCTCGAGCTTCACGACATCGACGCTCATGTCACCATGGCGGACAAGAGCATCGTCCATATCGTGTCGGATCTCGGCGTCTACGACAGCTCCAAGGAAACCATGCAGCTGAACAGCGCCATCCACCTGACCAGCGATGCCGGCCTCGATGCGCGCATGAAAAGCGCCTTTATCGCGTTCAAGACCGGCCTCGTCGACACGCGCGATCCGCTGACCGTGGTGATGAACACCGGGACGGTGTCGGCCGATTCCATGCACATGACCGACAACGGCAAGATCGCGACCTTCGAAGGGCACGTCCATACGGTGGTGACCCCCGCGACGACCGCCGCTTCCACTACGGGCAGCAGCCCCAAGGCAGCGACCCCATGAGAGGCGTCGTTCCCCCCGCAGGCTTCCCCGACCTGCTTCGCAAGCCCCCGACACGGGCCTTCGCGGCCCGTGACCTCGGCGCGGCGCTGGCCGTCCTGATCGCGGCCGCGTCGGTCGGCGGGCCGGGCGCTCTCGCGGCCGCTAAGAAGAAGCCCGAGGCAGCCGCCGCGCCAGCGGCGCCCGCCAAGAAACCCGCGGCCGGCGTGCCGCTGCTGCCCGGCAGCGGCTCCAAGGAGCCCGTCAACATCGAGGCCGACAAGCTCGACTATCTCAACAAGGAGCAGCAGCTCATCTACACGGGCAATGTCGTCGTCGTGCAGGGCGACTCCACCCTCAAAGCGTCGGTACTCACGATCGACCTGCAGAAGAACGATCCCGGAGCGGGCGGGGCTACGGCGCCCGCGGTTCCGGGAAGCGGGAACGCGCCGCAGACGGCCGCCATGGGGCCGGGGCAGGGCAGTTCGGTCCGCCACATGGTGGCCGAAGGACCCGTTACGCTGATCTCCAAGGACCAGGTCGGCACCGGCGACCACGCCACCTACGACAAGGCCGAGAATAGGGTCTACCTCAACGGCAATGTCACCCTGAGCCAGGGTACCAACGTGACCCAGGGCGACCGGCTCGTCTACGACATGACGTCGGGCCAGGCGCAGGTTTTCTCGGGCGAGACGAACGGCGGCCGCGTCACCAGCGTGTTCACCCCCGGTAGCGGGCCCCCCCGCGCCCCCCAGCCCCCCCCCGCCCCCCCCCCCGGAAACCCCGCGCCCCCCCCGC
>CAXUCF010000024.1:19225-27104 GCA_964249275.1 uncultured Lichenihabitans sp.
CGCCAAGCCCGCGCCGGCCGCCGCCACGGAAAAGCCGGCGCCCGCCAGGCCGAAGCCGGCCATCGCCCCGAAGACGTCGCGCGGCGAGGCGGCCGCAGCGCGTGAGGACGTCACGCCGTGACGCATCGTGCCGGCCGGCCCTGACAGCGAGTCGAGCGTCGCTCTTGGAACAGCCGAACCCCAAACCGCGCCGCTTTTCGGGCCTGTTCTCGAAAGGCCGCAACGCGGTCGAGCCGCCGAGGCGAGACCCTGGCTTCGAACCCGCGCTGCGTGTCGAGCCATGGCGGCCCGCGGCACCCTCGGCCGACCTCGCCGACGGGGAATGGCCGGATCCGGCGCTTCTGGAGCCCGCGCCGGCGGAGCCCTATGCCGACGAGCAGGTTGCCGACGACGCCTATTCGCGCGATCCCGCCTGGGACATGGCGCCCGGCAGCCGACAGTCGCTGTCACCTGAGGGCATGCTGGGCGTGTTCAATCTCGGCAAGGCCTACCGGGGCCGCAGGGTCGTCCAGGACGTATCGATCAACGTGCGTCGTGGTGAAGCCGTGGGCCTTCTCGGGCCGAATGGTGCCGGCAAGACCACGGTCTTCTACATGATCACGGGCCTCGTCAAACCCGACAAGGGCATGATCCAGCTCGAGGGTCACGACGTGACGGCGCTGCCCATGTACCGCCGTGCCCGGCTCGGCATCGGCTACCTGCCGCAGGAAGCCTCGATCTTCAGGGGTCTCAACGTCGAGGACAATATCCGGGCCGTGCTGGAGATCACGGTCGCCGACAAGAAGCAGCGCGAGGCCGAGCTCGAGCAACTGCTCGAAGAGTTCAATATCGCCCGGCTGCGCACGGCGCCCTCCATCGCGCTGTCGGGCGGCGAGCGGCGGCGTTGCGAGATCGCTCGGGCGCTGGCGGGTCATCCGTCCTTCATGCTGCTCGACGAGCCTTTCGCCGGCATCGACCCGATCGCGGTCGGCGACATCCAGGACCTCGTCCGCCATCTGAAGGGGCGGGGCATCGGCGTGCTGATCACCGATCACAACGTCCGGGAAACGCTGGGGCTGATCGACCGGGCCTATATCATCCACTCGGGCCACGTTCTGACCGAAGGCTCGGCCGACGAGATCGTGGCCCATCCCGACGTACGGCGGCTCTACCTCGGCGAAGACTTCCGCATGTAGGGTGAAGGCGCCCGATGCGGCTGCCGGCCCAGCCGAACCTTGATTGTGGTGCAGGCCGGGTCTCAAGCACGTCATCGATGCAAGTTCAGGGCCGTGTTGCGGCGCGGTGACTCTCCCGGCCTAAACCGTGCTATAAGGTTGGGCTGGCGGCGATGTGCGGCCGGCCGGGGCCGATGCCGACCCGGCCGGCGGAATTCTGGGGAAACGAGACCTGAATGGCGCTTTCGGCGAAGCTCGTGATGCGCCAGGGCCAGGCCCTGGTGATGACGCCGCAACTGATGCAGGCGATCAAGCTTCTGCAATTGTCGAACCTCGAACTGGCGTCGTTCATCGAAGAGGAACTCGAGCGCAATCCCTTGCTCGAGCGCGCCGAGGAGGACGCGGATCCGCGGGAGCGCGACGACACGGCCGAACCGGCCTCGGGCGGCGATCCCGTCGAGTCGGATTGGAGCCGCGAGGAATTCGAGACCGACCACGGCGCGCTCGAGGAAGGCCTCGGCACCGAACTCGAAAATAGCTTCGAAGGCGATCGCGCCCGCACCATGGCTGAGATGCCGTCGGACCTGCAGGGCCTGTCGGCCAGTTCCTGGACCGGTGCGCCCCCCGCATCCGAGGGTGAGAACTCCAGCCTCGAGGGCTATGTGGCGGCGCGGCCGTCCCTGCACGAGCACCTCGGCCAACAGTTGCTTCTGGCGGTCGCGGACCCTGTCGACCGGATGATCGGCCATAGCCTGATCGACGCCATCGACGAGGCCGGATACGTCGCCGAACCGCTCGATGCCATGGCGGAGCGGCTCGGCCTCCCGGTCGTGCGTGTCGAGGCCGTGCTGGCCGTGGTCCACGGCTTCGACCCGACCGGGGTCGGGGCTCGATCGCTCGCCGAATGCATCGCGCTGCAGCTCAAGGAACGCGACCGCTTCGACCCCGCCATGGCGGCGCTCGTGGCCAATCTCGACCTTCTGGCGCGGCGCGATCATGCCGCCCTGAAACGGCTTTGCGACGTGGACGACGAGGACCTTGCCGAAATGGTGGGCGAGATCAGGCGGCTCGACCCGAAGCCCGGCCGCTCTTTCGGCGGCGGGCCGATCCAGATTCTGGTGCCGGACGTCTACGTCCGGGCCGCGCCGGACGGCTCCTGGCTGATCGACCTCAACTCCGACGCTCTGCCACGGCTGCTGGTCAACCAGACCTACCGGGCCCGGGTGAGCCGCCAGCCGGTCAGCGAGGCCGACAAGAGTTTCGTGAACAACTGCCTGCAGACCGCCAACTGGCTAACCAAAAGCCTCGAACAGCGGGCCCGCACCATCCTCAAGGTGTCGAGCGAGATCGTGCGCCAGCAGGACGCCTTCTTCGCCTACGGCGTTCAGCACCTCAGGCCCCTGAACCTCAAGGCCGTAGCGGATGCCATCGGCATGCATGAATCCACCGTGTCGCGGGTGACCTCGAACAAGTACATGGCGAGCCCGCGCGGGATCTTCGAGCTGAAATACTTCTTCACCGCGTCGATCGCCTCGACCCTGAACGGCGCCGCTCACTCGGCCGAGGCCGTTCGTTTCCGCATCAAGAAGATGATCGACACCGAGAAGCCGTCCGACATCCTCTCCGACGACGCCATCGTGGCGCGGCTCAAGGCGGACGAGATCGACATTGCCCGGCGCACCGTGGCGAAGTACCGGGAGAGCCTGCGCATCCCGTCCTCCGTCGAACGGCGCCGTGAGAAGTCCGTCGTGGCGCTGGCCGGACGTTGAGCCGCGGCCGGACAGGGATCCGCCGAGCACGCCATGCAGCCCGCGCTGCGAAAGGATCGACGTGAAGCAAGCTACCGCGACGCGCCTCGATGCCTTGATGGCCAAGGCCCGGCAGGGTTGGTGCGTGATGGGCATCCTCAACGTCACGCCGGACTCCTTCTCGGACGGCGGGCGCTTCGACGCCGTCGAGGCCGCGGTCGCACGGGGTGAAGCTCTCGCGGCGGAGGGTGCCGCGATCGTCGACATCGGGGGCGAGTCGACCCGTCCGGGCTTCACGCCCGTCCCGGCCGAGGAAGAATGGCGGCGCATCGGCCCGGTGATCGCATCCTTGGCCGAGCGCGTGGCCGTACCGCTGTCGGTCGACACCGGCAAGGCCGAGGTGGCGCTGCGCGCCCTGCGGGCCGGGGCCGCGGTGGTCAACGACATCTGGGGCTTGCAGGGCGACCCGCTCATGGCCGAGGTCGTGGCCGCGAACGATGCCGGAGCCGTGCTGATGCACAATCGTCGCGAGGCCGACCCCGGGATCGACATCGTCGACGACATGATGCGCTTCTTCGGGACGTCGTTGAACCTGGCCGAAGAGGCCGGGGTCGACCGCGACCGGCTGGTGCTGGACCCCGGCATCGGTTTCGGGAAGACGCGGGATCAGCAGGTGGAGGCCATCCGCGCCGTGGCGGCGCTGCGCCGAGGCTTCGGCCTGCCGGTGCTGGTGGGCCTCTCGCGGAAAAGCTTCCTCGGCCGCATCACCGGGGCGCCGGTGGAGCGGCGCGGCATCGAGACCGTGGCGGCCAATCTGGCGGCGGCGGCAGGCGGTGCCGCGATCTTCCGAGTGCACGACGTGGCCGACCACGTGGCGGCGCTCGCGGTGTTCGGTGCCATCCGCGGCGAGGCTGCCGCCCAGGAGACGGGCGCGTGACGAGCCCGCCCGTCTCGGTCGAGGTCGCGTTCGGGCTCGGCAGCAATGTCGGTAGCAAGGCCGACAACATTGCCCGGGCACTGCGCGTGCTCGACGTCGCCGGCATCGCGCGCGACCTCCGCCGCTCTTCGCTTTACCGCACGCCGCCCTGGGGACCGGTCCCGCAGGACTGGTACGTCAACGCCTGCGCGGTCGGCACCACAGCTCTCGCACCGCTCGACCTGCTGCGCCGCATCAAGGCGGCCGAAGTGGCGCTCGGCCGGTTCGAGACGGAGCGCTGGGGTCCGCGCGTCATCGACATCGACATCCTCTACTACGGGGACCTCGCGCTCCGGGTGCCGCACCTCACGCTGCCCCATGCCGAGATGATGAACCGCGCCTTCGTGCTGGTGCCCCTGGCCGAATTGCAACCCGACCGGGTCGTGGTGGGTCGCAGCATCGCCGACGCGGCCAGCACGGTCGACCGGACCGGGGTGGAGCGGCTGTCGCAAGATTGATGCATGCGGGTAATTAGAGGTCACTTCCATTCAAGCCGCGAGGTCGGCCACCACCATGTCGAGGACCGGGAAGCCGGCTCGGGTCACGCGCAACCGGCCCGTCGACGATCGCTCGACGAGGCCGTCCGCGACGAGGCTGTCGATCCTGGAGCGGTCGAGCGGCCGGCCCGCCAGAGCCTCGAAGCGCCGGGCATCGATGCCCTCGCCGAGCCTCAGGCCCATCAGCAGGAACTCGTCGCCCTGCTCCTCGGCCGACAGGCTCTCGTCGCTGATGAGACCGTGGCCTTCGCCCTCCACCACCGTCAGCCACATCTCGGGATGCCGCTCGGTCGCATGCGCCCGGCGGCCGGTGGACGTAACGATGCGGCCGTGAGCGCCTGGACCGACGCCGGCATATTCGCCGTAGCGCCAGTAGACGAGGTTGTGCCGGGACTCGGCACCGGGGCGCGCGTGGTTCGAGACCTCGTAGGCCGGCAACCCGCGCGCAGCCGTCAGATCCTGGGTCACTTCCCACAGGGCGCGGGCCTGTTCGGCGTCCGGAACCACGAGCTTGCCGGCCTTGAACAGCCGCTCGAACATCGTGTCGGGCTCGATGGTGAGTTGGTAGAGGGACAGGTGCTCGGCCGCCCGGTCGATGGCGCCCGAGAGCTCGGCCCGCCATTGCGCCGGAGTCTGGCCGGGCCGCGCGTAGATGAGGTCGAAGGAGAACCGCTCGAAATGGGTCGCCGCCACCGCGACGGCGGCCAGCGCTTCGCTGGCGGTGTGGAGGCGACCGAGCGCCTTGAGGTCCGGATCGTTCAGGGCCTGGACGCCGAGCGACACGCGGTTGATGCCTGCAGCCCGGTAGCCTTGGAACCGTGTGGCCTCGACGCTGGTCGGGTTGGCTTCGAGCGTCACCTCGGCCCCGGGCGCGACCGCCCAATGGGTCGCGACGGCGTCCAGGATACTGCCCACCGTGGCGGGGCTCATCAGCGACGGCGTGCCGCCCCCGAAGAACACCGACGACACGACGCGGCCGGGCGCGAGCGAGGCGCGGTGCGCCAGTTCCTGCCGGAACGCGCCGAGGAAGCGGGCCTCGTCGACCGGGGCCTGGCGCACGTGGCTGTTGAAGTCGCAATAGGGACATTTCGACAGGCAGAACGGCCAGTGGACGTAGATGCCGAAGCCCGGGTTTGGAGTGTCGATGCCGATCATCACCGGCTTATGCCACGCCGCGGGGGCTCGGGTCACCCGTCACGTGGTGGCGGGACGTCCGGTCCGTGCCGGTCGGCGGTCCCGCGACGGCGCTCTGGACACGAAACCTCCATCCGTGCTTCGCGATGGCGATGAACGATGCCATGGGGCTCTATTCCTCCTTCGCGCTGGAGGCGCTGCTGCCGCTCTGCCGCGACCGCTATGCGGACAGGGTCCATGGCGGCTTCCACGAGCAGCTCGACGCCGATTTCGCGCCGGTTCCGCGCCTGGGGAAACGCTTGCTGGTGCAGTGCCGGCAACTCTATGTCCTCAGCCACGCGGCGGTGCTGGGCGATGCGAGCGGCAGCCTCGCGGCCGAGGCCGGTTACGACTTCCTGTGCCGCGCCTACCGGGACGACCGCAACGGCGGGTGGTTCTTCCGGGCGACGGCCGAGGGAAGTCCCGAGGACCGTGGCAAGGACCTTTACGGCCATGCCTTCGTGCTGATGGCGTTGGCCTGGACCTATCGTGCGTTCCGGGCGCCCCGCGCTCTCGAACTCGCGGCCTGGACCCTGGATCTTCTGAAGACCCGCATGGCGTCGCCGCATGGCGGCTTTCTGGAATACGCGCTCGAGGACTGGCGCCCTGTCGCCCGCGTGAGGCGGCAGAACCCGCATATGCACCTCGTCGAGGCCCTGCTCGACCTCTACGAGGCAACCGGCGAGAACCGGTGGCTGGACGAAGCCGCTCCGCTCCTCACGTTGCTGCGGACCCGGTTCTTCGATCCGGGGACGGGTACGCTCGGCGAGTTCTTCACGGACGATTGGCGGCCGGACCCCGAAAGGGGGTCCATCGTCGAGCCGGGGCACCACTACGAATGGGTCTGGCTCCTTCATCGGCATGAAGCGCTGTCGCGCTCGTCTCGAACACGGGCGACGGGTGCGCAGACAGGCAGTAGCCCGAACCACGATCTGGCGATGGCCGACCGGCTTTTTGCCTTCGCCGCCCAACACGGCTTCGATGCGGCCGGGGGAATCCACGACGAAGTCGACCGCACCGGCCACCCGATCTCGAGGACGCGACGGATCTGGCCGGTGACGGAGGCCATCAAGGCCGGAGCGGCCCGCAGGCTCCACGGTCGGAGGACACCGGGTCCTGGCGTCTGCGAACCCAGGTCGGTGGATGTGGCGCGGCTGGTCGAGCACTTGTTCGAGGATTTCGTGCACCCCGCGCGACAGGGAGTGCCGCACCGCGGTTGGAACGAGCGGCTCACCTCCGCAGGACGGCCCGCCACCACCACCCTGCCGGGGACGACACCCTATCATCTCTTCCTGGCGGCCGCCGAGGTGACCGGACTGTCGCAGACTTCGCCCGTCGTCAAACGAGGCCTCCCCTGAAATCCGCATCGCGAAGCGCTTCCCCGGATATCGTATGAATACCGTGACGTCTGAAGACTTTGTCTCCGCGAATGCCCTCACCGGATGAAGTCGCGGGCCTCGTCCATGGTGGCGAAGATGCGGGTACCCAGCAGGGTCTCGACCTCGACCGAGCCGTCCGGCAGGACCACGTAGTTCCGGTCGTGGGGCGCCGCCGGTACGATGCGGTCGCCGCCCTGGGTCACGGTGCCGAGATCTCCATGCTCGACGTCGGGCGGACGTGGATCCGGCATGGCGGCTGGTCGAGGCGTCGACGAGCGTTGCAGGACCGCGTCGAAGAAGCGGTTCAGCGCTCCGAATCCTTCGCGCAATGCCCCCACGACGGCGAGGCCGAACCCCGTGATCACCAGGGTCTGAGCCAGCGTGACGATGTCGGCCTTGAGTGACAGGACCTCGACGAGACTACCCGCCTTGAGCACGGCATCGCTCAGCGTCAGGTCGCCCACCAGGATCACCCAGCCCAGCACGACGAGAGCCGAGCCGAAGCCGAGGAGGCGGTTCGCGGCCCTGCCGCCGCCCGGTGGAGGAAATCCCGACATCGATAACCCGTCCGCCGTTCGTCGATCGAACGATGGCCGGACTTGTGCGGTCGCGGCGGCGCCCTTGTAAAGCGCGGGTCCACGGTTTGGCACGCCACGATGCCACGGGACGACACTGGCGCGCGCTGCCGAGGGCGTCACGTCTTGTCGATGTCCTTGTCGATGTAGTTGAAGTTCTCGATCAGAACATCCTTGATCAGCGGTGCCCCGAGATGCGCGTTGGTGCTCTGCACGAGGCGCGAAGTGAGCTTCTGCAGGTCGTATCTTTCGACGTGGTGTAGGTCTAGGATGTAGACCGAAAATATAAAAAAAAAGGCCTGCTCAATACTAACGCTTGGCCCTGTCTCTTATACACATCTGACGCTGCCGACGATATGCAGTGTGTAGATCTCGGT
>CAXUCF010000025.1:0-4724 GCA_964249275.1 uncultured Lichenihabitans sp.
TCGCCGGGGTCGCCGGTCTGCCTCCGCTCTAAGCTGGAGAGTCCGGCCGGCTCGACGGTGGTCATGGCAGCCCCGACTGCCTCGTGGGTCGCCTCGGCCCGCTCGAACATCGTGATGATGCGCCCGCCGCTCATTACCAGCACCCTGTCGCTCATGCCGAGCACCTCAGGTAGCTCGCTGGAGATCATCAGAATGGCGAGCCCCTGTTGGGCCAGGGCGTTCATCAGGGCGTAGATCTCGGCCTTGGCGCCGACGTCGATGCCGCGCGTGGGCTCGTCCAGGATGAGGATTTTTGGCTCGGTCTCGAGCCATTTGGCCAGCACCACCTTCTGCTGGTTGCCGCCCGACAGCTGGCGCACGGGCTGGTTCGGCCCGCGACAGCGGATGCCAAGCCGCTTGATCGCCACCCCGGCGCGCCGCGCCTCCTCCCGGAACGGAATGAAAAATCCCGTGGCGGCGCGGTCGAGCACCGCCAGCGAGACGTTCTCCCCGATTGTCATGGCCCGCACGAGGCCCTGCAGGCCCCGGTCCTCTGGCACGCAGGCGATGCCCATGTCGCGCGCCGTCCGGGGCGTGTCGATGGAGACGGGCTTGCCGCCCAGCAGGATCTGGCCCTGCGTGGCCGGGGTCATCCCGAAGATCGTCAAGGCGACCTCGGTCCGGCCCGACCCGACAAGGCCCGCGATCCCGAGGATCTCGCCTGCGCGGAGCGTGAGGGAGATGTCCTCGACCTCGTGCCGGAAGGCGACCCCGCGAAGCTCCAGCACGACATCGCCCGGCGGCGCGTGCGTCTTGGGGAACATGCGGTCCAGCGGCCGCCCGACCATCATGTTGACCAGCGTGGCCTCGTCGACCTGGCCGATGTCGCGGGTGCCGACGTGGGTGCCGTCGCGGATCACCGTGACCCGGTCGGCCAAAGCGAAGATTTCCGGCATCCGGTGGCTCACGTAGATGATGGCGACGCCGCGCTCGCGCAGCCGCTTGATCACTTTCATAAGGCGCTGGACATCCACCTCCGCCAGCGCGGCCGTCGGCTCGTCCATGACGAGCACCTGGGCGTCCTGGGACAGGGCCTTGGCGATCTCAACCCGCTGGCGGTTGGCCACCGACAGGGTGCCGACCTTGGCATCGACGTCGAGGTCGTGGCTGTCGAGCGAGTCGAGCAGGACGCGGGCCTGGCGGCGCATCGCGCTCCAGTCCAGCCCGCCCCACCAGCACCGCGGCGCGTGACCGAGGAACACGTTCTCGGCCACCGAGAGTTCGGGAAAGAGGAGGAGTTCCTGATAAACGGTCGCAACGCCCCGCCGACGCGCGTCGCGCGGCGACGCGAACGTGGTCAGCTCCCCCGCCACCTTGATGGTGCCGCTGTCGGGCAGGTGCACGCCGGCGATGACCTTGATCAGGGTCGACTTACCGGCGCCGTTCTCACCCAGCAACGCGTGCACCTCGCCGGCCCGCACGTCGAAGCTCACGTCCTTTAGCGCTTGGATCCCCGCGAAAGACTTGGTAATGCCGGCCAGCTCGACGACTGGCCCGCCTGGCGCGACCTTGACCACGGCACGAGCGCGTATCCTTTTCGCGAGTTTCAAAGCTGGTTCCATGAAACGATCTTTTGACTGTATCCAGGGCTCGATTGTTTTCGAACGATTTATTCTTCAGTCAGCTTCCCAAGCCTCGGCCGCGGCGCTGGCAGCAGCGAGTGCGAGGCGCTCGTCCGGCGTGATGCTTGGGCAGAGCGGACCGCCGTAGCTTCAGACGGGACGATTCGAGAACTCGCCCCACCCCCATTCAGCTGCGAGCTCAAGGCAAGCCCTCCAACTCAAAACACTTGCGGTCGTTGATGCATCGCGCAGAGAAGCAGCTGCCGCAGCATGGCCGAGCTTCAAGGCTTCGATGAGTGGCCAATTCTCGTGTAGCCCATAGAGCAAGCCGGCCGCGAAGGCGTCGCCTGCTCCGTTGGTGCCGGCGATGGACGAGGGAGGCACGGCGACGGGTGCCTGAAACAAAGCAGGGCTCCCCCGTGGCAAAGCAACAGCACCTGCCGGGCAATGCACAACGACGAGATCCATACTACCACGATCCAGAATGTCGGCTGCGGCGCGCTTGCAAGCCATGAGATCGGTTACGCCTGCCGTCACGGTAGTCAAACCACTGAGCGCTCCAACCTCCAGGTCGTTGATGACCAAGGTATCGAGACAGGCGAGGCAGGGGATGACTATGTCGCGCAGCAGGTCTGAAGCGACACTGGCGAGCTCCAAATTTGTCCTGACACCGGCCGCCTTCGCGGAGCGCAGAATCCTGAGCCAGCCGTTGCCATCGGATCCGCCGACTTCGTCGAGCCTTCGATGGCAGCCCGGCATCCCGAGATGCAACAATCTCCCGGCAGTCAAGCTGAAGTCGAAATGGCCCGGATCGAGTAGAGCTGCCACGCCAGGACGATGAAGGTGGGTGCGTCTCCGGGTGTTGCGCGAGACGTAGGCGTCGCTGACGTGTGTTTGTTCTCCGATCAATACGTGCATTTGTCGAGTGTTGATGCGCGCGCGATCTGCCAAGACTCGAAGCCACGCCCCGTTCTCGTCGTCTCCGACAACCGTGATCGTTTCAATCGCTATGTCGGGATCCAGAGCACGCATGTCGAATGCAAGATTGCAGGCCGAACCGCCGCCCTGGCGTGTTTCGGACCCGTACTCGGCAATGCCGTCCTCCGCTGGCCAGGTCTCCACCACTCTGTTCGTGTCGACGCACCAAGTGCCGGCTGTGATGATGCCACTGCGGCCGGCCATCACCTTGCTGCGCGCAGAAGGGCAGCCGACGTTACCTTTCTGTCCTCGTCCAGCATGCGGGCGGGCACAATTGCAGCCTGCCGTAGCTGCTCGTGATAAGCAAGGACCGCTTCTTCGGGCGTGATATCGGCATCGGCGACGGTCCGCATGAGGGCGATTAGATCGAGCGGACTCTCTGCAAGGTTGATCTTACGACCGAACAGGGCCACTCGACCGCCAAATCTCTCAGCCTGCGAAATCAGTTCGAAGCAGTCACGAGTCGTGCCTGCACTTCCGCCGAGCACACCCACCACCAAGTCAGTGTCATGGCCTGCCAGTTCCTCCAGCGCTTCGGGCCCGTTGTAGACCACCTTGAGGAACTGCGGACGATCCACTTCCAACACCCCGGCGAGCGAACGAAGGATGCAGTCATTAACGAATGACGGTACATTGTCCGGCGACATGCGCGGGTCGACATTCGGATTGAAAACCTCAAGGAAGTATTTGAGGCCGACCAGTGCGGCTTCCTTGCGAAATAGCGAAAATTCCTCAAGAGACCGGTGATCGTGCTCGATATCGTTGTTGAAGGTTATCGAGTAAAGTCCGATATCGATCACGTTCTCTTTGATCAACTCAATCGGCTGACCTTCGCGTTCCAACACTGCGCTTCGGAAAGGTCGGGATGGATGAGATGTATAATCCGCGCCGCGTATTGCGCCCCAAACATCGGTTGTGTCATTGACACGAACGGCGCGTGCAACCTTACCGGTGTGGAACACGCCTCGCTTGTTCAAAGCCTCGAGATTGGATACCGAGACGAGCATGATGTCGACGATGTCCTGTTCTACGATCCGTCCGATGTTTTCGAGGAACTCTGACCGGGTGTAGTAGCGATCCTTTGTTCCGACAGGTCCGCGTTTCACGCCGGCGGTCGTCACACCCCCAGCCATGTCACTGTCTTTCGCATCCGCGATTATGAAATCCCCGCGCTTGTATCGACCTGCCTTGATACGCGCGAGTTTATCAGCATACCTGGTCATAAGTCTCATCCGATGCAGATTGGTTAGAGTTTGATGTAGCTATGAAGCAGACCGTAATCTGAGAGGGATACAGCCCGACTTATATATACTGATCACCAATGCTGTGACCATTTCATCAAAGCGGGCAGGCATGGTTGTGAGTGGAGCAGACCCAAACGACTCACAACGGGGTCGTAGGAACCGATTACCTACTAATGTTCGGCACTTCGGATCACGATCTTTCCGAAGTGCTCGCCTGCCGCCATCGTCGAGAACGCCGCCTCGGCCTCGGAGAAGCCGAAGACGCGGTCGACCACGGGCCGAACGCTCGTCTTGATCAGAGCACGGAGCGTCTCGACGGACCCGACGTAAATCCCCTGGACAGTGATACGTTTTCTCAAGATGTCGACCGTGTTGATCGGTCCATCGAAGCCGGTCAGCACGCCCATCAACGAGATCCGGCCATCATGCCGGACAGCCTTGAGGGTTTCGTTGAGCGTGCCTGGGCCACCGACATCGACAGCCAGATCCGCCCCCAATCCGTCGGTGTGAGCCAATACCTCGACAGCCCAGTTGGGCGTGGTCCGATAATTTATGACGACATCGGCCCCTAGCGCTGCCGCTCGAGCAAGCTTGTCGTTCGAACTGGATGTGATGATGACCCGCGCGCCTGCAAACTTGGCTAGTTGCAGCGCAAAGATCGATACGCCTCCCGTGCCGAGGAGAAGCACCGTTTCCCCGGGCTGAACTGGACGCCTTTCGAAAAGCGCCGACCACGCCGTGACGCCCGCACAGGGAAGTGTCGCAGCCTCCTCGAACGTCATATCTGCAGGGATCGACGCGAGCGCTTCGAAAGGAACACTGATCCGCTCGGCAAGCACGCCGTCGACCGTGCCGCCGCCAAGCGCCGTGGCCTGCTTGGCTGCCGTGAACGGTCCTTCGG
>CAXUCF010000025.1:4734-26798 GCA_964249275.1 uncultured Lichenihabitans sp.
GCATGAAGCCGATCACCACCCGGTCACCTACGGACCACCGCCCCGCCGAGCCGACTGCCGTGATCACGCCCGCGCCGTCCGAAAGCGGAATCACCTGTCGACCAAGCTTGGCTTCATTGAGGTCTCGGTAGTTCAGTGAGGTGGCGCGGAGGTCGACGACGACATGGCCCGGGGTGACGCGGGGATCTTCGCACTCGATCTCCTGAAGCCGTGGCTCGGCAGATCCTGTGAACCGATACGCGCGCATCGACGACCCTCCTTGCAACTCACTCTCGTTAAACGCTTACCGGCGGCCGCATAAGTACGATCAAAAAGAACATGTACTATCATGCTTGTAACTGCTATTGCTTTGGGCCGACGACGGCCAGCGCTCCGGACCGGATGCGCTGTCGAGGCAACCCGCGCGGTCATCGGGGGGGTCTGGAAGTCCGTCATTCTCTTCCATCTGCTCAGGAACCGCTACGGCTTGATGCGTTGTATCGGCTGATGCCTTCGGCGACGCTTCGGATGTTCACCTTGCAACTGCGCGAACTGGAGGCGGACGGCATCGTAGCTCAGACCGTGTACGCCGAGGTGCCTCCGAAGGTCGACCACAACCTGACCGAACTTGGAGGGCACTCGAGCCGATCCTTGTCAATATGGGAAATGGGGGAACGACGTTTCACGCCGGCAGTGCGAATCGCGAATAGAGTTCGAAGCCGAGGTGGCCCTCAAGCAGCAAGCCTCCTGAGCTTAACCCGAAAGCCGTCCTGAACGAGGAGAAAACCAAACGGCTCTCAGGACTGTTTCGAGTCGGGCAGCAACAACGGACCGCGCACGTTAACGGATGGGTAGAGCGCTCGCTTGCTTGATCTGTTTAAGCGCAAAGCTCGACTCGATGGAGGCGACGTTGTCCAAGTGCGTGAGCTTCTCCTTCAAAAATCGTTCGTACGCTTCAAGGTCACGAACGACGATCCGCAATAGAAAGTCGCGCTGGCCTGTCATCAGATAACAGTCGAGCACTTCCGGCCATTGCGCGACGGCTTGCGAGAAACGCTCGAGAGCAGCCTCGCGTTGACGCTCCATCTTGACCGATACAAAGACGCTCACCGGTAGGCCGATGGCGACCTGATCGATGACCGCGACATAGCCGGTAATGACGCCGCTCTCCTCGAGAATGCGGACGCGTCTGGCACAGGGCGTCGGCGAAAGTCCGACACGCTCCGCTAAAGCGAGTGTGGTGAGACGCGCATCGCAGCGTAGCGCCGCGATGATCCGGCGGTCGATTTCATCCAACTCAGTTTTCGCCATTTTCACCACCCGTAGAGCGCATGTTGGTCGATAACGCCAAAATTCGTGTCGGTGATGTGGATTTTTGCCGAATATATCTTCGATCAAGGCTCTAGTTTCAGTGCGTTCACTCGGAGGATGGCCATGAGCGACCCGCCAACCAATTTCCTGTCGCAACTCGAGCGCAAGGCGCTCTGGCTCTCCACGTGGATGATCCACAACGCGAATCACCTTCGTGAAAATGCGGACGGCATGAAGGTCGGGGGCCATCAGTCTTCGTCGGCGTCGCTGGCGGCCGTCATGACGGCTTTGTACGGTTATGCGCTTCGTCCGGAGGACCGGGTTGCGGTCAAGCCACACGCGAGCCCCATTTTTCACGCGATACAGTACCTGTCCGGCCATCTGCCGCTGGAAAAGATGAAGAACTTTCGTGGGTTCAACGGGGTCCAATCCTACCCTTCGCGCACGAAGGACGTCGACGACGTCGACTTCTCCACTGGATCAGTCGGCCTAGGCGTCGCGCAGACTCTCTTCTCCTCGCTGGTTCAGGATTACGTCCGTGCCAAACCGTTCGCCGCTGATCGATCGGAAGGTCGGATGGTGGCGCTGATCGGCGATGCCGAAATGGACGAAGGCAACATTTTTGAGGCCCTTCTGGAAGGCTGGAAGCATGGGCTGCGAAACACTTGGTGGGTCGTCGATTACAATCGCCAAAGCCTGGACGCTGTGGTTCGGGAAGGTCTGTGGGAACGCTTCGAGACGATGTTCCGTAACTTCGGCTGGGACGTCGTCGTCCTCAAACACGGTCGTTTGATGGAGGCGGCGTTTGCAGAGCCAGGTGGAGAAAGCCTGCGAAACTGGATTGATTCTTGTCCGAACCAGCTCTACTCGGCGCTCACGTTTCAAGGCGGCGCGGCCTGGCGGAAAAGACTGCTCGACGAGCTGGGTGACCAAGGGTCGGTGACGAGCCTGATCGAGAGGCGCTCGGACGCGGAGCTAGCCGTGTTGATGAGCAATCTCGGCGGCCACGATCTCTCGTGTCTCGTCCAGGCGTTTGACGCAGCTCGCACTCACGATCGCCCCGTGTGCTTCATTTCCTACACGGTCAAGGGCTACGGATTGCCACTGGCTGGGCACAAGGACAATCACGCTGGGCTGATGACCCCTGCTCAGGTGGGCAAGCTTCGTGCATCGATGAACATCAGGGAGGGACACGAGTGGGACCCCTTCGAGGGCCTAGACGATATCGATGACTTCCAGAAGTCACTCGCCGAGGTGCCCTTCTTCCAAGAGTGGCCACGTCGCACAGACGCACCGCCCGTTGCCGTTCCGGACACTTTGGCCATCGCCATCCAGCCTTCGATGGCGACGCAGGCCGCTTTCGGCATCCTCATGCACGAGATCGCGAAGGAGGACACTGAGTTCTCCCGGCGGGTCGTGACCACGTCTCCCGATGTGACCGTCTCCACCAATCTCGGCGCATGGGTGAATCGTAGGGGGCTCTTTGCCCGTGATGCCATGGCCGACACGTTCAAGCGCGAGCGAATCCCCTCCACTTACAACTGGGACTTTTCCCCGAAAGGGCAGCACCTCGAGCTCGGCATCGCCGAGATGAACCTCTTCATCATGCTGGCGGCCCTAGGACTGTCGCACTCGGTCCTTGGCACGCGCTTGCTGCCGGTAGGAACGCTCTACGACCCGTTCATCGAACGGGGCCTCGATGCGATGAACCACGCCTGCTACCAGGACGCGCGCTTTATTCTGGTTGGCACACCTTCGGGCGTGACCTTGGCGCCAGAAGGCGGGGCGCATCAATCAATCGCCACGCCCCTGATCGGCATGGCGCAGGACGGGCTCGCCAGCTTCGAGCCGGCCTTCGTCGACGAACTTGCCGTCCTGTTAAGGTTCGGCTTCGACTACATGCAGCGTTCGGGGGATGGTTCAGAGCTCGACGAACGAACGTGGCTGAGAGACGCGGTCGGAGGGTCTATCTACCTGCGGCTTTCCACGAGGTCGATCGAACAGCCCAAGCGGACTGTCAGCCCTGAACTGCGGGACAGCATGATCGACGGCGGCTACTGGCTTCGAAAGCCAGGCCCGAACTGTCAGGCGGTCGTGGCCTACATGGGAGCCGTCGCGCCGGAGGCGATCGAGGCGGTTGGGCTGATGGGCGAGGACCGGCGCGACGTTGGGCTCCTGGCCGTGACATCGTCCGACCGCCTCAACGCAGGTTGGACCGCTGCGCAACGCGCCCGGGAAGCGGGGCGGGTGAACGCCATCAGTCACGTGGAGCGGCTGCTCGCGGACGTGCCCCCGCACTGCGGCCTCGTCACCGTGCTCGACGGTCATCCCGCGACACTCGCTTGGCTGGGCGGCGTAGCGGGCCTTCGGACGCGATCCCTCGGTGTCGAGCGTTTCGGTCAAACGGGATCCGTCGCCGACCTGTACCGTCACTTCGGGATAGATGCGCAGGGTATCGTCGCCGCGGCGCAGTCGATCTCCCCTGGACGGAGTATGCGGCACTTGCGGCTGCACGCGGGGTGAGAAGCAGACGCGCTTGTCTTCGTGCTCTCTCCGGGCCCTGGTGCGGAACATCGGAATGATCCGCATTGCTCATGTCCACTGGTCTGGCCAGCACCAGGCCCAATAATGTCGTTCAGCCCTTGGAGATGAGGGGGGTGTGTGTTGGCGCTGTGGTGTGACGGTCGACCGCCACGCCGGGTTGGGCAAAGGGCGACCGTATCGATCATGTGCGCGGTTGCGGTCCAGATCAAGGATCGAAGCTTTGTTTGTCGCAGCGAAATGGCTGGTGAGCGCCTGCCAAACTTCGGCGGGAGGATCCTTACGCCAGAGCGGCTGTATTCCGCGTCAAGCGTTTCGGGCGCGCCATGGCGTGTGATCCCGGACTATGGCGTCGAGGATCGTGAGAAGCTTCCGCATCACGGCCACGAGGTCGACCTTCTTGGGTCGACCATGGACAGTGAGTTATCGTAGAAGGTCCGGAAAGGCGAACGACGTCGGATCGCGATCAAAGCCACATGTCGCCGTTGCCCTGCTGTTCCCGCTCACAGGCACGTTCGCCATGCCGGACACCTCGGCCGTAATTGCCGCCAGAGCAAGCATTTCTCTCATTGGGCTCGTGCGCGCCGAATTCAAAGCCGAGCGCCCGGCTAGGTCCGAAGCCGAGAAGCCGTCGGTCAAGGCCCGGCATCCTCGGGCCACGCTTTCGCCGCGCATACCGAGCGCACCTGTTGGCCGGCAACGGCGCCGGGCTTGAACTCTTCCAGTTCGTCGAGCCGGCAGTCGCGGCGCCGGACCGAGCTGGCCTACTGGCGGCCGGGACCGTGGCACCTGTGTTTCACGCACTCAAAAGGGGACGACATGGTGGACCGGATGGTCGCGGCCGCCGGAACCCGGAGGACGCGCGCGTGCGCCTTCGTGCAGGGTCGGCCGTGGCAGCTGGCCTATGCGTCCGATCCCTGGTCCAACACGATCGAGATTGTCTCGCACGGCTACGCC
Source organism: uncultured Lichenihabitans sp. (assembly GCA_964249275.1). Taxonomy (GTDB): domain Bacteria; phylum Pseudomonadota; class Alphaproteobacteria; order Rhizobiales; family Beijerinckiaceae; genus Lichenihabitans. The sequence goes on from CAXUCF010000025.1 coordinate 9,523, forward strand.
GAGATGTTCTCTACCTGGCCAATGCCAGGCGCGATGGTGCCTCCCACTTGGGTCCTGCACCCTGTCGCAGCGAAAGCGCAGGGGGCGTGATCGCACGGTCCATCATTGTGGCATGCTCACGGGCACGATCGTGGCAACGATCGAGCGGTCTAGCGCCTCGTAGTCGGCGTAGCCGATGGCCGCGTAGAGCTCGGTGCGAGTCTGCATCCGCTCCAGCATGCGATGCGTGCCGCCGTCGCGCCGGATCGCGGCATAGAGGTCCTCCTGGGCCTTGTTGGCGCAGCGCAGCGCGCTGACCGGCCAGATGACCATGCGGTAGCCCATCGCCTCGAACTCGGACGCGGTGAAGAACGGCGTCCGGCCGAACTCAGTCATGTTGGCCAACAGCGGCACACCCGGGAGGCGCCGCGCGAACTCCCTGAACATGTCCGCAGTGGTCAAGGCCTCGGGAAAGATCGCGTCCGCTCCGGATTCGAGGTAGAGCTGCGCACGCGCGACGGCGCCGTCCATGCCTTCGCTGGCGATGGCGTCGGTTCTGGCTATGACGACGAGATGTCGCCGCGCCGCACGCGCGGCCGCGATCTTGGCGGCCATGTCGCACGCGTCGGCCAGCCGCTTGTCGTTCAGGTGCCCGCATTTTTTCGGCAGCAGCTGGTCCTCGATATGAACGGCCGCCGCGCCGGCCTCCTCGAATGCTCGCACCATGTGCATAACGTTAAGCGCTTCACCGTAGCCAGTGTCCCCATCCACCAGCACCGGCAGGCCCGTCGACCGGCTAACCTGGCGGATGAAGAAGGAGACCTCGTCCACCGTGATGATGCCGAGGTCGGGCAGGCCCATCGAAGCGGTCATCGCGGCGCCCGACAGATAGAGCGCGTCGAAGCCCGCGGCCTTGGCTTGCAGCGCGGCCATGCCGTTATGAGCCCCGGGAAGCTGCAGGATCGCGGGGCGGCCTAGCAGCGACCGGAAGCGTTCCCCCGCCGGCGCCGCGGGGAGGTCGGCGGCAACGAGGTAGGTCATGACCCAACTCCCTGCTCGGGGTGAACAGCCGGCTCGGCACGGTCGGCCAGGGGAACGAAGGTCCGGTCCTCGACACCCACGTAGTTCGCGACCGGACGGATGATCTTGCCGTCGCGGCGTTGCTCGATGACGTGCGCGCTCCACCCCGACGTGCGCGCGATGACGAACAGGGGCGTGAAAAGCGGCGTCGGGATGTCCATGGTGTGGTAGGCCACGGCGCTGAACCAGTCGAGGTTCGGAAACATGCGCTTTTCCTCCCACATCACTCTTTCGAGCCGCTCCGCAATGTCGAAAAGGCCCGTGCGCCCGGCGGTTTCGGAGAGACGGCGCGCGGTCTGCTTGATCACAGCGCTCCGCGGGTCGCGGATCGTATAGACGGGGTGGCCGAAGCCGATCACGACCTCCTTGGCCAGAACCCGATGGCGGATGTCGGCTTCAGCCTCGTCGGGGCTCGCGTATCGGCTTTGGACTTCCAACGCGGCTTCGTTGGCGCCCCCGTGCCTCGGTCCGCGCAGCGCCCCAATCGCTCCATTCACGGCCGAGTAGAGGTCCGAACCCGTCCCGGCGATCACCCGCGCCGTGAACGTGGAGGCATTGAACTCGTGCTCGGCGTAGAGCACGAGGCTCGTATCCATCGCACGGATCACCGCGTCGGACGGCGCGCGCCCGTATAGAAGGTGCAGGAAATGCGCCCCAATCCCGTCGTCATCGGTCTCTACCTCGATGCGGCGGCCGTTACGTGACCAATGCCACCAGTATAGCAGCATCGACCCCAGCGAGGCCATAAGCCGGTCTGCGACATCGCGTGCACCACCCAGATTGTGATCGGACGCTTCCGGGAGGGCACAGCCGAGTGCGCTGGTCGCCGTACGCAGGACATCCATCGGGTGGGTCGCCGCGGGCAGTTGTTCGAGAATGGACTTGACGCTCGCCGGGATGCCTCGCGTCGATCTCAGCTTAGCCTTGTAGGCCGCCAGCTCAACGGCGCTCGGCAACCGCTCGTGCACCAGCAGATAGGCGATCTCTTCGAAGGCGCAGGTCCCGGCAATGTCGAGGATGTCATAGCCGCGGTAGTGTAGGTCGTTGCCGGTGCGACCGACCGTGCAGAGCGCCGTGTTACCCGCGACGACGCCGGACAAGGCGACGCTCTTCTTGGGTCTGGCCATATTCGTTGAAGTCTCTTGCATGAGGAGTGCCTTCAGAAGATGCCGGGACGGCCGACGGCCAGCGCGCCTTGAGGAAGCGCCAGGGTGAGGCCCGCTAGACCAGCCGGCTTGAGGCGCGGCAGCCGCTGCGCGACATCGAGAAAGCGCTCGGCTTCCGCCTCTTCAAGCAGGCCCTCAGTCAGGGTGCGGAACTTTCGCAGGTAGTTGGATCGGCTCCATGGCATGGCGCCGAGTGTGTGAGCGTTGGCCACTGCCAGCTCGTCGGCGATGATGCTGCCATCCTTCATGCGCAGCTCGATGCGGCCCCCGAAGGCGAGCTCGCGGGGGTCTTTCGCGTGGTAGCGCTCCGTCCACCTGGGGTCCTCCACGGTGCGGATCTTGCGCCACAGGGCGACCGTGTCGGGCCGTCGCGCCCGTTCGGGCAGGTAGGAGCGGATGTGGTGCCAGGTGCCGTCCTGCAGCGCGACGGCCACGATGTACATGATGGAATGGTCGAGCGTTTCCCGACTCGCTTCCGGGTCGACCTTCTGCGGGTCGTTCGCCCCGGTGCCGATCACGGTGTGGGTATGGTGCGAAGTCTCGATGACGACCTCATCGACCGCGTCCCAGTCGCGAACGCGTTCGCCCATCCGGAAAGCGAGGTCGATCAGCGCTTGGCTCTGGTATTCGGCGGAGTGCTCCTTGGTGTAGGTGTCCATGATCCCGCGCTTGGGTTCTCCGGGCGCCGGGAGTGGCACCTCGTAGCGGGCGTCCCGGCCGCCCAGCATCCAGGCGATTACGCTGTCCTCGCCCTCGTAGATGGGGCTGGGCGCACCTTCGCCGCGCATGGCACGGTCGACAGCCTCAACAGCGAGCTTGCCGGCATGGGCAGGCGCGAAGGCCTTCCACGAGCTGATCTCGCCCTTGCGGCTCTGCCGCGTCGCGGTGGTGACGTGCAGAGCCTGCTGCACGGCTTGGTAGGTCACCTTCGGGTCGAGGTCGAGCAGCGTGCCGAGGCCTGCCGCGATCGACGGGCCGAGGTGGGCGACATGATCGATCTTGTGTTCGTGGAGGCAGATCGAGCGAACCAGATCCACCTGGATCTCATAGCCCGTGGCAAGGGCGCGAAGGACATCCCTGCCGGCGCGCCCGCACTGCTGGGCGACAGCCAGGATGGCCGGGATGTTGTCGCCGGGGTGGCTGTATTCCGCGGCCAGGAACGTATCGTGGAAGTCCAGTTCCCGAACGGCAGTGCCGTTAGCCCAGGCCGCCCACTCGGCATGGACCCGCATGTCGGGTCCGCAGCCAAAGACGGTGGCGCCGCCCACGCGGGGATGGGCCAGGGCCTGCGCCCGGGCGGACGCGACGGGACGACAGTTGATCGCCGCGATCGCGACAGACGCATTGTCGATCACGCGATTAACGAGCATCTCCGCCACATCGGAGTCCACCTCGACGGGATCGCTGGCGACTGCCGCGATCTTCCAGGCAAGCTGCTCGTCCCGGCTTAGCCGATCGCGTTCCGGATGGACGCGGACGGTGTGATGGATCATGAACTTTCCTCCTGCTGTGTTAATATTGCGAAGTTATGCTTGCGTTTGAAGATCGAATTGTGCTGCTTCGAGCGAAGGAGGGAGCGCAGGATTGCAAAGCTTGCAAATCAGCGGCACTCGGAAGACGAAGCTGTTTGCGGGCGCGAAGCTGCGGCGACTGCGCGAGAGCGCCGGGATGAGCCAAGCGGCACTGTCGAAGGCGATGGGCATTTCGCCCAGCTATCTCAATCAGATCGAGCGCGAGCAGCGCCCGCTGCCGCGCCCCCTGCTCCATCGGTTCTGCGACCTGCTGGGGGTCGGCATCGATCATTTCGGAGAAGGTGAGGAACTACGCCGGATCCAGGACCTTCGCGAGGTCTTGTCCGACCCGCTATTCGGCAGCAGCCGAATAGACCAGGCCGAGCTGCAGGTCGCGGCACAAGCGACCCCGGAGCTCGCACGCCGGTTGCTGTTGCTGTACCGAACGTACCGCGAGCAAACCGAGCAGCTGCAGTCGCCCCCTGGACGGGCCGCACCATCCGCCTCCGGTTCCCTTGCGCCTTACGAAGAGGTGCGCGACTGGGTGCAATCGCGCGAGAACCACTTCAATGGGCTTGATCGGGCCGCCGAGGTGCTGTTCGAGACGGCAGGCTTTGCGAGTGCCAGCCTTCGCGAGGACCTCGCCAGGCGGCTTTCCGCGGTCCACGGCCTTGCGGTCGCCAGCGATCCCTCGCTCCTGGCCGATGGGACCCTTTGGCGACTCGATCGCCGCGCCAAGCGCCTATTACTGGCCCAGAGTGCGGCCCCTGAAAGCCGCGTCTTCTGGATGGCGCACCTCATCGGGCAATTCGAACACCGGCGGCTGATTGAAGCCGAGGTCCACTCGGCTCTATTGTCGACCGACGAGGCCCGTGCCCTGGCCCGGGTTGGCCTTGCCAACTACTTCGCGGGCGCCCTCATGCTGCCGTATCGTCAGTTCCTCGAAGCAGCGCAGGCCTCAAGCTACGACATCGAACGCCTGCAGGGCCGCTTCGGTGCCAGTTTCGAGCAGGTCTGTCATCGTCTCAGCACCCTGCAGCGGCCGGGCGCCCCGGGCATTCCGTTCTTCTTCGTCAAGACCGACATTGCCGGCAACGTGCTCAAGCGCAGCAGCGTGACACGATTCCAGTTCTCGCGTTTCGGCGGCCCTTGCCCGCTTTGGAACGTGTATCGGGCCTTCGCCAACCCCGGACAGATCCTCGTCCAGCTTGCCCGTACGCCGGATGACGTGGCCTATCTGAATATTGCACGCACCGTGAGCCGCGGCGGCGGGTACCACCTCGCCCGTCCCCGTTCGGTCGCCGTTGTACTCGGCTGCGAGGTCGAGCATGCGAAGCAGACGGTGTATGCGGCCGGCCTTGATCTCGGTGACCAGAATGCGATCGTGCCGATCGGGCCGGGCTGCCGCGTGTGCGAGAGGACCGGTTGCCGACATCGCGCAGTGCCGCCGGTCGGCCGAGTCCTCGACGTGGGCAGCGAAGAGAGAGGACTCGTTCCGTACCAGATTAAACAGCGGTGATCCACATGGCGAAGTGCTACACACGTCACTTTAGACGGCCGAGGCGGTGGCGTTGGTTCTATGTCGTCTTCCTGTTTCCCCGCGCCGCCCGCGTGGCCCGTTCCCCGATCATGTCCCGCGACGGTCCGCTCCCTGGCACGGTCTCCGGGTCTTGTTCACTCGAGCCGGTCCCAGTCGGGAATCGGATCCGGGACGTTGAGGCCGATCAGCAGGGCGGCCGCGACCAGGGTGGCGACCGCCGCCAGGGTCGATCCGTGCAGGCGCGGCGTCAGCCAGGCCCCGAGCAGGGCGCCCCCCAGGAAGGCAAGCACAAGCCCCGCAAACAGGGCGGCGTGCGGCCGATCCTTTCCCGAACCCGCGAGTGCAGCAACAAACGCGTTCACGAGGGAGCGCAGGTTACCCGTTGTCATGCCCGTGTTGAACGACCAGCCGCCGACGTGGGACAGGCTGGTGATGTGGATGCCGGCGATCAGGCCGACGCCGGCCGTCACCGCCGTGTTGGACAGGTGGTCGGCCGCGAAGGCAAGCGCTAACAGCAAGACGCACTCCGTGCCGAAGCGGCAGTTGCGCGAGTTCACCTCCGCCCGCTTCAGCCGGAGGCCGGCAACCCGCGAGCCGAACAGGCCGGCCAGGTACGCGAACAGCGAAGGCAGGTGCTCGGCGGCGGCGCCCTCGTCTCCTTGGGCCCACGCTATCGCCATGAGTACCACGTTTCCACTCTGGGAATTGGCGAACACGTGACCGTGGTCGAGGTACACCCAGGCGTCCATGGCGCCGCCCGCGCCAGTGGCCAGCAGGCACATGGCGGTCACGGATGTGCGCTGGCGAAAACCGGCGGGGGCGTTCATCGCTCCACAACCCAGTCGGGGGGCACTCGTTTCGTCAGCCGAACCAGCATATGCGATCCTGTACGAGGAAGAGCCATGGTGCGCATGGACCCGCAGCGTCCGATCAGCATTTGCGTGTCATCCCCGTTCGACGCATGTTACGCTTGGAGTCAGTTCAACGTCCAGAAACTCGGGGGAGAAACCGTCCTCCATGGGTGCCACCTCGGATCGGGGCGGTCCGGACGACCTCCTCGTTGCATCTTGATGGCCAGGGAGGCATCGCGCATGAGCCTTGAACTCGATCGCCGGGGCCTCGGCGCGCTTGGAGCCGCGACGCTCCTGTCGACGGTGGTCGCCGCCGACGCACAGGGGGGGCCGCCTACGCCCGGCGACCTAGAACGCGAGCTGCCGAGCCCACGCCCGGCCCCGGGTGTCGGCGCCGATCTCCCCGACTTGCCGCCGCCGCAGCCCGCTGGCGTGAGCGAGCGCCTGTTCCCCGGGTTCACCGTGCAGGAGATCAAGACGAGCGGCGCGACCATCCACGTGGTCGGCAAGGGATCCGGCCCGCCGCTTCTTCTGCTCCACGGCCATCCGGAAACGCACGTGACCTGGCACAAGGTCGCCCCCGCGCTGACCGACGCCTACACGGTGATCGTGCCGGACCTGCGCGGCTACGGCGACTCGAGCAAGCCGGACTACAGCCCGCAAAGCGAAGCTTATTCGTTCCGCGCCATGGCGCAGGACATGGTGGAGTTGATGGCCCATCTCGGCCATCCCAGGTTCATGGTCGCGGGCCACGACCGCGGCGGCCGCGTCGTGCATCGCATGATGCTGGATCACCCCGCCGCCGTGCTGAAGGGCGCGGTGCTGGACGTGGCCCCGACGCTCACCATGTACGACGACACCACCAAGGAGTTCGCCACCAAGTACGTGTGGTGGTTTCTCCAGATCCAGCCCGCGCCGATGCCGGAGCACCTGATCGGCGTGGACCCCGGCTACTATCTGCGCGATCACTTGGCGGTGCAGGGAAAGACGCCGGGCGCGGTGACGCCCGAGGCGATGGCCGAATACATCCGCTGCTATTGCTGCAAGGGCACCATCCGCGCCGTGTGCGAGGATTATCGTGCAGCCGCGGGCATCGATCTCGACCAGGACCGAGCGGACGACGAGGCAGGGCGCAAGATCAAGGCGCCGCTGCTCGCGCTCTGGGGAGCGGAGGGGACGGTGGGCAAGCTGTGGGACGTGCTGGCGACCTGGCGGCCCAAGTCGGACGCGCTCGTCACGGGACAGGCGTTGCCCTGCGGCCACCTCCTCCCGGAGGAGCAGCCCGACCTCGTCGTCACTCAGTTCCGCCGTTTCTTCGACTTGGCTTGAACACAGGCTGCGCGGGCCGGGCGGCGATCACCGGTTGCACGGCGGGCACCTGTCGGCCGCTCGTCGGCTGCTCGGCCCGCTGCGCCGCTCACGCTAGGGTGTGTCATACTGTAGCTGACACACGCCGGCTCTAAAATGTGAGCCTGTTCATGGGCTCTAGCGCTCAACGCTCGTCCGCTTTGAAAGTACTCTGCGCAGGAGACGGGTCAGACAACCATAACCCGGCGCCCACGCGTGTGACCCGCATGGCTGTCGATATGCGCAGCCGCGGCTTCATCGAGGGTGTAAGACTTCTCAATCGGGATGTGGAGCTTTCCCCGCGAGATGAGGTAGGCGGCCTCCGCGAGCGCTTCCGGCATGCTCCCGCCCACACCGGAGAATGAGACACCGAAATCCGGCGCGCCGAGATCGGCGATGGAGATTACCTTTTGCGGATTTCCGGTCAGCTCGACAAGTTCACGAATCACGCCTGAGCCAGCCAGATCGAGAGCTGCATCGATGGGGCCGAGCTGCCGTACCCTCTCGACCCAGCCCTCGCCGTATGTCGTAGCGACTGCACCCAGACTGCGCAGATACTCTTGGTTCGCCGCCCCAGCCGTGCCGATGACCCTGATTCCACGGTCGCGGGCAATCTGCAGCACCGCCGATCCGACCCCACCGGACGCACCGCTGACCAGCAGCGTCTGCCCGGACTGCACGCCGACCTGACGGATTATGCGCAGCGCGGTCTCCACAACGGAGGGGTACCCGGCCGCCTCTTCGAACGTCAGGCCCTCAGGTATAAGGGCCCAAGACGAAAGGACCGCGAACTCGGCGTAGGTGCTTGAGCCTCTCCCAAACACACGATCGCCGACCTCGACTCCTTCGACACTCACGCCGACCTCGTCCACCACCCCGGACGCGTCCTGCCCGACCCCGGCGGGTAACTCGATCGGACGAACCTTCTGAAATTGGCCCTCACGCGTTCTCCAGTCGACGGGGTTCACGCCGGCCGCCCGCACGGCAATGCGTACCTGACCAGGACCCGCGTGGGGCTCCTCGCCGTCCACAAGTCGAAGGACTTCTGGACCACCGAACTCGGCGAAGCTTACTTTCTTCATCGCATCTACCTCTTCCCTGGATTGTCTACTGGAGCCAGTGACCGCGAAGCTGCGCGGTTTGGCCATCTGGCGTTCCTGCTCAGGAAGCTGAGCTAACCCTGAGCTGTCGGTCGGACAACGATCTCGCCCACATCGACATCCGCCGGCTGCTCGATCGCGAATACGATGGCGCGGGCAATCGCATCCGGCGAGATCGCCATTTTCTCCATCGTGCCCACGATTTGCGCCTTCACTTCCGGGTTCGTCATGGAGTCGGCAAAGTCCGTCTTGACGAACCCCGGAGTGATGATTGTCACGCGCAGCTTGTCGCCAGCTTCCTGCCGCAAGCCTTCCGAGATGGCGCGCACGGCAAACTTCGTCCCGGAATACACTGCCATGGTCGGCCTAGTGATCAATCCAGCAGTCGAGGCGATATTGACGAACTGGCCGAAGCCCTGCCTACGGAACACGGGAAGAGCCGCCGCGATACCGTAGAGGACACCTTTGACGTTGATGTCGATCATCTCGTCCCAGTCATTAACGCGCAACTCGTCCAACAAAGATATCGGCCCTATGCCGGCGTTGCTGACAAGCACGTCGAGTTTGCCGAACCGCTCACAGGCCAGTGCAACGAGGCTGGACAGGTCGTCGCGCCGTTTCACGTCCGTTGGGGCATAGGCCGCCTCGCCACCCGCTAACACAACCTGCCCGGCAACGGCCTCAAGGCGATCTGCCCGGCGTGCGCCGAGCACGAGCTTCGCCCCCCGTTCGGCGAGCAGAAGCGCCGTCGCCCTGCCAATCCCGCTGCTGGCGCCAGTAATCGCAACGACTTTGCCTACGGCTGCTGTCATCGATTTCATCCTCTTCAGTTTCTCAGACCACCTCGAGTATGCACTTCGTGCATCGACGGATATGAGGGCACCCGACCATCCCAGGCCTCAAAGCTGCAGCCTGAGCTGCACCGAACAGAGCGCACCTACAAGACAGCCCGGGATCAGCTCGTAAGATTCATCGTCCTTTTCGACCGTGCCGTACCCTGAATTTTCGCTTTGAGGGTCACAAAGCGAAATTCGCGCCCGTTTACGAGAAGACGCAGGCGGGTGGGTCGACGTAATCGGGACTGTGCTGTCCGCACGGGAGAGAGCTGTCCGCACTGCACAGCGCAGACCGGTGTTGAGCCGCACGCTTGCGGGTCCACAGTTCAAGGAGAGGTCACGATGGAACGTAGCGAGGATGCCTTGGGAGGACGTCTGCCGCTCCTGGATCCACGGACGCTCAAGGGAGAGCAGGCCGAGTTGCATCACACCCTGGCTTCCACCCTCGTGTCATGGGCGAACGCGAGCGGCTTTCGGGGCGCGACGGACGACGGCAGGCTGATCGGACCATTCAACCCCTATCTCTACAGCACGGGTATCACGCCCGGCTTCCTGAAATGGATGGAAGCCGATGCGAAGCACACCAGCTTGAACAAACGCGTTCACGAGGTGGTGATCCTAAGCGTCGGCGCAGTCTGGAAGTCACCGTTCGAACTTTACGCCCATTCGGCCGTCGCGCGAAAGGTCGGCCTTTCGGAAGCGGCGATCGCGGCCTTGGTGCAGGGCCGATCATCGGACGAACTCGCCGACGACGAACGGGTAGCACATCGGTTCGCGCGCCAGCTCGCCAGCGAACGGCGGGTCGACGACGATCTCTACCGCCAGGCGGAGACTATCTTCGGCCGAACGGGCTTGGTCGACATGACGTATCTGATCGGCCTGTACCTGCTCACGTGCGCCCTGCTGAACGTCTTCGAAATACCCGCACCGGAGTGAGCGATGGGATTTCAGACGCAAGACGCTGAAGGTGACACGACGCTGGAGGATACGATGTCCAATACGCTCTCGATTGAACATTGCACGTTCGGTCTCATGGGCCCGCTCGCTCATACCGCCACGCGTTCAATGTCCATCCATTGCGTGATCGTCAGAGCGGGCGACCGCGTCGTCCTGCTAGACACCGGCTTCGGGACACGGGAGATGACGGATCCTAACCGGCTGCTCGGCGACGATGCGCTGTTCAAGCTCGGGATCGTCGTCGACCGACGGTTGACGGCTCACGACCAGCTCAAGGCGCGCGGCATCGACCCGGGCCAAGTGAGCGACATTATCCTGACCCATTTGGACAATGACCATGCCGGCGGCCTGCACGACTTTCCCAACGCAGTCGTGCACGTTTCGAGTGAGGAACTAAACGGTTTCGATGGAACTCGGCCGCGAGGACCCTACAGACCCTATCAGGTTTCGCATCACACCAATTTTAAAACGTATGATCGTGGCGACGAAAAGTGGTTCGGCTTAGAGGCGCGAAGCTTGGACTTGACGCAGGACCTCGATGCGAAGCTCGTGCCCCTTCCCGGCCACACGACGGGCCATTGCGGCGTCGCGTACCGAGAGAACGGACAATGGTCGTTGCACGCCGGCGATGCCTACTTCGACTCCACGATCAACTTCCTCGACCCGCCGCCGGGCCTGCCGCTCGAGATCGCGTTCCAGACAAATGCGGAAGATCGCCTCACCAGCCTGCGGAAGCTACAAATTTTGAGAAAGGAGCATGCCGACGAGGTCGCGATGTTCTGCGCGCACGACCAGCAAGAGTTTTCCGCGTGGGCCGGACTAGCCGGCGCAGGAGACCTCTTTAGCCTTCTTGGGGCCCGGCCAGGCTAGCTAGCCTTTCACGAAGTTAGGTTCTGCACGACCAAGGGATTCCAGTAGTCCCGATAAGTTTTGATCTTCCCGCTTTCGAGGGTGATCACCTCCACATAGCTTTGATCATAGGGCTCGTGCGTATTCTTTGCGAATCCAGAAATGCTGTACTCGAGGATGACGACGTTTGGTTCCTGCGTCCGATGCACCGTTGGACCGACCACCGACTCAACCGTGAACAGGTCGGCAATCGGCTCCAGGTAAGCAGCCAGATCGGAATGCCCAGCCACCCGCTTGGGCCAGCCGGGGAGAGTATAAGGGAACTCCATGGCCCCATCTTCCGCAAACAGGTCGATAAAGTCCCTGCCGGTCTGATCCACTGCGTCGCCGAGCTCACGCTTGATCATATCGGCAAGGTCGGGGAACACGAGTTTAGTCCGCATCATCGAGCACTCCTGACAATGGAACGGAAGCGTTCCGCAGTTGAGTTCGCGCGCCCTGAAGCCCAACCGCGGCGGATTCGTTTCGTCATACGACGCCAGGGTCGGGCCGTGGGCTGCAATGGTTCCGAGGTCGTCTGTCGAGCAAATCCAGATCAGCTTTTCAGGGTGGGTTTAAGCAGAAAGTCGGAAACTCGACCGATCGCCCAGGCGGTCCCGACGGCGACACAGACGCCCCACGCGACCTCGGAGACGCGTGATACGACCATGGACTGCGCGGATCCAGTCTGGGGGACGAGCAGTATGATCGTCGCTGTTGTTCCAGCGAGCCGACTTGCGTTGGCGACGTTCGCGACCCAGCAGATAAGCATCGATAAGATGATGGCTACGACATAGATCCAGAGATGCTGGCCAAGCCCAAGAACAAGACAGAGGCCAACCACGCCACCGATCGCAGCGCCGGTGAACTGGTTGCGGGCAATGACTTCCGTCGCCCTGACTTCAGTTTGGACAACTGCGATCGCGGTGATCGCGCTCCAGAACCCTTCTCTGGTTCCAAGCGCCTGGTTGGGCAAATAAGCCAGCAGCGCCGCGAACGCCGAGGTCGCTCCGTTGCTGAGGCCGCCTAAGAGCCGGGCTCGCAAGCGAGGCGGTCTTGGTTCGACAGCGTCACTGCAAGCGCCTGCCGCTGTTCTCATACTCGCCTGCCCACGGGTCATCTGGGTGAAATTCCAATGGAGCACGGGCCGCAGCCAGATCTTGTTCGGCCCCGGCAACTGGTCCTGCAACTTCATAGTGAGGTCGTAACAGCCTATCGTCGCAGCGGCTATCTCCGCCACCGGTGTCTCTTGGAAAAAAAGCTCGAATCGAAGTTGTTCGTCACGGAGCTACTCCCAAGCTCTACAGCTTCCTGCCGCCGGTCTCATCCAACCATCCAAGTATGACCTTTAGCAGGGCGCTGAAAAAGGGTCGACGTTCAGCTTATCTGCTTCATCCCGCGTCGTTTTTGGCTGCTGGCCGGCAAGAATCATGAGGGTTGGGGTTTTTGCCGTCCGCGCCCCTCACTCCGAGACGGGCACCAGCCCCGTTGCGGTGGGGGAGCGGCCCTTCGCACCCTCATCTCACGCCATCACCGGATCGCTGAGCAGCTTTGGCAGGCAGCCGAGATTGCAGGCCGCGGCCGAAAAGGCGAAGGCCATGTCGACGCGCTCGCGGCCCCGCATCCGGATGCGGCGCAAGAGCCCGAACTCCTTGCCCCAGCCGAAGCCTTCCTCGATCCGCTTGCGGATGCGCTGGCTTACCGAGGCGATCGATACCACCACGCCGGGCGGCAGGCTCATCTTCCACAGCTTCGGTGCCCTCGGTCAGTTCGAGCGCGACCTGATCCAGGAGCGCGCGCGCGGGCCTGACCGCTGCCGCAGCGAGAGGGCGCACGGGCGGTCGTAAGCCGGCCGTAACCGATGAGAAGCTCCGGCGGGCGCGCGAGCATATGGCCAAAGGGCTGACCGTGCGCGAAGCAGCGATGGGCGTGAAGGTGGGCATGAGTCGGTGACCTTGCCCATCTATCGCTGCAGCTCGTACCGATGTACGCCGCGGGAGAGAAGATATCCGTCCAGCTCGGAGTCTGAAAGATAGCTAATCAGCTGCAAGGCTGCCTCATGACGGCCATTCTTACTGACGAACATAGACATCTCGATAGAGAGACCTAAGTCAGCGGGGAAAGTCGCGATAGCCGAAACACCGGGTACGGCGATAATTCTTGTGAGTGGGTTGACGGCATACTGTACTTGACCTCGCGCGGCCGCAATCGGCGGATCGTAAGACCCCATCGGCCGCAAGCGATCGCGAGGCAGATCCTGTAAGCCTAACTTTTTGAGCGCTCGTAGGAATGTTTCCCCACTCGTTCCCTCGGACGTGTACGCGATGGACTCTGCGTTCGACAGGAGGTTTCGCACGCCCTCATGTGAGCTTTCTATCTTCTCTGGCTCGAGGCCGGCTGCTCCGATTGCCAATGTAACGCCGCCGAAGGGAACGTCGACGGGCGGATCTACGCGACCGGATGAGATCATCTCGTCGAAGAACCAAGGGTTGCTCATACCGATGTCGAACTCTTCGCCACCCATGGCGCGCTTTGCAACGGCCGGGTTCAAATCATACTCGACGTCGACCTCAATTTTATTCTGCCGCGCGAACAGTGGAAGCAAGTGCTCAAGTTCCGCTTGTAAGGCGACGGGTCCGATTACCCTCAGACTGTGATCGTTTGGCATGACCATCATCTCCTCTGGTTTTACATTGGTTTTTACTGGTAAGTCATTTGTCGAAGTCGCGGGGATCTGACGCTTCCACCCGCTTGGCGTCCGTCCAAATGGGCAATCGTGGCAGCTACTCTGGGTTGTTAACAAATTCCACTATTGCCCTCCCAAGTAGGTTGTCCGATGTGCCGATCTGCGCGATGGCGGACATGTGATTGTGACCCGATAACCACAGCATGGGCGGAGCTTTTCGCTTCGCATGCGCCAAACGAAAGACCAATTCGGCGCAATAGACATCGATCAGCGGGCTTTCAAACTCTGCCCAGGCAACGAATGTCGGCACGCTATCCCGGTCGACATGACTGATGGGAGAGTACTCTTCAAACCGAGATGCGTCAGTGCCGTAGTAGTGCTCGACATTCTTCGCGTTCGGGTTCTCGGCGAGATTATCGATCCTGACCCTGCCGCTTACGACAATCATGCCCGCGAGCCGTGGTGTCGCGAGCGGCGGCGAGAATCCAGGATCATAGGCGTAACTTCCGGCATGAGCGGCGCCGGCCGAATGAGCCATCAAGAAGACCTGATCGGGATTCCAGCCATAATCGTTCGCATGAGCGCGAGCCCAATCAACGGCTGCCGCAATATCTAAAGTGCCACTGGGGTACGGTGCATCTGTGGCTAGCCGATATCCGACGTTTATCGCTGCGATGCCGCGTTGGGCTAGGTAGCTAGTCACATTCGAATAAACTTGTTCTGTAAGGTTGCGGTGACCGCTGACAAAAGCGCCGCCGTGAACGAACAACACGACTGGGGCCGTTGTTCTATTTTCAACGGGCAGGAAGACATCAAGGCGTTGCCGCTCATGCGAGCCGTAGGGGAGATCGCGATGTACAATCACACCCTCCCTCGAAGTTGATACCAGGATCTTGGAAAACTCGATGACCATCAGATCGATGTTGCCGCTGGTGTCGTCGCGCCATTTCGGACCGACCTCCGCCATGATAGCACGCAGCGGCCCTGGAATACTCGGTAAAATCGAGTCAAAAGTCGCTGCTAGACACTCAGACAAAGATTCTGTATTCCGCATGTGGTGCCTCGTTCACGAACGGCAATAAGCAGTGCTGAACGCAACTGAACAGAACCATTCACACAATGAGATATTGCGACCACAGCCCGACGAGCTGCCTCAAGCCTTTCGGACAGAGCTTGTGGGATACTCTAGCGACCCGTCAAGCTGGCGGTCCGCCTGACGACTAACCTTCCCACAAAGCCCGGATAGTGACAATCAGTTATTGTCTCCGCCTGAGTCGACGTGATTGGAAAGCGTATTTGGCGAGCTTTTTCTAAACATCATACGCGTCTGAGCCTAAGCTGAGACTCGTGGTTTGGCCAACGGAAGGGTCATTCGCTCGTCCTAGTCCGCGACTGCGACTTGAATGGCTCTGTCGAGGGCGGTATCAGACCGAGGGTACTGACAACCCATGGATCTTGCGCCCCTTCACCTTCTTTCCGGCGTCGTAACCCACTGCGTCGGCTAGATCGGGGGAGGCCTTCGCTTGGCACCCCCCTTTCCGCCGACTTAAGCGCTTGGCTGTCAATGATGACGGCCGACGGGCTTGCCTCGCGCCCCTCACGCTCGCGCAGCACCCAGGTCGATGATCAAGTGACGCCCGCGGCGGCGGCCTACCCCGGCGTCCCGCCTGCGCTGAGGTCGTCGTTCTGATGATGGTTGCCGCTTCAGGACAGGATGACAGCAACCGATGGGCCGACGCGCGTCATCTGATATAGCCTCATTGCGATAGCCATGCATGCTTCCGTTGCAGTATCTTGGTATTGAGAGCTAAGGCTCGCGTGATAAAGCGCGTCACTCCCGAGACTTCCGACAGCCTCCCCGTTGTGAGGGCCGCGTTTAAACATCAAAGCAGCGCCCGGTGCGGCATGAGACAGAAAAATGGGAAATATCCGCATTTGATTGTCAGGACTCAGATGGAAGAAGCTGTCCTACGCAAGAATACCATTGAAGCGAGTTCCGAGGGTTAAGGATCTCATATCCGCTACTATTGCCTTTTGACCTGGAAGGCGCGCTCGAAACAGGGCGACCATGGACGGCGAGGAATCAACACCCATGACGTATAGCCACTCTCGTGCAGATGTCGCGCAATCGGTTCACCGGCGCCACGACCAATATCCAATACCGATCCCCCAGCAGGCATGAGGGCGCCGAAACAATCCAGCCATCCGCGTTCATAAAGATCGCTTTCCTGTAGTCGTGCGGCGACCCAAGCGTTGGCATGGCGCTCGATACGTCGGGCACGTCATCGGCCTCTTTCATGCGAAATGTCCTATACTATCCGGCGTGCTGGTAGGGCACGTCGAAAGCCACCCCGCTTCTCTCGACGTGGATCGAGACCTTGAAGCCGAGCCGGCCGACGAATGCCATCAGCTTCTGCACCGAGAACCGGCTCAGCTTCTCGTTCATCAGCGCCGACACGTTGGGCTGATCGAGGCCCAGCAGCTCGCCGGCATCCTTCTGCGTCAGCTCCCGCCGGCGGACCTCTTCCGCGACGAACCGGATCAGGCGGGACTTGACCACGAGCTCGTTTGCGCCGGGCATCCCGAGTTCATGAAAGGCGCTCCTCGCCTCCTCATTCTTGGTCGTCATGGCATGCTCCTCTCGTGCGTGCATCGTGATGGGGTTACGGAGCCAAAGACCGATCCTGTGCCTCGGCGTCTCTCAGACGTGACCGGATCAGGTCCATGTCGTGCTTGGGCGTCTCGGCGCCACGCTTTGATTTCTTTTTGAAGGCGTGCAGCACGTAGACGGCGTGCTCCAGGCGGACCGTGTAGACGCACCGGTAGGAGTCCCCGTCATAGTCCTGGACGATCTCGAAGACGCCGCCTCCGCCCAACCCCTTCAGAACCTTCGCGCCCGGCGCACGCTCGCCCGGTTGGGCGAGAAACAGGGCGTGGCCGACGTCCTGCCTGGCCTCGTCCGGGAACGCGATGAAATCCTTGCGGCTCGATCCTATGAACTCCAGCGATCGGAGCGGCCGATCCTCGTCCTCCATCAGCCCCACCCTCGCATATCAATGTTTATATATCGCCCTGCGATAGAGCGCAAGCCATCGGTGTTTACACGTTTGGTCCTATGCGCGTAGGGCGAACCGGCCAAGGCCGGACGCGCTCTACTCGGACGGTGGCAAGGATTCGCTCCACGAATTCACACAAGCGCGGCGATGAGCGGCGCTTAGCCTCGGCGGCCATGCCGGTCGCCAGGTCAGCCTTCCTGCGTGGTGGCCCGTGTGCCCATAATGGCCGTGTCGATGTGCTCCGGCCGGCTGCGCCGCTCCGTCGCAATGGCAAGCAGC
>CAXUCF010000026.1:0-9074 GCA_964249275.1 uncultured Lichenihabitans sp.
GTGCTTCTTGGCCTTGGGTTGATCGAGTGCCGCCTGGTAGGGGCGGGGGTCGATCTCGACCAGGAGGTCGCCCTGGTGGACGATCTGTCCCTCCTCGAAATGGATCGCCATGACCTGACCGTCGACACGGGACCGCACCAGGACCGTGTTGTAGGGTTGTACGGTGCCGAGACCGGTGAGGATTTCGGGGAAGTCGCCGATCTTGGCCTCCACGGCGCTGACCGGGACGGTCGGGGCCTCCTTGGGTGCCGCCTTCGCGGTTTCGGCGGATTTGGGCTTGATCCGGTCGACGACGGCCTGCGCCATCGGTTGGAGTTGCTGCCAGTCGAACAACACCCCGGCCGCGATGCAGACAACCGTCAGAAGGGCAAGACGCAGGCGGGACTTACGCCGAGGAGGCTCAGACATCGTGTTTCCTTGCACTCTACTCGGCGACCAGGAAGGCAGACCCCGTGCCCTGGCTGCCGGTATCGCGACAGCCGTCACGGGGCGAACATCGAATCCAGGGAGAAGCTTGGTTGCCCTGGGTCGCCCGTCACGCGGCAGCTCGGAGCGCCGCCCGAGACCGAATACCAAGCTAAATGTCTATCCCTTGCAAATAGGGTGGCTTGGGTCCCGCATCGACTAAAATCTTCTTCATGGTCCGGATGGCTCCGGCCTCGCCCCCTAAGGCACCGAAGGCGGACCCGATCCGGCCGGTCCCGCCGGGGCTGCGGCACTCGACGTACCCACGGCCGGCACTTTGAGAACCTGCCCGCCCGCAACGCCGCCGCCTCTGCGCGGCCTGATGATCCGCACGCCGTTCTGGATCTCGACCTCCTGGTCGTCGCGTACCGGGGGCAGGGCCGACGGGGTCGGAACGGCCGGCGGTTCCGCCACCGCGGCCTCCCTGGCGGCCGGCTTCGGCGGAGGCGCAGGCGCCGCGGCGTGTTGGATGCTGGCGACGGCACCGGGTTCCCCCCGGCCGCCATCGTCGCGGAGCACGGAGGCGATCAACAACGCAGCCACCGCCACCAGCACGAGGCCCGACGTGAGCAGCGGAACCCGGATCCTTGTCGACTCCCGCTTCACCTCCCGGTCGGTGCCGAGCGGATCGAAGAGGCCGCGCGCCATGGGGCTTGTCCCTGTTCTGGAATGAACGACACGCCAGGACGCGCCAGCGATCGGGTAGCCGATGGGCGCGCCCTTGAGGGTCGTCCCGATCGGGTCGCGCTACGAGCTCACCCGAACGGTGGCGGGTCTGCGGATCTCAGTTCGGCTGCGTCGGCTTCGGAGCGTCCGCACTCCTCGGGGCGTCGGCAGTTTTCGGGGCGTCGGCAGTTTTCGGCAGCTCGGCGTTGGACGCCTTTGTGGTGATGCCGCGCAGTTGGTTCAGCGCCGCGGTCAGTTGCTTGTCGTTCTTCTGGTCGGGCGGGACATAGGCCTGGGACCCCTGTTTCTCGTCCGCCGTTACACCGTTCATCAGATGGCCCTTGAGCGAGGCTTCGCCCTTCGTGTCATCCTTGCCCTTCAGATCGTCTGGAACGTCTTCCATCACGATCTGCTCGGGTTCGATCCCCTTGGCCTGGATGGAACGCCCGGACGGCGTATAGTAGCGGGCCGTGGTCAATCGGAGCGCGCCGTTCTGCCCGAGCGGAATGATGGTCTGGACGGAGCCCTTGCCGAAGGATCGCGTGCCGATGATGGTGGCACGCTTGTGGTCCTGGAGTGCGCCCGCCACGATCTCCGACGCCGATGCCGAACCGCCATTGACCAGCACCACCACGGGTTTGCCGTGCGACAGGTCGTAGCCGGGTCGAGCATTGTAGCGTTGCGTCTCGTCGGCGTTGCGGCCGCGGGTCGACACGATCTCGCCGCGGTCGATGAAGGCGTTGGACACCTCGATCGACTGGTCCAGCAGTCCGCCCGGATTGTTCCGCAGATCCAGGATGTAGCCCTTGAACTTGTCGGCCGGCATGTCCGACTGGAACTTCGCCATCGCCTGCTTCAGGCCATCGAAGGTCTGCTCGTTGAACTGGGTGATGCGGATATAGCCGACGTCGTCCTTCTGCTCGAACTTCACCGACTTGATGGTGATGACGGCGCGGTTGAGCTTGTAATCCTGGCCGTCCTTGCTGGAACCCCGGACGATCTTCAGCGTCACGGGCGTACCCACGGCGCCGCGCATCTTGTCGACCGCCTGGTTGAGCGTCATGCCCGACACCGCATCTCCATCGATCGCCACGATGAGGTCGCCCGACAGGATGCCGGCCTTGGCGGCCGGCGTGTCTTCGATCGGGCTCACGACCTTGATGTTGCTGTCTTCCTGCTGCACCTCGATGCCGAGGCCGCCGAACTCGCCGCGAGTCTGCACCTGCATGTCGCGATAGGCTTTCGCATCCATGTAGCTCGAGTGCGGATCAAGCGAGGTCAGCATGCCGTTGATGGCGGCCTCGACGAGCTTGCCCTCGTCGGGCTTCTCGACATAGTCGGTCCGGATCTTCTCGAACACATCGCCGAACAGGTTGAGGTTGCGATAGGTGTCGGTGCCGGCCGCGCGGGCGGGGCTTCCCGAAATGAGAGTCGTCTGGAGGGCGACCGTTGCGGCGGTCGCGCCGAGCGCCGCGCCCGCCACGATCAAGGAAACCTTGCGCATCATCCGCGAACCTTTTCCAATTCGGCTTTGGCCCACCATGGGCTCGGGTCGATCGCCAACCCGTCTTTCCGGAATTCAACATAAAGAACGGGCTGACCTGCGCCAAGGGCGATTGCGGCCGCGGTCTTCACCGAACCGTCCCCCATGGTGCCGACGGGCTCGCCCGCGACAACGAACTGCCCCGGCGCGACGCTGGTGCGTTCCAGTCCGGCAAGGACAATGTAATATCCGTCGCCGCCGTTGATGATTAAAAGTTGTCCATAGGATCGGTAGGGTCCCGCGAACGAGATCCAGCCATCGGCCGGCGAGGTCACGACCGCCTGCGGGCGGGTGGCCAGAGACAGGCCGTGTTCCTGGCCTCCGTAGGCATCGTTCGCGCCATAGTTCTTGATGGCGCTTCCGGCCGCGGGAAATGCCATCCGCCCCCGT
Source organism: uncultured Lichenihabitans sp. (assembly GCA_964249275.1). Taxonomy (GTDB): domain Bacteria; phylum Pseudomonadota; class Alphaproteobacteria; order Rhizobiales; family Beijerinckiaceae; genus Lichenihabitans. Next base: position 3,065 of record CAXUCF010000026.1, read on the forward strand.
GCGTCCGCGAAGGCGACCGCAGGGGCGAGCCGGGCGGGATCCTTGCCGGCTCCCGCCGCGGCCTTGGCCCGCACCCCGTCGGCCTCGGCTTCGGCGGCTTTGTGGCGCGCTTCTTCGTCGGCCCGGGCCGCCTCGGTGGCGCGACGGGCTGAGGCGACGTCGTTTTCGAGCCGGGTCACCAGGTCCTTCAGGCTGGTGGCCTGGCGGGCGAGATCCGCGGCATGCTGGCGCTCCCCCTCGAGCGAGCCCTCCGCCGCGGACTGCGCGGCCTGCCGAGCCTCGACGAGAGCCGCCAGGCGGGTCCGTTCGTCGCCAAGGGTCGCGACCTCGGCGGCTAGCCTGTCCCGCTCCGTCGCGACTGAGGCGCGCAGACGCGCGAGTTCGGCGAGGTCGGCGGCGAGCGCCTCCGTGGCGCTGCGCAGTTCCGGCACTACGGCACCGAGCAGCATGGACGTGCGGATGGCCAGCAGCACGTCGTCGGGACGGGCCAGGATGGCGGGAAGCGGCTTTCGCCCCATGCGCTGCAGAGCCGCCAGCACCTCGGCCACGACCGAACGCCGGGCCTGAAGCGATGTCCTGATGGCGTCCTCGCTGCCGGTCAGCAGGTCGAGCCGTTTCTCGACCTCCGACACCTGGGTCTCCGCCGCCCGCACCCGGGCCGTGGTGTCGATCAAAGCGGCAGACAGCCGCAGCCGATCGGTCCGGAGCGATTCGAGATCGGCTTCGCGACGGCTGCGATCCGCCTCTGCGGCGGCGGCAGCGCCGACGGCATCGCTGAGTTGACGACGCCGACCATCGAGGTCTGCACCGATATCCCGGGTTTGGACCTGTTGATTCGACGCCTGAGCGGGTCGCGCGAGGGGCTCGGTCGCGCGGCATGGCACCCATGAAACCAGGAACCCCGCAGCACAGAGCAGAGTATGGAAAGACGCCCGTGGCCTGACCCCGAAGGCAAAGCGCATCTGGCAAACGACCTGTCGCGGCCTGGACGATGTCCGAAAGACGAAGCGTTAGCGGTCCAGCACGTCACCAATAAGGCGGATCGGAGCTGGCTTGAACCATGGTTGGGTCAATCGAGCCACGACGGGACCGTATCGAGTCCGATCAGCGTGTCGTACGAGGTCCGCGGACGGATGACGGCGAAGCGGTCCGCGTCGACCAGCACTTCGGGCACGAGCAGGCGGGTGTTGTAGGTTCCGGCCTGGACGGCACCGTAAGCCCCTGCCGACATCACGGCGAGCAGGTCGCCGGCTTCGACTTCCGGGAGCGCGCGTGCCAGGGCAAGATAGTCGCCCGTTTCGCAAACCGGTCCAACGACGTCGGCGAGGCCCTCGGGAAGCTCGGCGACGCGCTCCGCTACCGGGCGAATGTCATGATGCGCCTCGTAGAGGGTCGGGCGGATGAGATCGTTCATGGCGGCATCCACCACCACGAAGCGCTTGTTCTCGCCGCGCTTGACCAGCACCACCGAGGTGACGAGGACGCCGGCATTGCCGACCAGGAAGCGTCCCGGCTCCAGCACCAGCATCACGCCGGCGTTGCCGAAATGCCGCTTTGCCAGGGTGGCGTAGCGGATCGGCGCGAAGGATGTGGCATCCTGGTCCGACCAGTAGGGTATGCCGAGGCCCCCGCCGAGATCCACATGGGTGATGGCGTGGCCGTCGGCCCGGAGCACGCTCAGCATCCCGGCCAGCGTCTCGAAGGCCCGGTCGAAGGGGTCGAGGTCGGTGATCTGAGACCCGATGTGCATGTCGATGCCGGCGACCGCGATGCCGGGCAGGGCCGCCGCCTGGGCATAGACGTCGCGGGCACGGGTGATCGGAATGCCGAATTTGTTTTCGGCTTTCCCGGTCGAGATCTTGGCGTGAGTCCTGGCGTCGATGTCGGGGTTGAGCCTGATGGCGACCCGCGCCGTCGCCCCTTTGCTTGCCGCCAATCCCGACAGCGCCTGGAGTTCGGGTTCCGATTCCACGTTGAAGCAGTGGATGCCTTCGTCGAGCGCCAGCGCCATCTCGGACTTCGTCTTGCCGACCCCCGAAAAGGTGATGCGCTCACCCGGTACTCCGGCCGCGCGGGCGCGGCGCAGTTCTCCTTCGGACACCACGTCCATCCCGGCGCCGAGACGCGCGAAAAGCCGCAGCACGGCCTGATTCGAATTCGCCTTCATGGCGTAGCACGTCGTGGTGCACAACGGCGCGAAGCTGTCCGTGAAGCTTCGGTACTGGGTCTCCATGGCGGCGCGCGAATAGCAGTAGAAGGGCGTGCCGATCTGGGCCGCGACGACGCGGAGATCAGTGGCTTCGGCGAACAGGATGCCGTCACGTGCGATGAAATGCTGCACGGTCGACCCCTACTGCAGAAGGGGATCGAGGATGAAGGGCCTGTCAGGCGGGCGGATTGGCGGATTTGACGGCCGCTTGTGGACTCCCGCCTTCGTGGTCGCGGCCGCGTCCACCGGTGGCGCGTTCGGATCGGGCGGCGGTTCGAGCCTTCCGCGTCGCCCGCACCCGCTTACCGCCGCCGCCACGAGCAGCATGACCAAGATGGTCCTCAAGGATTTGCCGTCGCGGGAACGCCTCAAATCGGATCTCCAGGTGAGCGTGGCCAGGTCGCGTCGCGGCCCCTCGTGCCGTCGAGCTATCATGCCGGCCGGCCGGCACCCAGGCTGCATAGCAATCTTCGGCGGCGAAAGCTTTAAGCTTCGGCGCGCGTCGCCGTTGCGGACGGTGTCGATCCCCTCTGGAGCCCGTACAGCAATGGCCGCCCTCGGTTCTCCGTCGCTCGATCAGCTCCGCACCTTCCTGACCGTCGCCGAAGCCGGCAGCTTCTCGGCGGCTGCGCGGCAGCTCAACCGGCGTCAATCGGTGATCAGCTACACCATCGCCAACCTGGAGCAGCAGCTCGGGGGGCTGAGGCTCTTCGATCGCGGCACGCGGCGGCCGACCCTCACCGAGGCTGGGCGGACCATGCTGTCCGAAGCCCGCAAGGTTGCGCTCGGCATCGACGGCTTGCGGGCACGGGCCACGGGGCTCCTGGCCGGGCTGGAAGCGGAACTCGCGGTGGCGGTCGACGTCATGCTCCCGACCGCGCAGCTGGTGGCCGCGCTGGTGGCGTTCCGCGCAGCCTTCCCGACCGTCAACCTGCGGCTCTCGGTCGAGGCGCTCGGCGCAGTCGCGCAACTGGTGCTCGACCGGACCTGCTCGGTCGGAGTCAGTGGACCCTTGCCGCGCTTCGTCGACGAACTGGAGCAGAGGCCGAAACCCATCGGCCAGGTCCGGATCCTGTCGGTCGCAGCGCCGAGCCACCCGCTTGGTGCCTGGCGCGGAACGATCCTGCGGGCGGAACTCAGGGACCATATCCAGCTCGTTCTGACGGACCGGTCCAATCTCACCAAGGGCCAGGACTTCAACGTGCTCAGCACGGAGACTTGGCGGCTCGGCGACCTCGGCGCGAAGCACGATCTGCTCCTGGCTGGGGTCGGTTGGGGAGGTATGCCGGAAGCCTCGGTGGCCGACGACCTCGCGGCGGGCCGCTTGGTGCTGCTCGACATCGAGGGGCGCAGCCCCGACGAATATTGCATTTCCGGCGTGTACCGGGCCGACGCACCGCCTGGGCCGGCCGGGCGCTGGTTCCTCGACCGTCTTGCCGCGGCGTCGGAACCGCCGAGCACCTGAGGCTCCGTCAGCCGGCGGCCGCCTCGGCCGTCAGCCGCTTCAGCCAGGCTTCCGCCTGCCGGCGGACGTTGGACGGCGCCGTACCGCCATAACTGGTGCGGCTCTTGACTGAATTGTCGACTCCCAGCACGTCGAATACGGCTGCGGATATCCGAGGCTCGACATCCTGCATGACGGCGAGGGGAAGCTCTTCCAACGTGGCGCCGCGTTCAGACGCTGCCGCCACGATGCGGCCGGTGACGTGGTGGGCTTGGCGGAACGGCATCCCGAGCGCCTGAACCAACCAGTCCGCAAGGTCTGTGGCGGTGCTGTAGCCGGACCCTGCCGCGGCTCTCATCCGGGCGAGATCGGGTTTCAGGTCGCGCACCATGCCGGCCATGGCCGGAACGGTCAGCGCCATGGCGTCGAGAGCGTCGAAGACGCCCTCCTTGTCCTCCTGCATGTCCTTGGCATAGGCGAGCGGCAGGCCTTTCATCACGGTCAGCAGCCCGACGAGGGCGCCGACTACCCGGCCCGTCTTGCCGCGCACGAGTTCAGCGGCATCCGGGTTGCGCTTCTGCGGCATGATCGAGGAGCCGGTCGAGAACTTGTCCGACAGAGTCGCAAAGCCGAACTGCGGGGTTGCCCAGAGCACGATCTCCTCGGCGAAGCGCGACAGATGCACGGCGCAGATGGCGGCAGCCGACAGGGTCTCGAGCGCGAAGTCGCGGTCCGAGACGCTGTCGAGCGAATTCGCGGTCGGTCGGTCGAAGGCCAAGGCGTCGGCCACGGCCTGGCGGTCGATCGGGAACGAGGTGCCGGCCAGAGCGGCCGCACCGAGCGGCGATTCGTTCAGGCGTTGGCGCGCGTCAGCAAAGCGGCCCCGATCGCGCGCGATCATTTCGACATAGGCCAGGAGGTGGTGTCCGAGCGTCACGGGCTGGGCGGATTGCAGGTGGGTGAAGCCCGGCATCACGGCGTCGGCGTGGGAGAAGGCCTTTTCGACCAGCGCGGTCTGCAGGTCGCGCAGCGCGCGATCCAGGGCGCCGAGCGTTTCGCGGATCCACAGCCGCAGGTCGAGCGCGACCTGATCGTTGCGCGAGCGTGCGGTGTGCAACCGGCCCGCAGCGTCGCCGATCAGCTCGGCCAGCCGCGACTCGACATTCATATGGATGTCTTCGAGCGCCCGGGAGAACGTGAAGGTGCCGGCCTCGATTTCGCCCGCGATCCGGTCTAGACCCCCAAGGATCGCCGCCGCGTCTTCGGCCGTGATGATGCCGGTTTCGGCCAGCATGGCGGCGTGGGCCTTCGAGCCGGCGATATCCTGGGCGGCGAGGCGCTGGTCGAAGCCGATCGAGGCATTGATCTCCTCCATGACGCTGTCGGGACCGATGGCGAACCGACCGCCCCACATTGCATTGCTCATCGAAGCCTCGGACTGGACGTGAATGACGAACGACACCGATTCCCTGCGCCCCGACCCGGCGACCCGCCAGGATCATGGGCGCTGGCGACGATCGGCGCCGCTGGGCGCGATCCTGGTAGTCGGGATCGCCGCGGTCCTATATGGCGTCGTGGCGCCGAGCAAGGGAGGGGCCGCGAGCTGCCCGGCGGCGGCGGCCGAGACGGCCCGCCTCGATCCGCTGATCCGCGGCGAGGTGGCGGCCTTCGGTCTCGCCCAGCCGGCCCGGACCGCGCCCGACCTCGCCTTCAAGGGTCCCGACGGCAGACCGAGGCACCTCGCCGATTTCCGGGGAAGAACCGTGCTGGTCAACCTCTGGGCCACGTGGTGCGTGCCGTGCCGCAAGGAGATGCCGGCGCTCGACGCGCTGCAGGCCAAGCTCGGAGGATCCGACTTCGAGGTCGTGGCCGTCAACGTCGACACGACCCGTCTCGACAAGCCGGCCGCCTTCCTGAAGGACAACGGCATCGCGGACCTGACGCTCTATTCCGACCCTAGCGCCGACGTGCTGCAGACCTTGAAGCGGCAGGGTGGCCTCCTGGGGCTGCCCACGACGCTGCTGGTCGACCGCGACGGCTGCGAGCTCGGCCGCATGGCGGGACCAGCCGAATGGGCCTCGCCCGACGCGGAGGCCGTGATCGCGGCCGCGAAGGGTTAGGGCAGCCCGTCCTCGGGGTCGATGATGGCCCCTAAGCGCGCCAGGGCAGGGCCGATCCCGGCGAGGAAAACCTCGGCGGCCTTGACGGTCGGCGCCGCTCGCTCCGTATCGAGGATCAGAAAGGCGTCGATCTCGGCGACCGCTTGCTGCATCCGCTCCATCTCGCGTGACAAGCGCCGCTTCAGCGTGACGACGTCTGTCGTCATGTTTCGCTCCCGGTGTCGGCCCAAACCGACT
>CAXUCF010000026.1:9084-9966 GCA_964249275.1 uncultured Lichenihabitans sp.
TGGATGGTCACCGACGAGTCCGGTACGTCGCGCTTCAGCACGCGCTCGAGCCGGTCGCAGATGTCGTGGGCCTGGTTGACCGTCATGTCGCCCGACACGACGAGGTGGAACTCGATGAAGGTGAGCTTGCCGGCGCAGCGGGTCTTCAGGTCGTGTGCCTCGATGGCGCCCTCGGCGGTGGCCGCGATCAAGGTCCGGAGCCGCGTCATCGTCTCCTCGGGAAGCGACTCGTCGAGCAGACCGTTCACGCTTTCGCGCATCAGCTGCCAGCCGCTCCATAAGACGTGCAGTGCCACCAGGGCCGCGATGGCGGGGTCGAGGGCCAGCCGGCCGGTCAGATAGACCAGCGCCACGCCGATCAACACGCCCACCGAGGTGACCACATCGGTCTGAAGGTGCCTGCCGTCGGCCGCGAGCGCCAGCGACCGGTGGCGCCGGCCCTGGACGCGCAGCACATAGGCCCAGACCGCATTCAGCACGCTGCCGACCGTTCCGACCGCCAGTCCCAGGACCGGCGTTTCCAGGGGTCGCGGGTGGAGGTAGGCGAGAGCGGCCTCGCGCAGGATGGCGATGGCCGCGACCACGATGAGCACGCCTTCGAGCACCGCCGACAGATACTCGGCCTTGGTATGGCCGTAGGGATGGCGCGTGTCGGCGGGCTGCAGCGCCACGCTCAGTGCCCAGACGGCCGCGAGCGCGGTCGCGACGTTGATGATGCTTTCGAGAGCGTCGGAGAGCAGCGCGACGCTCCCCGTCAACTGGTAGGCGGTGAACTTCACCCCGAGCACGAGGACGCTGACCGCAACGCTGCCCAGAGCGAGCTTCTGCGTTATGATCATGCGATTTTTCCGTCCGGCCCGACACTCCAGGATCCGCGGGACG
>CAXUCF010000026.1:9976-23646 GCA_964249275.1 uncultured Lichenihabitans sp.
AGCATCGCCGACGCTATGTCCGGAACCGATAGAGCATCGCTTGCTCGGAGGCCATATGGGTCGCAAGATCATCATCGATACGGACCCGGGGCAGGACGATGCCGTGGCGATCCTGCTGGCACTGGCGTCGCCCGAACTCGAGGTCTTGGGCATCGTCGCGGTGGCCGGCAACGTGCCCCTCGCATTGACGCAGTCGAACGCCCGCAAGATCGTCGAGCTGGCCGGGCGGTCCGACATCCCGGTTCACGCGGGCGCAGTCCGGCCCCTGATCCGCCCGCTCATCACGGCCGAGCATGTGCATGGCCACACAGGGCTCGATGGTGCCGACCTGCCCGAGCCCGAGATGCCGCTGCACCCGCAGCATGGCGTGGATTTCATCGTCGAGGCGGTGCTGGCGGCCGATCCGGGCGAGATCACGCTGTGCACGCTGGGGCCTCTCACCGATGCGGCGCTCGCGCTCATCCGGGCGCCCGAGATCGCGCCGCGTCTGCGCGAGATCGTCATGATGGGCGGTGCCTATTTCGAGGTTGGCAACATCACGCCGACGGCCGAGTTCAACGTCTACGTCGATCCCGAGGCCGCCGACGTGGTGATGCGGAGCGGAGTGCCGATCACGATGCTGCCGCTCGACGTCACGCATGCCGTCCTCAGTACGCCCGCGCGTCTCGCCCGGATCGCTGCCCTGGGCAATCGGGCCGGTGGGGTCGTCGCACGGCTTCTCGGCTTCTCCGAACGTTTCGACCTCGCCAAATACGGCAGTGCCGGCGCCCCCCTGCATGATCCCAACGTGATCGCCTGGCTGCTGAAACCCGGCCTTTACGCAGGCCGCCGCATCAACGTCGCGGTCGAGACCGCGAGCCCGTTGACGCTCGGCATGACGGTGGCGGATTTCTGGCGCGTGACGCAGCGCCCCGCTAACGTCGATTATCTCAGGAGCGTCGACGCGGACGGATTCTACGACCTTCTGGTCGAGCACCTCGGCGATCTGCCCTGAGCCGCGGTCCGCGGCAGTGCCGCCGCCCTTTGCTCGATCGTTGAAGGCGCTATCTGCTCAACGACAACCACGACGGTAGGATCATGGCCCTCAGGATCGAAGATTACGCGCTGATCGGGAATTGCGAGAGCGCCGGCCTCGTGGGTCGCGACGGCTCGATCGACTGGATGGCCCTGCCGCGCTTCGATTCCGAGGCCTTCTTCGCAGCCCTGCTGGGGACGCCCGAGAACGGACGCTGGCAGATCGCCCCGGCCGTGCCGGTCACCAAGGTGACCCGCAGCTACCGGGCGGGCACTTTGGTGCTGGAAACGCGGTTCGAAACGGCGCAAGGAACCGTTTTGCTGATCGACGCGATGGGCCGGCGGGAAGGCAACGGCGACGTCGTCCGCCTGGTTCGCGGGGAGAGCGGCTCGGTCCCGATGAAGACCGAGATCATGCTCCGCTCGGGTTACGGCACGACGGTCCCCTGGGTCAGCCGCCTCGCCGACGGGCGGCTTGCGGCGGTGGCGGGACCGGATCGTTATATCCTGGCAGCTGCATGCGAACTGCGCGGCGAGGACCTCAAGACGATGGGTGAGTTCGTGGCCGAGGAGGGTCTCGACACGCCTTTCACGCTGACGTGGTCGCGATCCTATCAACCGGCTCCCCAACCCGTGAACGCCGCCGAGGTGATCGATCTCGTCACCGAGGACTGGCAGCAATGGGTGAAGTCACATCGGCTCGAGACGGCCGGACAGTGGCAGGAAACCGTGCTCCGCTCCCTGATCACGCTGAAGGCCCTGACGCATTTCGAGACCGGCGGGATCGTGGCGGCGCCGACGACGTCGCTGCCTGAGCAACTCGGTGGCCCCCGCAACTGGGACTATCGTTACTGCTGGCTGCGCGACGCCACACTGACACTCTATGCTCTCCTGACGTCGGGCTTCCTCGCTGAAGCGAGCGCATGGCGCGATTGGCTGATCCGCGCCATCGCGGGGTCGCCCGACCAGATGCAGATCATGTACGGCCTCGCGGGCGAGCGCCGGCTCGCGGAATATGAGATCGCGTGGCTGCCCGGGTATGAGGGATCATCGCCGGTGCGGGTCGGCAATGCTGCTTCGGGACAGTTGCAGCTCGATGTCTACGGCGAGGTGCTCGACGCCATGTATCAGGCCCGGCGGCTGGGCCTCGCGCCCGACGTCAACGGGTGGAACCTCGAACGCGCGCTCATGGGCCACCTGGAGACCATCTGGCAGGAGCCCGACGAGGGCATCTGGGAGGTACGCGGCGGCCGCAAGCAGTTCACGGCCTCGAAGGTAATGGTCTGGGCAGCCTTCGACCGGGCAATCCGCTCGGTCGAGGAATTCGGTCTCGAAGGGCCGGTCGACAGGTGGCGCTCCGCCCGGGACCGCGTCCACGCCGACGTTTGCGAGAAGGGCTTCGATGCCGAGATGAATTCCTTCACCCAGTATTACGGCGCGAAGCAGCTCGACGCGAGCTTGCTCAACATCGCCATGGTGGGGTTCCTGCCGCCCGACGACCCGCGCGTGGTCGGCACCGTCAAGGCCATCGAGGAGCAGCTCGTCGAAGACGGGTTCGTGAAGCGCTACAATGAGGCCGGGAACGTCGATGGCCTCGCGGGCGGACGCGAAGGCGCGTTCCTGCCCTGCTCGTTCTGGCTCGCCGACAATTATGTGTTGATGGGACGGCACGAGGAAGCCAAGGCTCTCTTCGAGCGGCTGATCGGCCTCTGCAACGACGTCGGGTTGTTGAGCGAGGAGTGGGATATCCGGGCCCAGCGGCAGGTCGGCAACTTCCCGCAGGCTTTCACTCATGTGGCGCTGGTGAACACCGCGCACAATCTCAGCCATGATTTCGGGCCCGCCCAGCACCGGGCCGAGAGCAAGGAAGCCGGGGCAGCTTCGGCGTGACGGAGGCGGTGGATATCCGGGACGGTTGTTCGATCGGCGCCGCGTCAGAGCAGCGTCGGGCCGCCCGCGACGGGGGCGGTCCGAGGGGTTGACAGGGCCGCCCCCGCGCCGTCATAAGCGCGGCCTCCGGCGACGCTTCACGGTGCCATCGGCAGGGGCGGAGGAGTGTCCCGAGTGGCAAAGGGGGCGGACTGTAAATCCGCTGGCTAAGCCTTCGTAGGTTCGAGTCCTACCTCCTCCACCATCGTGTTCGAAGCTTTGAGGACGGGCCGAGAGCGCCGGGGTCTTTGAAACGCTGTCTCGAGGTGGCGAGTCCGCGGGTGTAGCTCAATGGTAGAGCAACAGCCTTCCAAGCTGATGACGAGGGTTCGATTCCCTCTACCCGCTCCAACGTCTTCGCTATCCGTCCGCTCTCACGTCGCTCCCCGATCGTAGCCCCGCAGGTCAGGCCATCGTCGACGGCAGGGTCGACGTGACGGGTCGATCCGGCGATCGGCGATGGCCCTCGGCTGCTCAGGACGATTGCGGGCAGCCGCGACTGCGCATCTGCGCGGTGGCGCTCTTGCGCGTTTCCGCCGAAATCTGCGGATTTGTGAGATAGTAGCTATAGAAGCTGCACCATTCCGCCTTGGTCATCTTGTCGAGCGGCTTGTCTGGGTCAAAAGGGTTCTTGCTGGACTGACATCCGCCCGCCACCAGGGCCATCGCCAGTGCGCCACCGACTGCGACCTGCCTCATCACATCCGTTCCCCTTCGGATCCGTCCACTATCGTGCCCGGTAACATCCAACCGGGCCGGCCGCTTTTCTAGCCCGAATCGGCCGACGTGAAAACTGCCTGAATATCGGTCACCATCACCGGACCGGCGTACGACTATTGTGCAGGTCGAGCCGGTATCCGGAACATATGCGTTGCTGCGACGTTTTCGTCGCAACTGGCGCCGTGAGCGGCACAGTCGACAGGAGACGACGAACATGAGCGAACTCACCGACAAGGCCAAAGGGCTTGCGAACGAGGCTGGTGGCAAGATCAAGCAGGGCGTTGGCAACCTGACGGGTTCCGAGAAGACCCATGCCGAGGGTTCCGCCCAGGAGGCCAAGGGGACGGCCCAGAAGACCGTGGGTGACGCCAAGGGGGCAGTCAAGGATACGGCCAACAAGGTCGCCGACAAGGCTCACGACGCGTTGAAGCATTGAGTTCAGCCCGACGGACATCCTGAACGTCTGCCGAAGCGACAAAGGCCGATCCCTCCAGGATCGGCCTTTTTGCTCCAGGTGACCTGCCGGTGACCCCGATCGAGGACGCCCGCGGCCGCTGGCTCGTCCTCCATCCAAACGCGTCTCACCCCGCTGGGCCGCACACCCGCTCTTCTTGCCATCGGTCGAGCTACACCGTCGGGGACAGTCAGGCAGCTCCAGCCGGGCGGACCAGGGGGCCTTTCGCCACCCGGCGATGCGGTCGTGCAGGCGAACTTAGAGGGAGGGATCGTTGTCGGAAGGCTTGGCTTAGAACGATTGACAGCGGCGGAAAGCCCGACCTATATCGGCGGCGTCGCTGTCGGCAGCGGCACGGCGGGGTAGCTCAGCTGGTTAGAGCAGCGGAATCATAATCCGCGTGTCGGGGGTTCGAGTCCCTCCTCCGCTACCATCCTGCTCATGCGGTCTTGTTCGTAGACCAGCTTCCACTGCCAGGCAGTGACATGGAGGCAGTTTTGGACTGATGCGCTCGAGACGAGCGAGTTGGAAGGCGCCATGGGATCGGCATGAACCGGTCCCCCACGGCCGAGTCTCGATCTTGTCTGCTTTGACTCGACCGGCAGTGACGGCGACCGGCACGGAAAAGAGATGCCTTCACACCGCCTGCCGTGAAGCGATCGTCGTGGGCTTGGCTGAGCGCAGTGATCAGCCACCGTGCCGATCGACCTTCGAGGTCTTCCGACGTCAACGGGCTCGAAACCGATCGAAATGATCCGAAAGGGAAACCGAACCTTGGCACGGCACCGTAGCTGACCACGCCGGGATTTACTGGGGGAGCGACTGCGTGGCCTCGGCCGATGTGTCGGCCGGCGGCTTTGCCGCGACGATGGCTTCCATCAAGTTGTAGAGTCTCACCTTCACGCGCTCGTCCTCGATCGAGTGCAGGATCCGAATGATCTTGATGTCATAGGTTGCGCTTGCACGCGACCGCTTTCGACGGTCGACGATGTCGGCCAGATCGATGCCGTCCGGCGGGTTGCCTTCGGGGGTGATATCCTCGAAGAAGAACGAGATGTCCTTGTCGAGAATGCGAGCGATGTTCAGCAGTTGACTTGCGCTGATCCGATCCTTGCCAAGCTCGTACTTCTGAACTTGCTGGAACGAGATTTCGAGTTGCCCGCCGAGAGCCCCTTGCGACATCTTCTTCTCGATCCTCGCGAAGCGGACGCGTGCACCGAGATGGCGATCGATCGCATGATTTTTCCGCGCCATCATAGCCTCATTGAATGCGCTGATATCCAGCGTTAGCACGCTTGCCACAACTGAACCAAGTGGTTGTGCGCGGAGTGGGAAGAAATCTTTTTCCGCAACCGCCAGCAGCGATTATAGTCGGTGGGATCCTAAGGTTCCGTCGCTAACGGGGCGGCCAGATCGCTCAAACTACATGGATCGCCCGCTTTCGGCACAGCTTCTATTCGTCGAGGGTCGGTTCGCGGCCAGGCTCACGGCGGTCCACCGGCCCGACCGTCCGGCCCGATTGCCATCCTAGAGGGCGAAACTCGTGCCGCAGCCGCAGGAGGCCGTGGCGTTCGGGTTATGGATCTTGAACGACTGACCGATCAGATCGTCGACGAAGTCGATCTCCGAGCCCTGCATGTAGGCGATCGACACAGGGTCGATAAGGACGATAGCGCCGTCCCGCTCGAGGACGAGGTCGTCGGGGGCCTGCTCGCCGACAATCGTGAAGGTATACTGAAAGCCCGAACAGCCGCCGCCGTCGACGGCGACCCGCAACGAGGCACCCGGCGCTTCACGCGACAGCACCCGATTGACCCGCGCGGCAGCCGACGCCGACAGGGTAATGGGCATGAGAGTGTCGATCTGACTCATCGCAGGTTCCCGCGCTTGATCGTCGGTCCGGGCCGCGCATGGCACGTCCATGACACACCGAATCTAGGAGGTTCGGGCGCATGCCGCAATGGGCGGTCGTGCGAGCCGACTTGCGGTCGCCCTGCCGCTGTGCGACTCGGATGAGCACAACATAGCCCGGTTCACCAGCGCGTCATGGACATCTTCGCCGACTTCCACCGCCGGACTGCCGCCATCCTCAGCAGGATGGTGGAGCGCGATACGCTTCCCGCCGGACTCGACCTCGGACGCTTCGTCGTCGAACCGCCACGCGATGCCGGCCATGGGGATCTCGCGGTCAACGCCGCCCTGGTCTACGCCAAGGATGCCAGGCTCCATTACGGCAACCCGCGCGCCTTTGCGGTCGCGTTAGCGGGGGAACTCGCGACCGACCCGGATATCGATGCGGCCGAAGTCGCCGGGCCGGGTTTCATCAATCTCGTGCTGCGGCCGCACGTCTACGCCCATGTCCTCCGGGCCGCGTTGGACGAGGGTCCGCTTTTCGGCGGTGATCGCAACGGGCTTGCGGGATCCGGCACGCCAATCAACGTCGAGTATGTGTCGGCGAACCCGACAGGCCCCCTTCATGTCGGGCACGGCCGCGGAGCCGTGTTCGGCGACGCCCTCGCCAACCTTCTGGTTTTCACGGGCCGCAGCGTGGCGCGCGAATACTACATCAACGATGCCGGCATCCAGGTCGACGTGCTGGGGCGTTCCGCCTTCCTCCGTTACCGGGAAGCGCTCGGACAGGATGTCGGTCCGATCCCGGAAGGACTCTACCCCGGGGACTACCTCGTTCCGATCGGGCGCGATCTTGCCGCAACATACGGCGCGAGCTTGCTCGACGTGTCGGCCGAAGCTTGGCTGCCCCTCGTGCGCGAGGCTGCGGTCGCGGCCATGCTGGAGGCCATCCGGCAGGACCTCGCGTCCCTCAACATCACCTTCGACCTGTTTTTCTCGGAAAGCAGCCTCACGGTGCCACCCGAAGGTTCGGACGCCAGCGCCGTGCAAGCCGCCATCGACGACCTGCGTGGGAAAGGCCTCGTCTATGTCGGACGACTGCCGCCGCCCAAGGGCCAATTGGCTGAGGACTGGGAAGATCGGGAGCAGATCCTGTTCCGCTCGACCGCTTTCGGCGACGACGTCGATCGGCCGCTGATCAAGTCGGACGGCAGCTACACCTATTTCGCCGCCGACATCGCCTACCACAAGAGCAAGATCGACCGTGGCTTCACCGTGCTGATCGACGTCTGGGGCGCCGACCACGGCGGCTACGTGAAGCGGATGCAGGCTGCCGTGCGGGCGCTCAGCGATCGGCGCGCGAGTCTCGACGTGAAGCTCTGCCAGCTGGTGAAGCTCATGCGGCACGGCGAACCGGTGAAGATGTCGAAGCGGTCGGGAGATTTCGTGACTCTGCGCGAGGTGGTGGACGAGGTCGGTGTCGACGCGGTGCGGTTCATGATGCTGTTCCGGAAGAACGACGCGCAGCTCGAATTCGATCTCGCCAAAGTGATCGATCAGTCCAAGGACAACCCGGTCTTTTACGTCCAATATGCCCACGCGCGGGGGCGGTCGGTGCTGCGTAACGCGGGCGCGGCCTTCCCCGACATGAACCTGTCTCCGGCGGCCCTCGCGGTGGCGGACCTCGACGTGCTGTCCGATCCCGGGGAGGTCGCGATCCTGAGACTGCTGGCGCAATACCCCCGAACGGTCGAGGCCGCAGCCGTCGCGCACGAGCCGCATCGCGTTGCATTCTACCTCTATGAACTGGCCAGCGCCGTGCATTCGCAATGGAACAGAGGCAAAGATCAGCCACAATTACGCTTCGTTAATGAAGATGAGAGAGTCCTATCCCAAGCGCGGTTGGGATTGGTGACCGCGTCAACCATCGTTCTGAAATCCGGTCTCGGCATCCTGGGCGTCACGGCCCCCGAGGAGATGCGCTGACGGGAGATCGGGACGCCGCGCGACAGCGTGGGCCTCGTGGGCCTGGTCGGGCGTTCGGCGGTCCTGCAGCCGAAATCGCTGCCCGCTCGGCGACCGGCAGGGCTTCGGACCGGCGAGCCGCGAGGCAATGTGAGGCGAGGTGTCCTATGAGTGAAGCCACGAGATCGCGTCGCGACCAGGTGCGCTACGAGCCGCAGATGGGATCGCCCGTGGCGGCCGGGTCCTCGGATCCGCTCGCTGAACTCGCCCGACTCGTCGGCCAGGACGACCCCTTTCGCCACGTCTTCCGCACGACGCCCCAAGCCTACACATCGGCGGACGTCGCGCCGGTCGACGAGGCACGCGAGGACACGGCGGACCACCCCCGCCACACCGGTTGGGACCCCGATCGCCACGGCACCGTCGATCGCGACATCGAACCTTGGTCCGATCACGTCCTGCATGATCAAGATGGCTGGTACGCTTCCGACCGGGGCAGCGAGACGCATGCGGAAGCCGGCTCCGAGCCGGAACGGCACTATCTTGCCGACGAAATGGCGACCTATCCTGACGAGGCCGGGATCGCGGACGAGCGCCTGCAGCCGCACTATGTCTCGGCCGCCGCAATGCCCGACCTCTGGGCTGACGGCGAGGATGGCCCGATCGGCCACGCGCCCGACATCCAGCACGGCGTTGCGCTGGAAGCTGTCCCCGCGACGGGAAAGTCGGCGGCCCGTCGGCCCCTGATGGTCTTGGCGGCCGTCCTGCTTCTCACGGGCGGCGGGCTCGGCGCGACCTTCCTGGCGAGAGGCAACGCCGGTCCGGGCGCCGCGTCCGCGGCCCGCGCCGCCCCTACCATCATGGCGGCGGCCGGGCCGACGAAGGTCAAACTCGACGATGGCAGTGCGACGGCGCCCGAGGACAAGGACGCGGCGCTGCTCAACAAGAACGCCAGCGCGGCCTCGGGTCCAGTCAAGGTGGTGATGAGCCAGGAGCAGCCGGTCGACCTGGGCCAATTGCCCAAAACCGCAGACCTCGCGGAGGGTGCCCGACCGCTGCCGGCCGCTTCCCCGAGCCCCTTCCCGGAATCCAAGAAGGTCAAGACCTTTCTGGTCCATCCCGACGGCACCATGTTGAGCGACGCAGGCGCTCCGGCAGCAAGCGATGCGGGCCTATCGACCGGCGCCCTGCCGCCCGGTGCCGGAGCGGTGCCCGCCACCATCGCCGACCCGGCCGTCGCGCCACTGCCCGCCACCCCGCGAACCGCCGTCAAGGGCGGAACTACGCCGAAGACCATCGCCAGCCTGTCGGCCGATGCCGCGGCCGCCGGTGATGCTCCCCCCGCGAGATCGGCCAGACAGCCGGCTCAGGCGGGGGTCCACCCTGTCGCCAAGCCCACCGACAACGCGGCCGGGGTCCCGGCGGCTGGGACCGGCGGGAACTTCGGCCTCCAGCTCGCAGCCTCACCCAGTGAGGCCGACGCCAATGCGGCCTTCTCCAAGCTCAAGAAGAAGTACCCGTCGCAGCTCGGATCCTACACGGCCAACGTCCGCAAATCCGACACCGGCGACAAGCCGGTCTACCGGGTGCGCGTCGGCGGCATGAGCCAGGACGACGCCAGGAGCCTGTGCTCGCAGCTTCAGGCGAGTGGCGGATCCTGCTTCGTCGTCCATAACTGACCGGGATCGTCCATGGTCCGCGCCTTCGTCTGCGGCTGTGCAGGCCTTGAACTCGACCCGCTCGAACGTGCCTTCTTGGCCGAAGCCCAGCCCTGGGGGCTGATCCTGTTCCGGAGGAACGTATCGTCGCCGGGGCAGCTTCAGGACCTGACCGTCGCCTTCAGGGACGCCGTAGGTCGGCCGGATGCGCCCGTGCTGGTGGACCAAGAGGGGGGCCGCGTACAGCGGCTCGCCCCTCCGCTTTGGACACGCTATCCCGCGGCCTCGGCCTATGCCGGCGTCTACGCGACAGACCCCGAGGCGGGACGACGCCTGGCGCGGCTCGGCGGGGAACTGATCGCCCGGGATCTCGCGGCCGCCGGCATCACCATCGATTGCGCGCCCGTGCTCGACGTCCCGGTCGAGGGCAGCAGCAGCGTGATCGGCGACCGTGCCTTCGGCCGCGACCCGCAGACCGTCACCGCCTTGGCGCGGAGCTTTGCCGAAGGCCTCATGGCCGGTGGCGTGCTCCCGGTCCTCAAACACTGCCCGGGGCATGGGCGGGCCGAGGTCGACAGCCATTTCGAACTGCCGGAGGTGACGGCCGATCGGGCGGCGCTCGATCGTGATTTCGCGCCCTTCAGGGCCCTGGCCGACCTGCCTATGGCCATGACGGCGCATGTGACCTACCGGGTGCTCGACCCCGACCGGCCCGCCACGACGTCGCGCCTCGTCATCGAGCGGATCATCCGGGGCGAGATCGGCTTCGACGGGCTTCTGCTGTCGGACGACCTGTCCATGGAGGCTTTGAGGGGGTCCCTCGGCGAGCGCGCCTGCGCGGCTTCGGTGGCGGGCTGCGATCTCCTGCTGCACTGCAACGGGGATCTCGACGAGGCCAGGGCTGTCGCGGCCGAGGCGCCGGCCCTGGACGGGCACGCGGCGCGGCGCGCCTCGGCCGCGCTGTCCCGCATCGACGCGTCGAGGACACGGACCATGGATCCATCGCGGGACATGGAGTCCGAACGCTCCGCCTTCCTGGCCGAGATGGCGGCCTGATCGGGGTCCTTGCGCGAGCGGACCGGAGCCCGCCGTGCGCCGCACCGGCTCATGGCGGATCAGGCTGAATAATACATGTCGTACTCGACCGGATGCGGGGTCGTCTCGTAGCGCAGGACCTCGGTCGTTTTCAGCGCGATGTAGCTCTCGATCAGGTCCTCGGTGAAGACGCCACCGGCCAAGAGATAGGCCTGGTCGGCCTTGAGGCTGTCGAGGGCCTCGCGCAGGGAGCCGCAGACGGTGGGGATCCGGGCCAATTCGGCCTTGGGCAGGTCGTATAGATCCCGGTCGATGGGCTGGCCCGGGTCGATCTCGTTGGCGATGCCGTCGAGGCCGGCCATCAGCATGGCCGCGAAGGCGAGATAGGGGTTTGCGGTCGGGTCCGGAAACCGGACCTCGACCCGCTTGGCCTTGCCACTGGCCGCGTAGGGGATGCGGCAGGAAGCCGAGCGGTTGCGCGCCGAGTAGGCGAGCAGCACCGGTGCCTCGTAGCCCGGCACCAGGCGCTTGTAGGAGTTCGTCGACGGGTTCGTGAAGGCGTTCAGCGACTTGGCATGCCGGATGATCCCCCCGATATACCAAAGGCATGTCTGGCTGAGGTCGGCGTATTGGTCGCCCGCGAAGACCGGCTTGCCGTCCTTCCACAGGGACTGGTGGACGTGCATGCCCGAGCCGTTGTCGCCGAACACCGGCTTCGGCATGAACGTCGCGCTCTTGCCGTAGCTCTGCGCCACCTGGTGGATGCAGTATTTGTAGATCTGCATGCTGTCGGCCATCTGGGTCAGACGATCGCACTTCATGCCGAGCTCGTGCTGGGACGATGCTACCTCATGGTGGTGCTTCTCGACCTTGACCCCCATGGAGGCCATGGCGGCCAGCATCTCGCCGCGCATGTCCTGCGCCGAATCGAGTGGCGGAACCGGAAAATAGCCCCCCTTGGTGCGGATGCGGTGCCCGAGGTTGCCGCCCTCGTAGACCGTGTCCATGTTCGAGGGCAGTTCGATGGAGTCGACGACGAAGCCGGTGTTGTAGGGGTCGGTCTTGAAGCGGACATCGTCAAACACGAAGAACTCCGCCTCGGGCCCGACCAAGATGGCGTCGCCGACGCCGGACGATCTCAGATAGGCTTCGGCCTTCTTGGCGACGCCGCGCGGATCGCGGCCGTAGGGCTCGCCCGTCATCGGGTCCAGGACGTCGCAGATGATCGACAGGGTGGAGGCCGAGAAGAACGGGTCCATGCAGGCCGTCTCGGGATCCGGCATGAGGGTCATGTCGGATTCGTTGATGGTCTTCCAGCCTGAGATCGAGGAACCGTCGAACATGACGCCCTCCGCGAAAGCGTCCTCGTCCACCATCGACACGTCGAAGGTCACGTGCTGCCACTTGCCCCGGGGATCCGTGAAGCGGAAGTCGACGTATTTGATGTCCTGATCCTTGATCGCCTTGAGGACATCCTGGGCGGTCTTCATGCTGGGCCTTTCTGAGGGATGGAAGGCGGTGCGCGCGACACCGGCCGGTAAGGCGGGGGCCGATCAGATCGCGTCGTTGCCGGTTTCCCCGGTTCTGATGCGAATCGCGCCCTCGACGCTCGATACGAAAATTTTCCCGTCACCGATACGCCCGGTCTGCGCGGAGCGGCGGATCGCATCCACGGCCCGGTCCACCATGGCGTCGGCGAGCACGATCTCGATCTTCACCTTGGGAAGGAAGTCGACGACGTATTCGGCCCCGCGATACAATTCCGTGTGACCCTTTTGCCGCCCGAAGCCCTTGGCCTCGGTGACCGTGATGCCCTGCAGGCCGACGTCCTGAAGCGCCTCCTTCACCTCGTCCAGCTTGAAGGGCTTGATGATGGCCTCGATCTTCTTCATGCGGGTGTCCAAACCTGTGGCGGGTCGCGAACGTTGATCAGGACGCCGTTGCCGCGGACGGGCGGTGCGCCGATCCGTCCTTGTTAGCACCGCGCGTGCCATCGGCGCGACGCCCATTGTTCCGGTGTCGGACGAAGACATCGGGCGGACCGAACCCTGCCGATGAGGTCGGCAGATTACGCGAGGTCTGACCAGCGGCGCGGCAGGTGGCTTGCCTGCCGCAGGCCGACCGCAGGGCCGGTTGCCCGTTCAAGCTGCAGGGATCCGGTTCGCCGATGTGCCAGCCCGTCGAAGTGATCACCACGGCCGAGATGGCGGAAGCCGATCGGCGGAGCATCGCGGCCGGCACTCCGGGCGCGACTTTGATGGACCGGGCCGGGCATGCCGTCGCGGACGGATGTGTCGGCCTGCTCGAGCAGGTCCGGGGTCGACAAGTTCTGGTGCTGTGCGGGCCGGGCAACAACGGCGGTGACGGCTTCGTGGCCGCCACGGTGCTGCGACAGCGCGGCTATGGGGTCGTGGTCGCTTGCCTCGAGCCGGTCTCACGGTTGAAAGGCGACGCCAGGGCTGCCGCGGCGGCCTGGTCCGCACCTGTGGTGACCGGTATGGCCACGGTGGACGTCGCGTCATGCGATCTCGTGGTCGATGCCCTGTTCGGCGCCGGCCTGTCGCGGCCACTCGCGGGTGAGGCGCGCGGCGTGGTCGGGCGCGTGGCGGCGTCGGGCAGGCCCGTGCTGGCCGTCGATCTGCCGTCGGGGCTCGACGGCGACACTGGGCAGGACCTCGGGGGAGCGGTCGCGGCGCACGCCACGGTCACGTTCTTCCGGCTGAAGCCCGCCCATCTGCTGATGCCGGGACGGGACCTTTGCGGGCCCGTGACGCTGGCCGACATCGGCATCGACCCGACGGTGCTGCCCACAGTGGGCCGGCGCCTGTTCCACAACCTGCCGAACCTGTGGTGGCCGGCTTTCCCGAGGCCCTCGGCTGCGGGGCACAAATATAGCCGCGGTCACCTCCTGATCGTGTCGGGTCCCATGCCGACCACAGGCGCCACCCGACTGGCGGGGCGAGGCGGCTTGAGGATCGGCGCGGGGGTCGGCACCTTGGCGAGCCCCGTGGATCGCCATCGCCAGGGAGCCGCCGAGCCGATCA
>CAXUCF010000026.1:23656-26318 GCA_964249275.1 uncultured Lichenihabitans sp.
CACCGTGGCGAGCCCCGTCGATGCCGTGGCGGCCCATGCGGCGCAACTCACCTCGATCATGCTCAGGCCTTTCGGTGAACCAAGCGAACTCGCGGCATATTGTCCGACACGCGCAAGAATGCCGTCGTAATCGGGCCCGGGCTCGGGCACCACGCCGATACGCCGGCGCTGATCGAGGCGGTGCTGGCGCCGAGCGGGACCGCGCGAGCCGCAGTGATCGATGCCGATGGGCTGACGCTGTTCGCGGGCGCGCCCGATGAGTTGGCCAGGCTGGTGGGTGCGGCCTCCGGTCCGGTGGTGGTGACGCCCCACGACGGCGAGTTCGACCGGTTGTTCAAGGGCATCGACGCCATCATCGCGGCTCCGTCGAAAGTGGAGCGGGCACGGGCGGGCGCACGGCGCCTCGGTGCGATCCTGGTGCTGAAAGGGCCCGACACGGTAGTGGCGGCGCCGGATGGCCGTGCCGCCATCGCCGGAGACGACGCACCATGGCTCGCGACCGCCGGGACCGGCGACGTGCTGGCCGGCATGATCGGCGGCCTGATGGCCCAGGCGATGCCGGCCTTCGAAGCCGCCTGTGCGGCCGTCTGGATCCACGCGGCCGCGGCCCGGCATTTCGGGCCTGGGCTGATCTCGGAGGACCTGCCCGAAACATTGCCCGCCATCCTGAAGCAGCTCTTCGGCCGCGCTGGCGTCAGGTGACCTCGAACCAGGCCCTCAGGCCACCGGCCGCCTGCATGGCGAAGGGTGATTCGATGAGCCAGCGTCCGGGCAGGTCGGCCAGGAAGGCCGCATGATGGGTGACGCCCGGCGGCACCAGCACGGAATCGCGCCAATAGGGTTCCCAGCCGTCGTCGAGGTCGTGCAGCAGCCGCATGCAGAAGCCGTGCAGACGGAACGCCACGAGTTGCGGGCTCGAATTCCTCAACGTGAGCGTCACGGGCGTGCCGCGCCTGGTCCTGAACAGCGGCTGTTTCGGAAGGTCGAAACCCGTGATCCCATTCACCCTCCAGACGTCGGCATCGCCCGGCTTCATCCCGGTCTCGACCGTGACCGCCAAGGTGGCGCGGGTCGAGGTTTCGAGCGGGATCGAGCGCGGCAGCAGCGGGTTGGGCGCGAGCGGGCCGACACGGCCCCGCGCGGCCCGCAGGTCCCCCTCCGTCTTGATGACCAGGGACGTGGCGGGCATCGCCCCCTGCGTCGCGCCGCGAACTGCGAGCGTGACCTCCTCGCCCAGGGTCCTGGGCATGTCGAACATGAGATCGATGCGGGCTCCCGGCCCGACCGGCACGGTGGCGCTCAGCGGCTGGAACACCGCGGAAGGCTGTCCGTCGACCGCCACGACATGGGGCAGGGCACCCGCGAGCGTCACGGCGACAGCTTGGCGCGTGGAGGCATTGACGATGCGGAGTCTGACGCGCGAACCCGGCGGCAAGGTGTCGCGCCGTGGTGCGGCCCGGCCGTCGAACCACAAGCTGTCCGGCGCGGCCGGGGCCGGCCCGGGAAGCGCGAAGCGGGGCGGTGCCGGTCCGCGATCCGACACCACGGTGACCCAATCGGCATCGATGTCGGGCGGTGTCGCCTCTTGGACCAGGATGACGCCTGCGAGTCCCTGGGCGGTGGCATCATCCTGCCGGTCCAGCAGCCAAGGATGGAACCAATAGGTACCCGCGTCGGGCGGCGTGAAGGCGAATTCCGCGTCGGCCCCCGGCGCGATCGCGCCACCAAGCGGCCCCGGTCCGCCGAGCGGCGGCGACACCCGGATGCCATGAAGATCGAGACTGGTGGGCCTGTCGAGACCGTTGCGGAACAGGACGTGCGCGCTGACCCCCTGCTGCAGGCGAAGGATCGGACCCGGGGAGGCCTCGCCGTAACGCAGGGGCGGCTCCGCCGCCCCGCCGCTTCTGCTGGCTTGCACTGTGAGGACGCCTGCACCCTTCGGCGAGGGCTCGGCGCCTGCCGCCGCCTGCACCCGAGCGACGGTGCGGAAGACCGACGTGGCCGGCGCAAGAGCAAAGGACAGGAGCAGATGCCGGCGTCGTCGATCCATCGGTCCCTGTCCCGGCACGATACAGCCGGTCCTTTCCGGACCAGGTCGAAGACGACAGGATAGGACGCGACGGGCTCCCCGGCCAGAGCGTGACATCGCGCCCCACGTCGGAGGCCTGTGCAGGACCGGCACAGGTGAGGCGGCCCGCCTCTTGCGCCGACGGCCGCGCGGTCGCCGATTCCGGCTTCCGACCTCGGGAGCCTCGCCATGCGGAAGAACCTTGCGGCCGTGCTCGTCTGTACCGTGGCGGCGGTCGGGCTCGGGCTGCGCATCGCCGCAGGTTCAGGATCGGGCTTCGACCACACGCGGCTGCCTTGGGCCGCCGTGATGAGCTTCGCGGTCGCTGCCGTCATCGAATTCCGGTCCTGACCGGCCGGGCAGGTCCTGAGAGCAGCGTGGATGTCGCTCCGACAAATGGAACCACAGTGGCGCAAGCCGCGGGAGGCCGCTGACGTCCGATATTTTTGCTGCATCGCGCGGTGGCCGTTGCTAAGACGCTGTGTCCGGGCTGGCCGGTTGCGAAATGGGCGGGCGTGGCGGAATTGGTAGACGCGCTGGATTTAGGTTCCAGTGACTCACGTCGTGGGGGTTCGAGTCCCTCCGCCCGCACCA
>CAXUCF010000027.1:0-2753 GCA_964249275.1 uncultured Lichenihabitans sp.
GCCGCGGCCTGCGTGGCGGCGGGGGCGGGCGAGTTGCACGTTCACCCGCGGGGAGCGGGCGGGCACGAGACCCTGGCCGACGCAGCGGTAGCGGAAACCCTGCTGGCCCTGAGGCGCACCTGCCCCGGCACGCTCGTCGGCGTCTCGACGGGGGACTGGATCGAGCGGAACGACGGGCATACTCTCGCCGCCATCTCGTCCTGGCATGTGCGGCCCGACTACGCTTCCGTCAATCTGGAAGAGGCCGGCGTCGATGTCGTCATGGCGCTGCTCCGTCGGCACGGGATCGGGATCGAGGCGGGTGTCGGATCGATCGCCGATGTTGAGCGCCTCGCGGCGTCGCCGGTCGGCCGCCAGGTCTTCCGGGTGCTGATCGAGGTTTCCGAACAGGACGTGGCCCAAGCTTCGGTGAAGGCCGACGCTATCGCGGCAGCGCTGGGAGGGGGCCGAGATTGGACGACCGTTGCTGTTGCACGGCCTCGACGCGACGGTCTGGCCGCTCGTCGCCATGGCGGACGACCGGCGCTGGTCCACCCGCGTCGGGCTCGAGGACGGCTGCAGTCTTCCGGACGGCACGGTGGCGGGCCGCAGCAGCGAGATGGTGGCGGCCGCAGTCGCGGCTTTCGCGACGCGCCGCGGGTGAACGGCGCCGACGAAAAAGCCCGGGCGCGAGCCCGGGCTTTCGACTGGACAGCGAGGAACTGCCGCGCTCAGGCGGCCTCCTCGACGTCACCCTCTTCCGCCGCATCCGCCTCCGCGTCGGCCTCGGCTTCCGCCTTGGAACGACGCGGGCTCTTCTGCAACTGAGACTCGATCAGCTTGGCAACCTCGGAATCGGTCAGCTTCTGCACGGCCGCGATCTCGCGTGCCATGCGATCGAGCGCGGCCTCGTAGAGTTGCCGCTCGGAATAGGACTGCTCGGGCTGCGCGTCGGACCGGTAGAGGTCGCGGACCACTTCGGCCACCGCGATGAGGTCGCCGGAGTTGATCTTGGCCTCGTATTCCTGCGCGCGACGCGACCACATCGTCCGCTTCACGCGGGCCCGGCCCGCTAGCGTATCGAGGCCGCGCTGGACGACCTCGGGCTCGCTCAGCTTGCGCATGCCCACCGCCGACACCTTCGGCAGCGGCACCTTCAGCTTCATCTTGTCCTTGGCGAAGGAGATGACGAAGAGCTCGAGCTTGAAGCCCGCGACCTCCTCCTCCTCGATCGCCACGATCTCGCCGACCCCGTGGGCCGGATAGACGATGAACTCGCCGGCCTTGAAACCCTGACGAGAGCCGGGGACCTTGGCCACCGCTTTGCCGTTATCGGCTCTCACGGTCTGCGCGCCGGCATGCGGCCGGACAGCCCTGTTCGGAAACCCCGGACGGCCACCAGGGGCGCCGAAGGACGACTTCGTACGCAGGGGCGCAGGCTTCGGGGCCGCGACCGTCGTCGCGGCTTCTGCTTCGCCGGGTGTTGGGGCTGATTTCTGGGTCACGTTGATCCGTTCGTTGTTGGTGGCCCGGCCACCTTCCAGCACCTCGGATGGTGCGGGCCGGGCCAGGGCGGCTCTTGCGTCGATTCCGCTTCCCTTGGACGGTCCGCGGCGATCTGCGGAACGGGCGACTATACGTTGAATGTGATGCAACATCCCGTTAGGGGTGCCGCACGAAAGCTTTGACCCGGTCGCGCCGACAGCAACGACGTTAACCCGGTTGCAACGCTTCTGGCATTGCATCGATCGGCCGTGACACTAACACCACAGTGCCTGAAAATCAATGGTGAAACGCGTCCGAGGCTCGGACCTCTCGGTGCCGGCCGCTCCGGTCAGGGCCGGAACAAGTCGCACCTAACGTGGAATTCCGATGTCAGGGAGGCGGTTCTGCTAGCTTCGCCATCTCGGCCCATCGCACCAATTGCTGCCGCAGCGCCCCGGGATCCGTCACCCTTTCGAGGAAGTCGAGGCGCCGCGTGTCGTCGCGCCAGGCGAGGTCGAGCCCATCGGGATCGAGCCCCACCACCCGCCACGGGCCCTCGGGTGCTCCGGCCAGCACGGCGGCGTAGCGTTGCAGGGCTTCCGCGTGGTCGGCGTTCATGCCGTCGACCGCGCGCTGCTCGGCCTCGAGCAGGGCTTCGGCATCGCCCGTGTGGGTGGCGATGTCGCTCGCGGTCAGCGTATCGATACGCCCGAAGCCGCCGATCATGCGGGCACTTTGCAGGTCGAGGCGCCAGAACGAGAAGTCCCCGAAATCCACGTAGAGTTCCGCCTTGGGGTGGCGGCGCAGGAAGCGGGCACGCCAGGCATCCCGCTCGGCGTCGGTGGCCTTGACGGCGCGGGCCACGAGCGTCAGCCGCGGATGGGTCAGAGGATCGCCCCGGCCACCCCCGTCGAGCAGAAGCGAGCAGCGCGGGTCCGCCATCAGGTGCTGTGTATGGATCGCAAGGGTCGACAAAGGCAGCACCGGGCTCGCGTCCGGCAGGGTTGCGATGGATACGAGGCTCGCATAAGGGGCGCCATCACTGGCCAGCGTGGCGAGAGCGCCGGAGCGGACCGTGCGGAGCAGATGCCGCGCCTCGCGCCCGGCGTCATATCGGCCGTTCGGCTGGCCGGCCGGGTCGGAAGCCTCAGAGGCCGCGTCGTCGCTCATGGTCTCAAGCTCCGGCATGGCGCGAAATGAACGTCTTGAAGCGATCCGAGCCGGCGCTGCCGAAGACGTCGGACGGCCGGCCTTCGCAGTCCACGAGCCCGTGGTGCAGGAACAGAACA
>CAXUCF010000027.1:2763-7305 GCA_964249275.1 uncultured Lichenihabitans sp.
ACAGAACACGGTCGGACACCTCGCGGGCGAAGCCGATTTCGTGTGTCACGACCAGCATGGTACGACCTTCGCCGGCCAGCGACCGCATCACGCGCAGCACCTCGCCCACGAGTTCCGGATCGAGCGCCGAGGTCGGCTCGTCGAACAACATGACGTCGGGCCGCATGGCGAGCGCGCGCGCGATCGCGGCACGCTGCTGCTGTCCACCCGACAGATGCGACGGATAATGGTCGCGCTTCTCTGCAATGCCGACCTTGGCCAGGAGGGCTTCGGCCTCGGCCATGCATTCGGCTTTCGGGCGCCCGAGCACGTGCATGGGCGCCTCGATGACGTTCTGCATGACCGTCATATGGGACCAGAGATTGAAGCTCTGGAAGACCATGCCGAGCCGGGAGCGGATGCGATCGACCTGGCGGCGATCGGCCGGCACGCTCCTGCCGTCGCGCGCCTTGCGCATGCGGATCATCTCGTCGCCGAGTTTCACCTCGCCGCTGTCGGGCATCTCGAGGAGATTGATGCAGCGCAGGAAGGTACTCTTGCCCGAGCCGCTCGCCCCGAGGATCGAGATCACGTCACCCTGCCGGGCCTGAAGCGAGATCCCCTTCAGCACCTCCAGCGCCCCGAAGCTCTTGCGCAGGTCCTTGACCGCGAGGGCGACGGGCGCCCCGGGGACAACGCCCGGTGCCACAGGGGTGGGACAAAGGGTCGTGCCGGCGCCGGTGGCGGCCATCAGGCGGTTCCGAGTTCGAGGGGCGTGTCGAATCCCGGCAAGGCCGGAGCGGCGCGAAGATGGGGCGACAGACGCCATTCGAGGAGCGAGATGGCCCGCGAGATGACGATATTGAGCACGAGGTAGATGAAACCCGCGCACAGGAAGACCTCGATGGCCCGGTAGGTTTCGGAGTTCAGCTTGGCGGCCACGAACATGGTTTCCTTCAGGGTCACGATGCTGGCCAGCGCCGTCGCCTTGGTCATCAGGATCACCTCGGTCGAATAGGACGGCAAGGCCTGGCGCAGCGCGATCGGGAAGACGACCCTGCGGAACAGGGTGAGCCGCGACATCCCGCAGGCGCGGGCGGCCTCGGTCTGGCCCCTCGGCACGGCCGCGAGGGCGCCGCGGAAGATCTCGCTCGAATAGGCCCCGGTGTTCAGGGCGAGGGCCAGGACGGCGCACCAGAACGGATCGCGCAGGAACGGCCAGAACAGGCTCTGCCGCACGGCCGGGAACTGGCTCAGCCCGTAGTAGATGAGAAAGAGTTGCACCAGCAGCGGCGTGCCGCGGAACACGAACACGTAGGCGTCGGCGGCCCAGCCTACCAGCGCGCCGGCGCTGCGCCGCGCCCAGGTGACGACACATGCCACGAAAGCCCCGGCCACGATCGACACGGCGAAGAGTTCGAGCGTCAGCGGCAGGCCCTGCAGCAACTGCACCGTCGTATCCGCCATGAAGCCGAGGTCCACGGACGCGCTCCTCTCCGGCTCAAAGGCGGCGTAACGGGCGTGTCATGCGGAATTCGGCCCGGTTGAACAGGAACGTCGAAGCCGTGGTGAGCACGAGGTAGAGCGCGCCGGCCGTCATGTAGAAGGCGAAAGGCTGGCGGGTCGATCCCGCGCCGATCTGGCTTTCGCGCAGGAGTTCGACGAGGCCCGTCACGGAGATCAGCGCCGATTCCTTCAGGGCCAGTTGCCAGACATTGCCGAGCCCCGGCAATGCGAAAGCGACGATCTGGGGCGCCAGGATGCGACGGAACCGCAAGGTTCCGTCCATGCCGAGCGCCCGGGCAGCCTCGATCTGGCCGCGCGGCACCGCGAGCGTGGCGCCGCGGAAGACCTCCGCCTGATAGGCGGCCGACACCAGCCCGCAGGCGAAGGCGCCGGCCAGGAAGGACGGGACGCCGAGAAAGCCAGCCTGCCCCATCGCCTGGGCGAGCTTGGTGACGATGGCACTGCCCCCGAAATAGACCAGATAGATCACCAGGAGGTCGGGTACGCCGCGCAGCACCGTCGTGTAGACCTCGCCGATGGCCCGCAGCGGCCGGCTCCCCGACAATTTCGCGGCCGCGACCGCGCAGCCCAGCACGGCCCCGATAGCGACGGCCGACAAGGCGACCTCGAGCGTCACCAGCGTGGCCGCCACCATGGCGGCGCCCCAGCCGGTCGGTCCGAACCCCATGAGGTCGAGGTAGCCCATCTCCGAAGCGGCCCTTCTGGGAATCGGCGCGTCGCAGTTTCAGCTCGGCGGCATCATGTCGAGCTTGAACCACTTCGCCTGCAGCTTCTTCAGCGAACCGTCGGCAACCTCGCCCGCGATCGCCTTGTCGAACATCGCTTTCAGTTCCGGCTCGTTCTTACGCAGGCCGACGCCGGTGCCTTCACCGAAGATGTCGCCACCGCGGAACTCGGCGCCCGCCAGGGTGAGGTCCTTGGCCTCGGGTTTGGCCAAGGTCGCCAGGAAGTAGGAATCCTCGGCAAACGAACAATCGATGCGGCCGGCCATCAGGTCGAGGTCGTTCTGCTCGGCGGTCTTGTACTCCTGGACGGTCGCGACGTCCTTGAAGTATTTGTCGACGAAGTTGGCCTGGATGGTCGCCACTTGCACGCCGATGGTCTTGCCCTTGAGCATGACCCGCATGGCGTCGATGGTGTCCTTGTTCCTGGCATCGTTGGACGACATGTTGAGGATCTCGCCCGTGCCGGGCAGCTTGGCGAGGCTGCTCGATTTCGGCACCATGAAGCCGGAGGGGCCGGCCGCGTAAGTGGTGGAGAAGTCGATCACCTGCTGCCGTTTCGGCGTCACGCTCATGCCCGCCATGATGGCGTCGAACTTGCCGGCCGTCAGCGCCGGGATCATGCCGTCCCAGTCGTTCTGGACGACCGTGCACTCGACCTTCATGCGGGTGCACAAATCATGAGCAAGATCGATCTCGAACCCGGCCAGCTTGCCATCGGGCTGCACGAAGTTCCACGGCTCGTAGGCACCTTCGGTCGCGATGGTGACCTTGGTCCAGTCCTTGGCCTGGGCGGCTCCGGTGCCGAAGACCAGGACCGTGCCCATCACGGCTCCGGCGAGGATGGCGAAACGCGTCATACCGATTCTCCCGAAGGGCTCATGCCGGCCCATTTCCCATTGCACTACGGTTGCGGGCCGGAATGCAAGCGCCGGGCCGTCGCCCGGCTGGCCGCGATGTCCGGCCCAGCGGTTGGAGGAGATCTCCCTCACTCCCCGGCCGGCACCGGCATCCCGCCCACCCGCCTCCGCCGGAACGGCCAGCGCACCCGCTGCAGCCGCGCCATGCCGAGATAGATGATCGGCGTCGTGTAGAGCGTCAGCGCCTGGCTGAGGATCAGCCCGCCCATGATGGTGACGCCGAGCGGGCGGCGCAGTTCCGCGCCCACGCCCGCGCCGAAGGCGATCGGCATGGCGCCGAACAGGGCCGCCAGCGTGGTCATCAGGATCGGCCGGAACCGCTCCAGGCAGGCCGCGTAGATGGCGTCGCGCGGGCTCGAGCCGTCGCTGCGTTCGGCATGGATGGCGAAATCCACCAGCATGATGCCGTTCTTCTTCACGATGCCGATCAGCAGGATGATGCCGATGAAGGCGATCACGGTGAGTTCCATGCCGACGGCCCGTAGTGCCAGAAGCGCGCCGAGGCCCGCCGACGGCAGCGTCGACAGGATCGTCAGCGGGTGGGTCAGGCTTTCGTAGAGCACGCCCAGGATGATGTAGATCGAGCCCAGCGCCGCCAGCACCAGCAGCCCCTGCCCGCCGGCACCTTGCTGGAACACCAGGGCGTCGCCGGCGAAATCCGCGTGCAACCCGTCGGGAATATGCATGTCGGCCACGGCCTGCCGGATGAGGTTGCTGGTCGTGTCGAGGCTGCTGCCGTCGGCGAGATTGTAGCTCAGCGTGACGGCCGGGAAGGCACCCTGATGGTTCACGACGAGGGGCGAGGCGCGGCGCACCACCGTGGCGAAGGCCGACAGCGGCACCTGGGTGCCGCCCTTGCCGGGGACGTAGATGCGGCCGATGTCGGACGGATCGCGCTGGTCCCGGGGTGCCACTTCGAGCACGACGCGGTACTGGTTGCGCGCCCCGTAGATGGTGGAGATCTGCCGTTCCCCGAAGGCGTCGCCAAGGGCGTCGTCAATCGATTGGATCGCAACACCGAGCCGGGCCGCCGCGGGACGGTCGATCACCACCTCGGCTTCGAGCCCGCCCTGTTCGCGGTCGGTCGACATGTCGACCACGCCCGGCACCGTCCTCAACCGCGCCAGCACGCGGGGTTGCCAGAGTTGGAGTTCGTCGAGGTCGGCGTCCCACAGGGTGAACTGGTAGGATCCCTTGCCGCCCCGCCCGCCGGCCCGCAGATCCTGGATCGGGATCATGAAGAGCGTGATGC
Source organism: uncultured Lichenihabitans sp. (assembly GCA_964249275.1). Classification (GTDB taxonomy): domain Bacteria; phylum Pseudomonadota; class Alphaproteobacteria; order Rhizobiales; family Beijerinckiaceae; genus Lichenihabitans. The sequence goes on from CAXUCF010000027.1 coordinate 7,164, forward strand.
CGGGCGTGCGCGACAGCTTGCGGCGCAGCCGGTCGATCACCTTGGCGGCGGTGGGGCGCTCGCCCTCGGGCTTCAGGCCGATGAACAGCGAGCCCGCATTGACGCCACCCCCGCCGCCGATGAAGGAGCCGACACCCTCGAC